>CAZSGZ010000083.1:0-13366 GCA_964606455.1 uncultured Spirochaetales bacterium
ACGTTTTTTCCCGATAAATCAATTTGTACCAAGGGTTTTCCTATTCAACGTATAAATCGTTTATTGTCTGTTTTGTTTCGGAGAAACCGAAACTAATCCGGTGCATGAGGTCCTCCTGCATCCGGGCCCGGTTCAGCAAGTCCCGTTTTTTCGCTCCCAGAGTATATTTTAAAATGCGCAGAGATTTTACATTTTTCTCGGCAATCTGTAAAGCGATGTCCTCGGCCTTTTTCATGACCTCGTTTTTCGGAACAATATAATTAATTCCCGTCCCCATTTTTGCCAGCTCGCTTCCCTTGAAGCGCTTGCCGCTAAACATCATTTCGTTTGCGATATAGGGCCCCACGAGTTCCGGCAAAAGGGTGGTTGTACCCATCCCCGGAGTAAATCCCATGTTCATGAATACCGCGCCGTACCTGCTTTCTTTCGCAAAGATAACGATGTCGCAGCACAGGGCCATGGAAAGGCCGCCGCCCATCCCGTGCCCTTCGGCGGCGGCAATGACCGGAAACTCGGTGTTCACCAGCCGCTCGGAAATTACGAGATCTTTAACCACAATCCTCCCGTCGCAGAGGTCAATAAGGGTCTGTTTGTCGGCGCCGCCGCAGAAAACGTCTTCCATCCCCCGAAGGACCATCACCTTCGGTTCCAGCTCGTTTTCAACCCTGTCCATGGCGGCTAAAAAATGATGAATAAACGACTCGGAGAATATATTCTTCCCTTCCTCGTCATTCATTTTCAAAACGGCGACTCCCGGAAAGGGGGTCGATATTTCCATTTTTTCACTCATCCTGCCCTCCTGTTATTCTTCCGGCTTCAGGACCAGCGGCCGTTTTGGAGAAAAGGCGGCAAACCACGACGGCAGTTCACCCTCCTGAAACTGAATAATTGCCTGCCGCGATTTTTCATTCCCGAATATTTCGAGCAGTTCCCCCTCCGCTAAGGCGGGACGCCGGGAAAACGGCGCTTCCATCAGCTTTACCGTAAATGCCTTCGTCCGGGCCAGCGCTTCCGGCGAGCTCCTGAACAACTGTTTGCAAACCTTCTTCACGCCCTTTTCCAGCTGTTCCGGCGGAAAAACCTCATCAAACAGCCCCAGACGGTACGCCTCCCGAGCATCCAGCCGTTTTGCCGTAAGAATTAGGTACCGGGCTTTGCTTACGGGGACCCTCGTCTGCAGCAGATAGGGTAAAACATTAGCGGGAATAAGACCGAAAATAACTTCGCTCAGTTCGGCGCTTGCATTCTCCGAGGCCAGAACAATGTCCGAAGCGCAGACGATGCCGAGTCCCCCGGCCTTTACATCGCCCTGCACGACCGTTATAACCGGTTTCGCGCAGGTAAACAACGTATACAAAATTCCCCGATACAGCCCCACAGCCTCTTCGACGGTACTATTTTCATCCGTCACCGCGCCGAAGTCGAGGCCCAAACTGAAAACTTCTCCGTTCGACCGCAGTAGTACGACCCGCACGGCCGCGTCTTCCAGGGCCGTATCCAGGGCCGCGCGCAGTTCTTTCAGGGAATCGAGATTCAGCCTGTTTCCCTCGGAACTCCTCGACAGGGTAATAACGCCAGCTCCGCCGTCCGCATAATACTCGACGGAAGCCATGCTTAACTCCACTCGTAGGTGCGGTAAAAGTCCTTTACCTCTTTTAAGACAAGATATCCCTTTCCGCTGTAAAATTTATCGTACCAGTTATCTAAAATGGAAAAATCGGGGACTATATTCGGATTTTCGATGTACGTCTCCCGGATATTTTCAACCATTTCGTATTCTTCCACCGTCACTTCCCGCCGCTTGGCAAACTCGGCGTCGATATCCATGGCCCGGACGGTTTCCACCGCTTCCGGCCGGACAATAACGCTGTAGTATTCTCCAATAGCGCCTGACCCGTAGGCATACATACCCAGGCGCTGGCCGGGGCTCGGCGGATTTTCATCGGTAAGAACGCTGCAGAGACCGACAAAATTGCTCGCACCATAAGTGCTTCCGATCTGCCTCGCGTAGCGGAGAGCCGGAAATACCTTTTTCTCAAAGCTCTCCTTCACTTCCGATTTTTTTCTCGGCCGTGCGATATTGCAGAGGGTCCGGTGGGCCTGAAAGGCCATTCCCGCGAAGGGAGTATGATAAATATAGTAATCAAAGTATGTATCGAAATCGATCGGTGCGCCGAGCTGTGCCAGATAATCGTTGTAAGAACCTTCCAGGGCGTCCATATAGGTAAAGAGGCTGACCTCATTGTTCCCCATTTCCGCCGTTGCCGAAGGACGGAAGGTGTCGTAAATATCCGTCGTCCAGGTGCCCTTTTTTTCCGTCTCGAATTCGATTACCTTCGGATTATCACTTACCAGCATCGCGGCACCGACACCGCCCATAACGAACTCTTCCTTCAGGTTAAAGTGTTTCCGGCTGAAATCGGTGGCAATGACCAGCGCCTTTTTCCCCTTGTTCAGGCCGGAAGCGACCCAGTTTACCGCCGTATCCAGGGCGGCAACGCCGCTGTAGCAGGCGTGTTTCGTTTCGTAATTCCGGACGCTTGCGGGAAGCCCCAAGGCCCCGTGAATGTTCGTACTAATCGGCTTGCCGAAATCGACGCTGCCCTCGGTCCCTACAATCAGCATGCCGATCTGTTCCTTCTCCTCTTCGGTCAGCATCGGTTTCGCCGCATTCGCTCCCATGGTTACCGTATCTTCCCATGGCGGATTCAAGGACCGGACATTTATAAGAAAATCGCTTACAACCGTGTCAGGGTCTTTGTTCCGGGCAATTGCCAGGGCACGCTGGTCGAGATACATTGAAGTTCCGTACAAATTGATCTTTTCAATTCCAACCTTGTTCATAATAACCTCTTCTTTTCTTACATTTTTTTTATATTAGGGTATATATGTCAGCCCGCCGGCGACACGTATTACTTCTCCGTTAATAAAACCGGCATTTTCAGTTGTTAAATAGTGTACCATCCCCGCGATTTCTTCCGCTTTCCCGATCCGCCGCATGGGGCAGTAATCCATCCATACCTGATGGAGCCTTTCCGCTAAATGGTCACCGGTCATATCGGTCTGAACGTATCCGACGGTAACGACATTGGACGTTATTCCTTTTATGCCGTACTCCCGGCCGATGGTATTGGAAAGACCAATCAGTCCGGCTTTGCTGGCGGCGTAATTTGCCTGTCCGCTGCAGCCGTCCTGGGCAAGGGATGATATATTGATAATTCTCCCGAATTTATTCGAAAGAAAGTGCATAAGAAAACCGCGGATAACATAGAATGGGCCGGAGAGGTTTGTTTTGATAACATCTTCCCATTCGTCGTCCTCCATAAACGCGGCTGCATTGTTCCGGACAATAGCCGCGTTGTTGACGACAACGTGAATATCACCAAAATCATCTATTGCCTGTTCCGTAACCTTCTCGACCTCGGAAGATACTCCGGCGTTCATTTTATATGAGCGGATGCGGGCCTCCGGGTTTATATCCCGGGCAAGCTGTTCCGTTTCCCGTGCTTTCTCCTCATTCCCCACATAGGTAAAACCGCAGCCGTACCCTTCCTGAATAAATTTTACAACAATGGCCCGTCCGATTCCCCGGCTTCCGCCGGTAACAAAAGCGTTCATTCCAGCTACTCCTCGAAACGTTTAATGAGACTGCAGCAGTTAATACCGCCGAACCCGAAGGAATTTTTCAGCATGTAGCGGATTTGATGGTCCACGGGCCCGTCCGCGCATACATCCAGGTCCACATCCGGGTCGAGTTGACCGATATTGATTGTCGGGTGCAGTTTCCCGTGTTTCATCTGCATCAGTCCGGCAATTGTCTCTACAAGGGGTGATGCCCAGCAGGTGTGGCCAAGCATCGATTTCGGAGCGTTTAGTTTTAAATTGTAGGCATGGTCCCCGAACACGCTTTTAACGGCTTTTATCTCCTGTACGTCTCCGACGGGTGTGCCCGTCGCGTGGCAGTTGACATAATCGACCTGTTCCGGGGCAATCCCCGCGTCTTCCAAGACCTTGTTCATTACCCAGGCCTGTTTTTCAGCGCCCGGCGCCGGAAGATGGTTCGCGTTGGAACCGGCCCGTACCGCCAGCACCTCGCCGTGTATGACGGCGCCCCGCTCCCGAGCACTCTCTAACGATTCTATAACGAGGGTCCCGGCGCCGTGGGAGTACACAAAACCGCATCTGTTTGCATCGAAGGGCCTGGAAGCCGCTTCCGGATGTTCCTGATATTCCGGCTTGATGACCACCGCGTTGATAATGACCGACGCCTGAATGTCCGCGGGCGACACATCAAAAGGCGCGCCGGCAATGATGGAACGTTCACACTCGCCGGTAACGATGTCCCTGAAGCCGACGCGAAGCGCTAAATTACCGCTGGCACAGGCGCCCCCGATGGTGAAAGCCGGGCCCTGTAACTCGAGAATTTCCGTTATAAGGGCCGCTACATTGGGGTCAATGGCCTCCACCCCCGCTAAGGGACTTATATATTCGGGCTCTTCAAAGAACTGCCGTGCGTTTTCAAACACGTAATTCGAATTCAGATTATGACCGGGGACGATAATACTCGTCCCGTGGATGTCGACCTTTTTGCCGAACAGGCCGGCATCTTTATACGCCATCAGTGCCGACAGGACCGCGATACGGGCGGAAAACGTCGTGTTTTTAAACAGTTTTTTTGAACGTTTGTAAATATCCGGCGTTAGGTCCGGCTCCAGACGTTCCAGGGCTTCCTTCCAGTTATAATCCCCCATATCGCCGCCGACTTTACACTCGACGTCTTTCAGATCGATGGATTCCCACCGTTTTACCCCGGATTTGCCGGCCATTAAATTGTTGTAAAAATCCTCCGGGGTGTCCCCCAAAGGATTGATTGTTCCTATTCCAGTAATTACGACTCGTTTATTCATGACCACAAACCCTACCGGTTTTACCCCGCTTTGACAAGTACCCGCCGATGACGGTCCTTACCCCTGTTCGGCGATTTTCAGCACCGCTTCCGCCGCTCCCGCGGGCTGTGCCTTCATTTGCCGGTGGAATGACTTCCACAAGCCCGTCAGCACCTTTCCCGGCCCGGTTTCCAGGATCCTTTCGTACCCGTCGTCGAGAATGGCCTGTTCCTCGTCCACCCAGCGGACGGTGGATACAACCTGATCCACGCACAGTTTCTTCGCTTCTTCGCCTGTACTGATTTTTTTCCCCGTTACGTTCGCGTACACCGGTTTTAGCGGGTCGTTAAATGTCCTCCCGGCGAGTTCCGATTCAAGCCCGTCCCTCGCCTCCTTCAAGAGGGGACTGTGGAAGGGTCCCGAGACTTTCAGGCGGACATATTTCATGGCGCCTGCTTCGTCAAAGAGTTTCTCCCCTTTTTCAAGGCCGGCAGCGGTGCCGGAAAGCACCATCTGTATGGGGCTGTTGTAATTTGCAAGGGTTACCCGGTCTTCCTTCAGGTTGTCCAGCACCTTCATTACATCATCGTACCCCAGACCGATTACCGCCGCCATACCCGGAGACCCTTCCGGGGAATCGAGGTGACGGCTCGCTTTTTCCATCAGCTCTCCCCGGGCCTTGACAATTGCGAACAGGTCCTCCAGAGAAAGCACCCCCGCCTCCCAGAGCGCCGCGTATTCCCCCAAACTGAAGCCCGCGGCACCGTCGGCTGTTATTCCCTGCTCCTTTAAATACAAACTGGCGGCGCAGTTTACCAGGGTAATGGCAACCTGGGTCTTGTCCGTCGCCTTCAGTTCCTCTTCGGTCCCTTCAAAGAGCAGCTTCTCCAAATCCATGGATGTAATGTCGGAAGCCGCTGAAAAAAGATCGCGGACTTCACCGGAGGCATCGAAAAAATCTTTCCCCATTCCGGGATACTGTGCTCCCTGTCCGGGAAACAAATAACAAGTCTTCATAAATATCTCCTATAATTTTTTGCCGTATACCCGGTAGGTGCGGTACATTGTCGTCCCCCAGGTTTCCAGCATATTCCGCAAAGCATGGTTGTCTTCAAGAATCCAGGAAAATTCAGCTCCTTGGAAACCGAGCTCGACTCCCCGCTTGTATGTTTCGTAAGCAAAGATGGCATCGATCCCTTTGTTATGATAATCGGGATGGACCCCTAAAATCGCCACCCGGAGCATTTTTGTTTTGTTCTTTCCGGCAAGAAGTTTGAAGATGCCGAAGGGGAACAGCCGGCCGTTCATTGTAACAAGAATTTCGTTGATATTCGGAATGGGAATGGATATGCCCACCAGCTTTTCATCGGCAAACACCATCAGGACCAGTTCGGGGCGGGCAATCATTTTCAGTTCTTCCGCCATTGTGTCGAACTCTTCCCGGGTCCAGGGGACGAACCCCCAGTTCTTTTCCCAGCCCTGGTTGTAGAGGTCCCGGATCAGGTCCACTTCCTCGCCGAATTTTTTCATGTTGATGTTGCGGATCGTGAGTTTGCCCCGTTTTTTCGCGAGTTCCGTTACTCGGGCGATTTTTTCCGACAGTTCCAGGCTGTCCTTTGTCATCCGGTAACAGAGGAGGTCTTTTTCTTTTGAATATCCCGCCGCCTCGAAAAGTTCCGGATAATAGGGCTCGTTGTAATTCATCTGTACGATAGGAGGTTCGTCGAAGGAATCGATAAGGACCCCCAGCATGTGGTTCGTGGAAGGGTTCATCGGTCCGATCATCTTCTCCATCCCCCGCTCCCGCGTCCAGTCTTCCGCGGTTTTCAGAAGTGCCAAGGCAGTTTCGGGATCGTTTTCCGCTTCGAAAAAGCCGAAAAATCCCGCCTTCTCATTGTGAAACGAAACGTAATTATCATCCACAACCGCGGATATTCTTCCCACGGCCTTTCCGTCCCGAAAGGCCATAAAGTTATCCATTGCCGCGTGCTGAAAAAACGGGTTCTTCTCCCGGTCGAAGAGCTCCTTTTCACCAATCAGCAGGGGGGGTACCCAGTTTGGATTGTATCGGTCCTTCCCCCGGTAAATCCGCCAGGGAAAATGAATAAATTGTTTAATATCATCCTTCGATTCAGCCTTTTGTATCGTAACCGCCATCGTTTCCAATCCCCTATTCCAGAGTTATTTCAGCCGAAGTCCGGTAACTGTGCTTTGTGCCGAAACCGTCCTTTTTAGCATACGCGAGGATCACTTTAACCGTGTCCCCGGAACGCAGCACCGCATCGTATGAATCTCCCGAATCGAGGGGGATGGCAAAGGAAAAGGTTGTAGTTCCGCCGGCTTCCGACCCTTCTCCGGCTTCGACGTCCCGGCTCCCCCCCAAATCGGTGTCCGGCTTATGGGCGAACGCGGAAGTGCCGAAATGGTCTTCGATCGTTACCGTATCCCCGTCGACAGATCCGATAATAATGTTCGCGTCTTTCATCATCGAAGAGGGCTGAAAACCGACTGCAATCCACCCTTCCGTTGGGGCCGTAAGGGTAACATTCAGTTTTTCCCCGGCTATACGGCATTCGGCGGTTATATCACCCGCCTGAAACGTACCCGCGCCGCCTTTGACACCCGTTGTTCCCCCTTCCTCCTGATTGCCGCCGGCAAATAAAAAACCTGCCGCGGCGGTCATTACAATACACAATACCGCTATTCGTTTCATTGTTACCTACCTCTCCGTTACGTCCTTCGAACATCGCAACTCCACTTCGCCTTTTGAAAGGTCCAGTATTTTTGCTTTCACCAGTTGTACCATATTTTCCGAGATTTCGCCAGACATATCCACGGCGGTCCCGAAATCCTCCCCGACTATCCGCCCCGCCGCCGATTCAATACACCGTTTTGCCGGATCGTACAAGTCGTAGGGTAATGTCAGCGAAAAAGGAACACGTACTTCATACCGCTCCCGGCGAACTTTTTCAAGGGTCTCCTTAGCCGACCGGGAATAGGCCCGCACCAGTCCGCCGGTACCGAGTTTTGTCCCGCCGAAAAAGCGGACCACAGTGAGCAGTATATTTGTCAGACCGCTGCCCTTCAGAACTTCCAAAACCGGCTTCCCCGCCGTCCCTTTCGGTTCTCCGTCGTCGCTCATCCCCATGGTTTCCCCCGCGGGAGGTCCTATTTTGAAGGCATATACCACATGGCTGCATCCGGGGTGTTCCTCTCTCCGCTTCGCAATTTCCGCTTCCGCCTCTTCACGTGTTTCTACACCTACCGCTTTGCCGATAAAACGGGAGCGCTTTTCACTGAACTCCGCCGCCGCCGCCCCCTGCGGAACGTATACTTCCGGTTCCATGCCCTACCCTACCACAGGTTGACATTTCTACTCAATTAACTAGAATCATCGGAGCGAGGTTGAAATGGGAAAAGGTAAATTGTCCGGAGCAAAAGCGGTAGTAACGTCTTTGGAACGGCAGCAGGTTGACGTTGTGTTCGGCTATCCCGGCGGAGCGACCCTGCCGATTTACGACAGCCTTTGTTCTTCAAAAATACGGCATATTATGCCGAGGCACGAGCAGGCGGGGGCGCATATGGCCGACGGCTTTGCCCGTTCAACCGGAAAAACCGGTGTGTGCATGGCCACCAGCGGCCCCGGGGCCACCAATCTCGTTACCGGCATTGCCACGGCATATATGGACTCTTCTCCAATTGTCGCCATTACCGGGCAAGTCCCGACAACGATGATCGGCAACGACGCCTTTCAGGAGGTGGACATTACCGGTATTACCATTCCCATCACCAAGCATAACTACCTGGTAAAGGAAGCCCATAAACTCCCGCTGGTATTCGATGAAGCATTTTACCTCGCTTCAACGGGAAGAAAGGGGCCTGTCCTTATTGACATACCGAAGGACATACAAAACGAAACATTCGCGGAGGAACAGGTCAAGCGGGGCAGCCTGGAAGGGTACAAACCCACCGAAAAAGGGCACGCGGGGCAGATTAAACGGGCGGCGGAAATGATAAAAAAGGCCGAACGTCCGGTAATTATTGCCGGAGGCGGTGTTTTTCACGCCGACGCGCATGAAGAACTCCTTGCTTTTGTCGAAAAAACCGGGGTCCCCGTAACCTGGACCCTGATGGGAAAATCGGTATTTCCCGGAAGCCACGGCCTCAACCTGGGGATGGTGGGATACCACGGCAGGGTGGCGGCAAACACGGCGGTGCAGGAGGCGGACGTTATTCTTGCAATGGGTACCCGCTTCGGCGACAGGTCGACGGGACCTCTCGCTACCTACGCGCCGAAAGCACAAATTATTCACATCGACATCGATCCGGCGGAGATCAGCAAAAACATATCCGCCCGGCTTCCCATTGTCGGGGACATCAAGCTTGTCCTTCCCGAACTGACGGAACGACTCGCTCCGGAACAGTGCGGTGAATGGTGCGCCTACCTGCAAAAAGTAGCGGAAGAGCATCCCCTGCGGGGACTGTTTGAGGGTGTTACGGTGCCGAATATTCTCCGGAAGGCGGCGGATGTCGTGCCGGACCCGATTATTGTTACCGATGTGGGAAGGCACCAGATTTTTGCCGCCCACTACATTAGTACCGAACGCCCCCGGTCGTTTATCACCTCCGGCGGCTTAGGTACCATGGGGTTCGGGTTTCCGGCGGCGCTGGGGGTCCGGGCGGGAAACCGGGACCGGCCGGTGCTCTGTGTGTCCGGGGACGGTTCATTCCTCATGAACTGCCAGGAACTTGTCACCTCCGTCGAAGAAGACCTGCCGGTTATTGTCCTTATTATGAACGACTACTGCCTGGGGATGATCCGGCAGCTGCAGAGCTCGTTCTACGGAAAACGGTATCAATCGTGCCATATCGGAAAATCCGCCGACTTCGCGGCCCTTGCCGAAGGATTGGGCGCCGAGGGTATCCGGGTAACAAAAGAATCGGAAATCGTTCCCGCAATCGAACAGGCAATGAAGTCCGGCACCACGACGGTCATCGACTGCATTATCGAAAAACCGGCTAACGTGTATCCCATGGTGACGGGAGCATCGCTGCTCGATTACGTCGAGGAGGAAGAATAAGATGCGCCATACCATTTCAGTTTTAACCGACGACACTCCCGGTGTCATGACCCGGATATCGGGACTGTTTTCACGCCGGGGCTTCAATATCGAAAGTTTGACCGTCGGCCATACCGAACAGCCCGGAAAAAGCAGGTTTACCATTGTCGTTCGGGGAGACGACAGCGTCTTAGAGCAGGTGCGGAAACAGCTGCAGAAACAGGTACACGTTATCAAGGCTTGGGACATCAAGGAGAAGGACGCCGTTGCACGGGAACATGCCCTGATAAAAATCGAAGTTACCGACAAGCAGCGGGGGGAACTGCTGCAGATTATTACCGCCGTCCATGCACGGATAATCGATTCCTACGAAAATATTTGGATTTTAGAAGTTACCGGCAGCCCCAATGCCGTAGAAAACGCGTTAAACCTCTTTCACCCCTACAATATTATCGAATCCATCCGGACGGGGAAACTTGCCATGGAACGGATCCCGAGTAAATACGCGACTTCATAAGACGGACCGTCCGCATACAGGGGACTACTTTTCACCGTCTCCGGTCGATTCCCGCCGGGGATAGAGCGTACCGAGGACATACCTGTCAAACCGCAGCACTTCTCCGGCAAAATTCAGTATGTTTTCCGCCGTTACCTCTTCTATCAGCGCTTCCATGTCCAGAATAGTCTCATAGGGCAGATTGTACAGCTCCGCTTCCCGCATGACCGCGGTCCAGAAACGGTTCTCCTCCCGTGCCTCCTCGAAGCTCCGCCGCTGCTGCTCACGGACTTTATCCAGAATTGTTTCCTCGAAAGGGACATCCTTCACTTTTTCCAGCTCCCGAAACAGAAGGGCGGTCAGTTCCTCCGCCCGTTCCGGATCGCAGCCGAAATAAATCTGCAGCAGGTAATCCTCCCGGGGATACGGCGCGAATCCCCCCGAAACTCCAACCCCGTAGGTGCCCGAAACATCTTCCCGTATTACCTCCCGCAGCCGGATATCCAAGGCCTGAATAAGGGAATCAAAAATGTGCTGGCGGGGGTAACTCCAGGCGAGGGGTCCGCCGAATACAAGGGACACCCTGCTCTTTGCCTCGATTCCCGCGTAAATCTTCTCTTCGATAACCGAGTCGGGAAACCTGACCCCTTCGTCCTCCCAGTGCGCACCCCCTCCGGCGGAGGGCAGACTGCCGAGATAGGCGGTGACAAGCTGCTTCATCCGCTGAATTTCAAAATTTCCGGCAATGAAAAAGGTAAAGTCTCCGGCATCACCGAAGAGCTGCTTATACACCCGGAAGGCGGTGTCCGGGTCCATCTCCTCTAAAAGCGCGGAGGTCAGGGGACGGCGCCGAAAGTGGTCGCGGGATATAAGTTCCTGCATTTTATCGGAAAATACGGCTTCCGGCTGCAGCAGCCGGTTAGCGATAAGCGCCTGCAGCCGGGATTTCAGTGAACGAAAGGCATCGTTGTCCTGCCGGGGTGATGTCATGTAGAGATGAACCAGCTGAAAGAGTATTTCCAGGTCTTCCGGGGTGGCGGAACCGGAAAATCCTTCGAGATAACTGCCCACCGTCGGGTTGAGGGAGACCTGTTTCCCCGCCAGCAGTTTCCGCAGTTCCACCGCCGAAAAGTCACCCACCCCGGACACACCGATAATGGAGGGAAGCATCATAGCGGATACATACTCTTCATCCGGTACGGTGGAAACGCCGCCGGGACTGTAGGCCGACAGAAGGATTTCCCTGTTTTTGAGTTTTGACGGCCGCAGCAGCACCTTTACGCCGTTTTCCAGTATCAACTCGGTAATGCCGTATTCGGGATGAGGGATTTCCCGGATAACGCTCCCCGGAACCGGAGAGAAGGGAAACAGTTCGGTCGCGGCGATGCTGTCGATATAGGGGCCTGCTTCCTTCCGCTCCGCCTGCTCCAGGACGGCTTTGAGGCCGTCGATGCCCGGCAGGACCTCCCGCTGCTGCTCCGGACCGGTTACCAAAAGCACCCTGTTGTCCCCTGCCAGGAGCGCTGCCGCCAGGCTGTTTACCTCTTCAAGGCCGATTTCCGGAGCATAGCGCCGGAACAGTTCATACTCATACTCGATACCCGGAATAAATTCCCCGCGTAAATAATTCCGAACGTACTCGTCCGCGAAACTAAAGGACTCCGTTTTGTCCCGTTCGTCATAGGCCCGCTGATAATAACTTTGAAGTTCTTCTTTCACCCGGGCAAGCTCCCCGGCCGTAAACCCGTGCAGACGGACCCGTTTCGCCTCTGTCATCAGCGCTTCCAGGCCCCGTTCCGTTCCGCCTTCCGGAACGACCGCGGCCAGTTCGTACACCGACTTTGTCCGTACCAAATCGGCACTCTCCGAAACGGCATAGATAAAAGGCGGGTCCGGCAGCTGCGTCAGCTCTTTCAATCGCTGATTCAGCATCCGGTCATACATGGAACGGACAATCATGTCCCGGTAATCTGAAACACGCCGCTGCTTTGCCGGGTCGTGCTTTTTCATCACCCGTACAACCGTATTCGTCGCTTCCGGGTCGGTGACCGTACTGTAGAGGGTTTCCTCATGGTCCGGCACGGGATAGAAGGGCCGTTCTTTTCCGTCTTTACCCTGAGCTTCACCGTCAAAATATTTTTTTATAAGTTCCTCGATCTCCTCCTCCGGATAATCTCCTACTGCGGAAACCGCCATGAGATCGGGGCGGTACCATTCCCGGTAAAAATCTGTAAGGGTCCGGTATTCACAATTTTCAATGACCTCTTTCTTCCCGATGGGGAGCCGTTCGGCATAACGGGACCCCCGGAACAGCACGGGAAAATATTCCTCCCGCATCCGGGCCTGCGCACCCCGGCCGAGGCGCCATTCTTCGATTATCACACCCCGCTCCTTGTCAATTTCCTCGGGTTCGAAACTGACCCGGAAAGCCCATTCCGAAAGAATCTGAAATCCCTTCTCTACAACTTCCCGGTCGTCGGTGGGGACCGTCAGTTTGTAAACAGTCTCATCAAAAGAGGTGTAGGCATTGATATCCGGGCCGAAGCGGATTCCAATCCCCTCGAGATAATCGACAATTTCGTCCTTTTCAAAATTTTCAGTTCCCGCGAAAGCCATATGTTCGACAAAATGGGCGAGTCCGCGCTGTTCTTCCGTTTCGAGAATCGAACCGGCATTAACTGCCAGGCGGAGTACCAGCCGGTTCTCCGGTTTTCCGTTGCGGCGGATGTAGTAGGTCAGGCCGTTTTCCAGTTTTCCTTTTGTTACCTCCGGATCCACCGGAACGGAATCGTTTATCCGCAGCATCGACATGTCTCCGGGATCGGGATAATTTTCCTTCCTTCCCCGTCCCCACGCCGTTGATGCCGAAAGGAGGATGAATATCAATGTTCCGAGACATAGTTGTAGTAGTTTTTTGCCCGTCA
>CAZSGZ010000084.1:0-13236 GCA_964606455.1 uncultured Spirochaetales bacterium
CTCCGGCACTTCTTCAGCGGCAGTCTCTTCAGCGGCAGTCTCTTCAGCAGTGCCGTCAGCTTCACTTCCGGCTTCCGCCGCGGTTTCCACCGCTTCCGCGGGAGTTTCCTCCCGCTCATGCAGCCGCTTATTTACCAGCAGCGCTATGAATATTACGGCAATAAGCATTCCGCCTGTAGCCCAAATCCGTTTATTGATCATCGTCCTTCTATCCTCCCCGCAGCGTACCGGTTACGGTAATTTCCGCCCCGTCGGGTATTGAATATTCGTCTCGCTCCTTCCGCCGGACCGTGTGGCCGTTTACCTTTACAAGGACCGGGGGCCGGGAAATGGTATATCCTAAAAAGGCATAAATTTCCCGAAACGTTATCCCCTCATGCCATGGCATTTTATTTCCGTTTACCAAAATCATACGGACACATAGTATATCAAGGTTCTTATCCAATGTCCTGACATTATTCTGTTACGCTTCTGTTAATTCTCGTCATTTTACAAAAAGAATTTGCGGGAATATGCCAATATTTCGTACAATAAACATTCACAGGAGGGACTATGCCGTTACGATTTTCATATGACAGCTGCACCGGCTGCAAACTGTGCGAACTGGCCTGTTCGGCATCACACAACGGTGCCTTCAATCCGGAAAAAGCGCGGTTAACAATAACCCATGAATATACCGATGAAGGAATCAACATTACTTCGAGTCACTGTATTTTCTGCAAAAAGTGTGAGTCCGTCTGTCCGGTCAACGCGATTTCCAATAACGGCCGCTGGATGATTGTGGACCATGAAACATGCATCGGATGCGGAACGTGTGTCAAGAATTGTCCCACCGGGGTCATCTATCTCAATGAAGAGAAGAAATCCATTATCTGCGATCTCTGCGGCGGGGAACCGAAATGCGTCGAGTGGTGCCCGAAGGGTGTTATCACGTTGAAAGAGAAATCGGGGGTGAAAAAATGAACAGCTTTTGGGGCAAAATGCTGATAATAGACTTGACAACGGGGACCCACACAACGAAAGAAATACCCACGGAATGGGTGGAAAACTATTTCGGGCAAAAAGGTTTGGGCGCGCGGATTCTTATGGAGGACGTTCCCCCGGATACCGACCCTCTTTCTCCGGAAAACGAACTTGTTTTTACCACGTCCGTTATGGCGGGTACAATCGTTTCCTGCTCCGCGAAACTGGCCATTACCTGTAAATCCCCCCAAACCGGCACCATTACCGACGGCTCCGTGGGGGGGCATGCCGGTGCGGAACTAAAATACGCCGGTTACGACGCGGTGGTTGTCCGCGGAAAGGCGGACAAATTAAGCTATATTTACATCGATCCCGACACGGTTGAGATACGGGACGCGTCGTTTGTAAAAGGCACGGGCACCTTCGCAGCCGATGCCGAGCTGAAAAAGGACCTGGACAACGATAAGGTTAAGATCCTCGCCATTGGTCCGGCGGGGGAACATCTGATACCCTTCTCCTGTGTATCGTCGGAACGGTACCGTCAGCTCGGCAGAGGCGGTGTGGGCGCCGTTTTCGGCAGTAAAAACCTGAAAGCCCTGGCAATCCGGGGCTGGCTGGACGTACATGTCCCCGACGTGGAGGCCTGCATGAAACTGGCAGCGGAGGTGCATGAAAAGGACGGAGTGACCGCCGAGGACAATGAAATTTACGAATTCGGGACACCGGTTTTAGTCGATTACAGCCAGGAATCGGGGCTGCTGCCCACCCGAAACTTTCAGGAAGGAAGATTTGCCGAATATGCATCGATCAATGCCGAGTCATTCAAGGCGGTTAGGAAAAACAAAAAGGCCTGTTTCTCCTGCGGCATTTCCTGCGGCAATTATCTGGAAGAAGGTACTTCCCGGGTGGAAGGGCCGGAGTACGAAACCATTGCCCTCTGCGGATCATCTATCGGCAACGGCAGCCGGAAAATGGTCATCGAAATGAACGCTCTCTGCGACGACCTTGGCTTGGACACCATCTCCACCGGCGGGGTTGTCGCCGCAATGATGGAGATGACCGAAAAGGGGATCCACGACTTCGGTATCCGTTTCGGGGAAAGCGAAAAAGCCCTGGCCTTGATGAACGACATCGCGTTCCGCCGGGGGGCGGGGGCCGAAGCCGCCGCGGGATCGAAGGCGCTGTCGGAACGATACGGACACGGAGAATACGCCATGCAGATTAAAGGGATGGACCTGCCGGGGTATGACCCTCGGGGTTCCTGGGGTATGGGCATCGCCTACGCAACCGCCCCCCGGGGAGGCTGCCACATGAGCGCCTACCCTATTGCCCTGGAGGCCTGGGGGGAACTGGACCCCTTTACCTTCGACGGAAAGGGGAAACTGGTGGCGGAAATGCAGAACGAACAGTTCGCCAAGTTTTCCATGGGGGTATGTGATTTTTGGCCTATCGAAGCGGCAACCCTGGGGCGCCTCTTTGAAGTGACCTACGGCGGCTCCTGGCCCGCGGAGCGGGTCAATACGGCGGGAGAGCGGATTTTCAACCTGCAGCGGATGTACAACATTATGGCCGGCTTCGACCGGAAAGAGGACACCCTCCCGCAGCGGTTTTTCAAGGAACTTCTCAAAGAAGGTCCGCCGAAGGACCTCCCCATGACCGAAGAAGCCTTTACCAACGCAATGAACGAGTATTACGAGTTCCGCGGCTGGGACAAGCAGGGCCGGCCCACGGTGGAGAAACTCCGGCAGCTTGAGGTTGAAGAAGATTTGATCAGCCGTTACGCGGAGTATTTATAGCGTCCTGTTCCCTGCGGAGTTTGACGATAGTGCTCGTTTCGTCCAGCTCCACGTCATCCCAGGTAATGATCTCCCCCTTTACAAGCGGTTTTATTACCTTCGCACCCGACGCCAGCCCCACCGGCAGGGCGTTGGCCTTTACGCAGGCCGCTTTCATGTCCATACGGCCGAAAAAGGTGTAGCCGCCGAAGGTATCGAGGAATGTACCTGCCGAAAGGTCCGATTTCGCTACCGCCGCCACATCCGCCGCGGGCTCGTCTAAGGGGACGAGGGTTTCTTCGTTGTAAAAGAAGGCCCGGGCAATGGAGATCGGGGCCTCCAAAAACCAGAGATGGTAGGGCCGAAAAAAGGTGGAATAACTCCCCTTCCCTACCTTTAGATACTGCAGGTCCGCCCGGATCCGTTCATCGGGGATCCGGACGGTAATAAACACCCCCCCCGCCATGGCGGACCCTTGAACAAAATCGACAACTCCCGGAAAAGGCGTAATGCCGCCGTCCTCTTTCAAGGCAAATATTTCGGTAACCGTATTCGTGTCCGCCTCGGGGCCGGCCATGCCGGGCCGCATGGGTCTGCAGCCGGTGGCATTGGCAACGCAGGACATCTCGAACATTGTCTTCGTGCCGTCGACGTAGGAAGCCACCTGGAACGGGTCCTTGTCCGCCTTTTCCGCCGATTCCCGGACCGTATCCGGAGTGGCATCGGGATCCATGGGATTGTTTTTCCCCTTCCCGATAACAATGGGCTCGTAGCCTAAGCATCGGACAAAGTCCCAAAGCTCCATCAGACAGCCCGGTTCGTCTCCTGAAGAAACGGTGTACATGACCCCAGCCTTCGCGGCGTGCCGCTTCAGCGCCGGACCTACGGTTACATCGGCTTCGATATTGATAAGGACCACCGGTTTTCCATTCCCGAAGGCCGCGAAAGCCGTATCGGCCCCGGATGCCGGAGACGGAGTTACATCGGTAATAATGTCTAAGGGGCCGACCTTCGATGCGAGCTTTCCGTCGCCGGTAACCACCCGCTTCCCCGAACGCACCGCGTCCGCCGCCGTATCAGGCGAATTGGTTTCGACAATATCTTCCCCGGCAACCCCGCCCTGCTCCATAAACACCGAACGGGCAAGCCCGACATCCTCATCCGCCAAAACGGACACTTCCATCCCGGGAACATGCCGCACCGCCGCGACAAAACCGCTGCCCATCCAGCCGGCGCCGACGGCCCCGATCCGTATTGTTTTTCCCTTTTCTCGATATGCCTGTAATTTTTCGTACATTGTCAGCTCCTTTAGCTAGGCTTCTTCCCGTATCAATTGTGCCAATACTTCCGCGTTGTATCCGATATGCTCGGCCACCTCTTCCCCGGGGCCGGACTCACCGAACCGGTTGATGCCGAATACATCCTTCGGCGATGAAGCGATCCCTTCCCAGCAGCATGTAACGCCGGCTTCCGCGACGATGGTACGGACTCCCCTGGGGAGGACCTTCTTGCGATAGTCATCCGGCTGCCGCATCAGCAATTCTCTGCATGTAATGGAAACCACCCGCACCCGCTTCTCCGGCACCAGGGCGGCGGCATCGAGGGCAATGTTCACTTCCGAACCGGTGGCGGCTACGATAATATCCGGCAGGCCCCCGCCGGGCTCACGAACGATGTACGCTCCCTTCCGCATATTGTCCCGCCAAGAGGCATCTTCCTTCGGGAACACCTTTACCGGCTGTCTGCTCAAGGCAAGGGCCACGGGCCCGTCCCTCCGGTCCATGGCCATTTTCCACGCTTCCACCGTTTCCTCCGGGTCCGCCGGGCGCAGGACCCACATGTTCGGGATAATTCGAAGGGAGGTAAGATGTTCCACCGGCTGATGGGTGGGGCCGTCGCCGCCGATAAAGATAGAATCGTGGGTAAGGACGTAAATCACGGGCAGCTTCATGAGGGCGGCCAAGCGCATTGCCGGCCGCATGTAATCCGCGAAAATGAGGATGGTGCCGCAAAAAGCCCTGAAGCCCTTATGGAGGGTAATACCGTTTACGATTGACGCCATTGCGTGTTCCCGGACCCCGAACCGGAAAACCTTTCCGTGAAGGGAGCCGGCCTGGAAATCGTCATGTCCCGGCATTTCCGTTTTCGTGGTCGACGAAAGGTCGGCCGAACCTCCTATAAAATTTTCAACCGCGTCGGCATAGGCGGAAATACACTTTCCGCTGACGTCCCGGCCCGCTGCAGAATCGCCGACGGCATATTCCGGGAGCCGCGCGTCGGCATACCAAGACCTGCCCTCTTCAAGAAACGAATTCAGGTCCCGCTTCATTTCCGGATTCGCCTTCCCCCAGGCCTCCGTCACGCGGAGCCAATCCTGATACTCCTTTTCCCGCATCTTTTCTTTTTCCCGAAAATAGTCATACGCCTCGGGGAAGACATAAAATGCCTCGTCCCCGGGAACGCCCAAGCTGCGTTTTGCCGCGGCTCCCTCCTCCGCCCCTAAGGGTTTTCCGTGGACCTCGTGCCGGCCCTGCATGTTCGGCGCCCCTTTCCCGATAATACTGTGGAGAAGGAGCAGCGTCGGCCGTTCCGTATCCTCTTTCGCGGCGGCCAAAAGATCGGCAATTTCCTCCATGTCGTGGGCGCTTCCTTCCAGGGTCTGCCAATTGTAAGCCCTGAACCGGGCGGCCACGTCCTCCGTAAAGGTAATGGAGGTAGGACCTTCGATTGAAATTTCATTCGAATCGTACAAGACAATCAGCTTCCCAAGCCGTAAATGCCCGGCCAAGGAAGCGGCTTCTCCGGTAATTCCTTCCATCATGCAGCCGTCCCCGGAGAGTACATAGGTATAATGATCGAAAATGGTATGTTCCGGTGTATTGAACCGGTCGGCAAGTTTTTTTTCGGCAATTGCCATCCCGACGGCGGTGGCAAATCCGGCACCTAAGGGCCCGCTGGTCGTCTCCACTCCAACGGTATGCCCGTATTCGGGGTGCCCCGGCGTAAGGGAACCTACCCGCCGGAACCGCGCAAGCTCCTCCTTCGGCAAGCCGTAACCGGCCAAATGCAGGAGGGAGTATAAAAGCATCGAACCGTGACCCGCGGACAGGACGAACCTGTCCCGGTCCGGCCAATCAGGCACTTTATTGTACTGCCGAAGGACCTCGCCAAAAAGGACCGCTCCTACATCGGCACATCCTAGGGCCATCCCCGGATGTCCCGTAGTGGATGTCTCTACTCCGTCTATGGTAAGGACCCTGACGGATGCCGCCACGGCCTGTAAAGCCCGCACATTCATGTTCTGCTCCTTGTAAAATCGTATAAACTTAACGCACTAAGTTTATCCAAAAAACATCCCCCTGTCAAGCTGCAGGGGGATATGTACGTATTGGCCTTAGTAAAGCCGGGACGTTATATACTCATCTACGGTAATGTCAAGTTTTGCCGCTTCCGTTAAATAGTACTTCCGCATATCGTTATCGAACATTTCCGGCGGAAATACTCCTGTCAAACCGATCTTTCCGTTTACAAACATCTTGGTAAACAGGAAGGCGGCTTGCCCGGTGAAGTAAGACTCGTGGGTTATCCGGGCCTTTTCGAAGGCGTCGGTAAGTCCCGGAGCATTCACGTAGCAGTCGATGCATACATTTTTTCCGTCCTTCGGGCCTTCCACCCGCACACGGAAGGCACCCTCTTCCGAAACCATCCCTTCGTCCAAAACGGCCTGAATTTCGTCGGGATACTTCGGTGCCGGCGGGGTCAGTTTCGAAATAAGGTCCATCGGAACAATTTTCGTCCCCTTGATATCCACCGCTTCCTCGCTTAACAGCCCCATTTTGTAGAAATATTCCGCAAGATCGAGACCGGGCCCCCCGTAGCGGAAAACCACCTCTTTAACCCCCTTCAAGGCCCTGTCGGCCAGGATCCCCATGGTTACCGGTTCTTCGTGTTCATGGTCGGCCATCCGCCGGCAGCCGAGGCCGATAAAATCGACCATTTCCGGATTGTTAAACGGCGGAACACGGATAAACTTTCCGTCCCGGTAGATAATAGGTTCCGCCGCCATATCGCCGAAAGCGGTTTCCGGGGACCACCAGAAGGGAATGAACTTTTTGGACCAAATCCCGTCGTACACCGATATTTCGATGCGGCTGCAGGAATCGAGCTTTTCGACCGACTCTTTTGTTACGATGTTGGCAAACCCCGGAGCGGACCCGGTGTTGGTCAGACAGGCCAGCCCCGCCTTCTTGAACTCATCGTCCCGGCCAAGCTGCCGCTCTACCGCTTCGATAAAGCCGAGGTCGCTCACCGGCCCCGAGGCCATGTCCTGATAGTGGGCGCCTACCTCAAGGGCCGCGTCCATAACGTTCATGTTAAAATCGGGAGCGCAGCCGTTCACGATAAGGCCGCAGCCCCGCGCCGCTCCGGCAATCTCCGATACGTTTTTCGCGTTTACCCGTACCGCTTTCGCCTTCGACAGCTTTGTCTCCAGGTCCTTCGCGGCGTTCTCGTCGTAATCCGCGCAGACAATTTCTTCCACCGCGGACTCTTCCTGCAGCCGCTTCGCTATCGTACTTCCCTGGGCGCCGACGCCCATGACCATTACTTTTTTCATATTCGCTCCTCTTCCTGTTGTATTTTTACGGTTATACCCCACTCTTTAATTCCCGCGAGAAAAACGCCGACTTCCTCCGCCGAAAAAACTTCCGGCGGGAACACCCCGGAGTGGTGCACCTGCCCCCGAAGCATCATCAGGGAAAACACCGAAGCGGGGATCGACGTCATCCAGGACACGTCGTTTGTCCCGCGAATCCACGCGCAAGCTTCGCTTCCGGTTGGGCTGTTAGTCCACAGCTTGTACTTCACCTCTTTTCCGTCCCGTTTTCCCCGGGCATCGCAGGTAAGCATCAGCTTACTTTCAAGCTTTCCCTTCTCGTACAGTTCGATTTGCTTTTTCGGAGGCGCGGTCGACGGGATTTTCTTGAAAAGCATCTCCCGGGGACTAATCTTGCAGCCGTTTCCGAAATCTATTGGTTCCGGGTCCATCATCCCCAGCCCTTCGATAAGAAACTTCCACATCTCCGACCCCGGTTCACCGAGCTTGAAGTCGCAGTACTTCATCGGTGTACCGATATACAGCGGAATGGTTACCGCCTCCTCGTGGTCGTGAAAGTAGCAGCGCCCCACCGTATCCAGGGGCGGCGGGAAGTAGTAATCCTCTTCGCCGGTAAAGGGGTCCACCTTTTTCGGCTTGCCGTCCTCCCAAATGGTAGCGGGAAGGTAGCAGTCTTCCAAGTAGGTTTCCATCGACCACAAAGCGACCGGCTCTTCAGATTCGGCAATACCGTAATCTTTAATGGACATGTAATCTATTTCGTCCAGTTCCAGCCCGGCAATCTTCGCCATAATATTCGACAAACCCGGGTCCCCTCCGGCGCCGGTGAGGCATTTCAGCCCGGCGGCTTTCCACTCCCCGGCGTACAAAAACTGCTCCACGGGAATGTCCGGTTCGGGGTATATTTCATTCGATGCCATATCGAGATAATTCACCGCGGCGGAAAAGCTTGCCTTCATTACATGGTGAACAAACCGGGGGACCGTTGCATTGACAACCAGGTCGAAATCCCCCTGCTTGATCCGTTTTGCCATACCGTCGATATCGGAGGCGTCGATCCGCTCCGCCGTTACCTTAGCACTTCCGTTCACTTCGGCAAGCTCTTTCGCTCTTGCCTCATCGATATCCGTTACGACAATTTCCGAAACATCGTCCGCTTTTGATAAAACTCCCGTGATTACCGCTGCCTGGGCCCCGGCGCCGATAATAATCACCTTTTTCATGAAAAACTCCCCGGTTACTATACTGTTTGCGTGAGATATCCGCCGTCCGCCCTTCAGACCCGGCGATGGGTACACAAGAAAATCGGCAGCCCCCCGGTCCGGCCGGGGGCATGCTGCCTCGATTTTTTTACATTTTTACATCTACTTTTCAGGTCCCTGATTTTCTTTCAATTTATTTATTTGCACTTTAAGTGCCCGAAAATACCAGACAATCAGCAATAGGGGACCCACAATACATACAATGCCAAAAACCCAATTCAATACCGTCCAACCCATTAGCGTGCCTCCTCGATTTCAGGTACCGTTTTCTTCCCGACCGCGTTAGCAATGAGGAAAATAATGAGAACGATGGGGGTGATAATGATAATCCCGTATTCCTGCCACAGTTCCAAGTTCCCTATTTTGATGACATACACTTCCCAGTCATCGCTCCACTGCCCGAAAAAGTTGCTCCAGACATACCATATAGCCGAAGCTCCGAGTCCGAAGGCGGTCGCGAGAATGCCGGCGATCTTTTTTACCGGCCTCTTCGAGAATGTCGCAAAGTAGACCGGAATCAGCGCCGTTGTAATGATAATGGTGGCCTGAAAGACCCACACCTCCATAATCCGATCGAATGCAAAGGCCAGACCGATGGACATCGCCGCCGACGCAAGCATACCGATTTTGGTAACCCTCTCTATCTTCTCTTGGGGTGCATCGGGATTGATGACATTCTTGTAAATGTCGAATCCAACGACACCGCCCGCCACGAGGAAGTAGGAGTCCGCCGTTGACATGGCCGCCGCGAGAACACCGGCAATAAAAATACCAAGGAGTCCCACCGGCAGGTACTGTCCGACAATTGCCATCAATGCCTGGTTCGCCTCTACTTCAGGAATGATCCCGAGACCGATTGCCGCGGCGCCGAGAATGCCCAAGAATGTAACGGCCCAGTCGAAACTCAGCCACATGGGAACACCGACTCCAAAGGCCTTTTTAATTTCCTTCGGTCCGGCGGAAGCGAACATCCGCTGGAAGAACGCCGGTTCACAGAGCACGGCAAATGCCGTTGCAGAGTAGGCGAAGAGCGTCCACGGGGTAAGATACCCCGCACCTCCTCGGAAAAAGTACGTAGCGTCCTCCGCGCTGCCGGCCCATGCGGTAAGGCCTTCAAATACCCGTTCGTATCCTCCGATGGCCCTCCAGCCGATAATCAGGGCAAAACCGACGGTTATCATCATAGCGACAAACTGAATAAAGTCCGTCATGGTGACCGCCCATAAACCGCCGGTCCACGTGTAAACGATAACGACGACCGCCCCGATAATCGTCCCGAGCCAGAAAGGAAGACCCGCGACAAGATGCAGCAGAAAGCCGATCCCCATCATTTCCATAGTGTTCGTGGAATAGATAAAGGCGGCTATACTCGCAAGCACCCCGGCCCCCTTGCCGTACTTGTTCATGGAAATTTCCTGCATGGTCGTTCCAGTCGGAAATTTTTCCTTAAACTTCGGCGCAAGGAAGGCCATGACCACATACAGCGCGGTGTACGGCAGGGAATAGGCAAAGAAGGCGGAAATACCTTCATAGAACGCCACCTCCGATGTGCCGAACAGCGTGTCCAGCCCGTAAAAGGTGGATACCAACGTACCTACCAAGAGCGGTGCCGTCAGCGATCGGCCTGCCATGAAGTAGTCATCGAACCCCCTCTTCTTCCGGTGGACCCAGAAACCGATGAAAATCATGCCGCCTAGAAACAGTACGACAATAATCCAGTCGATCACATGCAGTTTTACTACAATTTCGTCCAAATCGAACCTCCTCCTAAAAGATGTGTTTATTTTAATCCATTTTTACATACTTGGCTACTTTTTTTTCAACCCGTCACTTCCTTCACCGAATCCTCCAATGCCTGCAGGGCAAAATCGGCATCGGCGTCGGAATGCGCCGCCGAGATAAACCAGGGCTCTCTGGAATCTTTGTCCGGCATAACGCCCTTCGCAAAGAGCTTCTGGATTATTTCCTCGTACAGATCATGATCACCTTCCGCCCAGTGCCTGTATTCGGTGCACACCGGCTCCTCGGTAAAGACAATACCCGGCATGGCCGGGGGGCCCTGGACAACGTGAGGAATTCCGGAGCGTCCCAGGATCTCTTTCCAGCCTTCCAGCAGCCGTTTACCGTGGGCGAAAACCCTCTCCAGGGCCCCCTCCTCGATTACATCGAGGACCGCTTCCGCGGCGGCCATGGCAACGACGTTGCCGGCGTAGGTCCCGCCGTGAGGGATTTTCCCCGGGCCGACATCTTCCATGATTTTCTTCGTTCCCGCAATTGCCGCTACCGGAAACCCGTTGCCGAGACACTTGGCGTAGCAGGCCAAATCGCCCTTTACGTTGAAGTATTCCTGCGCCCCGCCCTTGGCTATGCGGAAACCGGTTTTCACTTCATCCATTATCATGACAATGTCGTATTTATCGCACAACTCCCGCACATACTGCAGGTAATTGTCCTGCGGCATGATGGAAGCCTGGTTGCCTAAGAGGGGTTCTACGATGATCGTCGCGATATCACCCCAGTTTTCCCGCACCGCTTTTTCCAGCAGCTCCTTGTCGTTAAAGGGAACGGAGTACATATAATCGCGTATGCCTTCGGGGATTCCCGACCCCTGGGGGATGAGGACGGGGGAACGCCGGTAGCCGGCGCCGGGGATCGGAGGATAGGTGTTCCACAGCGAATAATCATGGAAACCGTGGTAGGCCCCTTCGAATTTCAACACACCGTCCCTGCCGGTCCATGCCCGGGCAATCCGGATTGCCCCCATGGTTGCCTCGGTCCCGGAATTGGCAAACCGCACAAGGTCCATCCCCGTCATTTTACATATTTTTTCAGCAACCCGGATCTCGAGTTCGTTGGTCATGGCAAATGCATTGCCCATACTCAAATTCTCCGTCACCCGCTTCGTGACCTCCGGATGGGCATGCCCTAAAATAACCGGCCCGAATGCCAGCCGGTAATCGATATATTTTTTATCGTCCAAATCCCAAAGGTAAGCACCCTCGCCTTTTTTTACAATAAGGGTGCTGTCATCTCCCCAGTACCGGAAATTTGAACTAACGCCGCAGGGCATAACGGCCTTCGCTCGTTCAAACATAGCTCTGCTTTTCGCACCGCTTTTCATAGTATCTCTCCTTAGAAGTATGTCTTATCTATATCCCAAAGCTCTGATATTCCTCAATCACAGGTATGACATAACAATTATATTTTCATATTGACCAAAATTTATATAATGGATATGCTTTTTAGATCATAAAAGGACCAGTGTGAAAGAATTGTACATTCTCCCGGGAAAGTATTCGCCGCCGTCGGTGCAGGGGATTATTCACAAACAGCGCCTGCTCGACCACTTGGCGGCGCGGAAAGACCGGAAACTCTTTCTCATCCACGGCAAGGCGGGAGACGGTAAAACGACCCTTGCCGCCGATTTTATCGCACGTATTGGGGTCCCGGCACTCTGGTACAGGGTCGGTCCGGAAGACACCTCGCCGGATATCCTGCTGCACAATCTTCTGTTAGGGATGCATTCCGCCTTTGACATTGAAATACCGAAAGCAATGTCCGAAATAGAACAAAAATCCCGGATAGATGAAAAAATCGCCCTGTTCATCTCGTTTCTCCGCCCCTTGCCGGAGGGGGAACTGTTTTTTGTACTTGATGATTTCCATTACCTATCGGACGTTCCGGACATTGTCCGGGGAATTACGCTGCTGTTGGAAAACACCCCCGATTCTCACCATTTCATTATTATTTCACGGACATATCCGCCGGACCATTTCTATGCAATGCGGGCAGCGAAAAAACTGATCGAGCTGCGGCAGGAGGACCTGGTTTTTACAAAAAGCGAGGCCCGGCAGCTCCTGGAGGACCAATATCAAATAAGCTTCGAGCCGGGGGAATTCGAAAGGGTCCTGCACATCACCAGGGGGTGGATCGGGGGCCTCATTTATCTCCTGGAGCACCTCTCGAAAATGGACAGGGAACAGCAAAAACGGCAAATAGATTATTTTCTCGAAACCAAACGGCTGCGGAACCTGGACGACTTTTTCAGAGAACAGGTCATCCCTTCCTTCGATAAGCAGCGGAAGGAGCTCCTTATCTCCTGCTCTGTTTTTCATGAAATTAATCCTGCCATTGTTTCTCTCTGCAGCGGCGGAGGAAATTTATTTGAAGAATTGGAACGGGAAAACACGTTTGTGCATCATCAGAACGGCAGCGACAGTGCCGTTACCCTTCATCCGCTCTTTGGAGCATATCTGCGAAAGCTCTTTTTAAAGAACCGATGTAAAATGTATCGGCCGATTTAATAACCGATTGCTTTTCACTGAAATAGCCGTTGGTAAAAACTAAAATATCGGCATCAATTCCGTAAAACATGAATTGTCTGATATAATCTTCGTCGGTTTCGTAATATGCAGGTTTTGAATACTTATGCCGCATAATGTTATGAATCTCCGTTTTTTCCCATCCGGTGGTTTTGCGATTGGGAAAATCAGATACATCTATTGATTTGAGCGCATCCTTAACACTTCCGTTTTTAGAAAGTGCATTGCTTTGGTCTGCGTATATGGATTTTATATGTTCTTTGCTAAGAACCGGTTCTGTTCGTGCCATGGGTTCTCCT
>CAZSGZ010000085.1:0-13220 GCA_964606455.1 uncultured Spirochaetales bacterium
TGCGTAATATTCCCCCCTTCTGAAAACGGCGGATTACCGGGAGTGTAATATTCTCTTCTACGCTATGCATCAAAACGAGGCCTTGCATGTGCCTCGATTCAGGTATCATTGCAATTTTATGCAGAAGAGCATCCTGCACGCAATTAATTTCACAATGTATGCCATTGACCAGTATTTCACCGTCGTCAATTTGATCAATACCGAACATAAGGTTCATCAATTCACTTCTACCGCTGCCGACTAAACCCGCAATGCCCAAAACTTCTCCCCGGTAAAGTTCAAAATTGATATTGAGGAACTGCCCTTTTTTAGACAAGCCGCGGACCTCCAGGACCTTATCGGCCACCTCATAATCTATATTCTCAATCTCAACAGATTCATACAATTCAACCTCGCGTCCTACCATCATCGTTACAATATCATGGATTGTTATTTCATCCATCTTTTTTGTATCTATATAAAGTCCGTCCCTGAGTACGGTAATTCGATCTGCAATTTCTTCAAGCTCATTCATCCTGTGGGAGATATAAATAATGCCGATGCCCCTTTCCTTAAAGGTGCGAATAATACGAAACAACTTTTGGGCTTCATCTTCCGTTAATGAAGAAGTCGGCTCATCAAGAATGAGTATCTCCGGCTTTGTTGCTATGGCTTTTATTATCTCAGCCAACTGACATTTCGCCGAGGGCAGGTCGCTAATAAACGACCGGGGGTCCAGATCGATAGAAAATTCTTTCAGGATCCGATCCGTTTCAGCTATCATTTTTTTTCGTTTAAGATTAAATGAAGATTTTTCTTTCCCGAGGAATACATTCTCCCCCACACTGAGAAAGGGAATTTGACTCAACTCCTGAAAAACCGATGAAATGTTATAATAAGCTGCTTCCTGGGCATTGCGAATCTCTACCGGCTTTCCCCGAATTACAATGCTGCCACTGTCCTTTGCTTCTATCCCCATTAATACCTTAATAAGCGTCGACTTTCCTGCGCCATTTTCCCCTACTAGCGCATGTACTTCCCCCTCTTTCAAATCAAACCGGACATTATCAAGAGCGGTAACGCCGGGGTATTTCTTCGTGATGTTTTTCATTTCAAGCAGTACAGGTTCAGTAATCAATGTTGACTCCAAAGCAAATGTATCTTAAAACGGGCCCTCGTTGGAGGGCCCTTCAAAAACCGTCACGACTAAAGGCCTGCTTCCTTCAGGACCTGATCAATGCCTTCCGGTACTTCCGTCTTGAAAACGCGCTTCCAGCTTTTCCGCATCGATTCCCTGGTTACCTTTTCACCCGGAACGAGTACATACGGTGGTGTCTCTTTTCCCGCTAATGCCGCAACACCGATCATTGCTTCGGCCACACCCTGATCATAAGGATGCTGCGCACCGGTTGCCAGCATAGCGCCTCCGGAAGCAATAGAATATGCCGTGTCCTCCGATAAATCCACGGTTACCACTTTCACATCCTTATTGAGGTTTTCAATAACTCCAACGGCTGCCATACCCGGAGCGTCCCACACAGTCCAAATTCCGTCGATCTCAGGATTTGCAATAAGTATGTTCTCAACTGCGGTAGCAGCAGATTCTGCTCCCGATACACTTTGGGTGGCTACAATTTCTATTCCCGGATTTGCATTGAAAACATCTATTGCAGCTTCTGTACGCTGGTCTGTGTGAAACAAACTGGAGATATACTGGATAACGGCAACCTTGCCTTCGCCGCCCAGATAGTCAACCAGTACCTCGGCACTCGCCTGACCGTTTGCATAATTGTCGGCCGTTCCCATACCGGCATAATCCTCCGGATGACTGAAATTGGCAGGGACTGCATCAATAAAAGAGAGCTTAATTCCCTTATCAACGGCCTGCTTCAAGACCGGAGCGGAGGCTTCCGCATCCAGAATAAAAACGATCATTAAATCTGGATCGAGGCCGATAACACTTTCATAGTCGGAGATCTGTTTTTCTACGGACATTTCAGCGTCGGTTGTAGCTATTAATTCAATATTGAATTCTGCCAGGACTGCCTCTATACCGGCAATCTGCAGAAGCGACCAATCCGACGCGGTAGTATGCAGACAGAGTGCCGCAGTATACCCTGCTTTTCGTATTTCCTCCTTGTCTTCGGGTGACAACAAATCGAGAATCGCCTCTACCCCTACCGGTTCTTCTCCGTTCGGACCTATTCCTTTCAAGGGCATAACGGCACCCGAACCGTCATCAACAAGGGGTTTGATATTGATGTCCTTGAGTTCAGAAGCTGTTTCCTTTTTTCCTCCCGCAAATAGGGTAAACCCCACAAGAAGACATACCGCAACTAACATCATTTTTTTCATACATATACTCCTTTTCTGTTGTTTTTCTTTAATAAAGCAGGAACTATGCCAAAAAAATACTATTTTTTGTAATTCATTATACTAAAAACAATTATTATTCGTTAGCTGTGGAGTAGGCATTTTTTGTGTTGTGCAATTGTGTATAATACTGTAAACTGTATTTTACAAAATGTAACATTATTCAGGCAGGTTTACAATGGAACAATCAATTCTCGTTGTCGACGATCTCGAAAAATTGTGTAAAATTATCGTGCGAGACTTCGAACTGATAGGATACAACGGGTACTACGCAACAAACGGCAGCTCCGCTCTGGAAATTATTAAGGGAAAACAAATACACGCTGTCCTTCTTGATTTAAAGCTCGGCCACGAAGACGGCATAGAAATATTGAAAGAAATAAAAAAGCAAAAGCCCAATATTCCGGTTTTCATGATAACCGGGCATGGAACCATATCAAATGCAGTACAGGCAATTAAAGACGGTGCATACGATTACATCCAAAAGCCGGTAAATTTTGACAAACTGAAAAAAATGGTAGAAAATGCAATCAGCCTCGCGAATCTAAAAGAAGAGAACAAGCATCTGAAAGACCTTCTTCACAAAGCGGGCAACGGTTCTTTCGTTTCGGTCAACAGTACAATGCAGACACTTCTGGGAAAATTAAAAAAATTCGCGGATACGGATTATCCCGTATTTATTGAAGGAGAGAGCGGAACCGGAAAAGAATTGATCGCCGAGTTCATCCACTCAAACTCAAAAAGAAAGAACAAGGAATTGTATAAAATAAATTGTGCTGCCTTTTCCGAAACACTTTTAGACGATGAACTTTTCGGTCATAATAAGGGAGCGTTTACAGGTGCCGACAGTGATTTCATGGGTATTTTCGAACGGGCCGATACGAGTACTCTCTTCCTTGATGAAATAGGAGACATGCCTTTGTCCATACAGGCGAAAATTCTCAGAACTCTGCAAAATCATGAAGTAAGACGTTTGGGGGGAAAGAAAAACATTATTGTTGATGTCCGGTTCATTGCCGCTACGAACAAGAACATCAAGGAATTGGTGGAAAACGGAAAATTTCGGGAAGATTTGTTTTTCAGACTCAATACGGCAATGATAATTGTTCCACCGCTGCGGAACCGGAGAGACGATATCCCTCTGTTAACACGTTATTTTACCAAAGAAAGTGCCGTACATAACGGAGACCGGGAAAAGAAATTGGACTCATCTGTATCGGATTTTTTTCAAATCTATCCGTGGCCCGGAAATATACGAGAACTAAAAAACGTTATTAATTATGCCCATACAATAAGTACAGGTTCGTGTATCAATATGGCTGACTTACCAAATTATCTGCTGCGAGATTCTACAACACCCGTTATTCCCAAAAACCAGAGAGAGGATAATGAACGGGAGCGTATTGTCGAGATCTTATCGCAGTGCAGATACAATAAAACGAAGGCTTCCGAATTGTTAGGCATCAGCAGGAGAACTTTATACAATAAGATGGAAAAATACGAAATCGATGAGTGAGATCGAGTCGAAAGAATTATTTAAGCTGATTAATACCTCCTTGGAATACGGTAACTTGTCGGTCCTTGAAAAAATGAGCTTCAAACTCAACTCTCATGAAATTCATGCACTGGTAGGAGAACACGGGGCGGGAAAGTCGTCTCTGGCAAAAATTATTGCGGGATTTCAGACACCCCGGGAAGGAAATTTGTATGTTAACGATTCGGAACTGAAAAATTATACACCCCAGTATGCAAAACAGAAGGGTATCGAAATTGTAACCCAAAACAACCCTCTATTTGACCAGTTTACAATAGCCAACAATGTTATGATCGATAAGGCCCCGTTTCTTCTTCAGTTGTTTAATAAAAATAAAATAAACAAAACAGTTGCCGCATTTTTTGATAAATATGAAATAGACCTGGATCCCCTCTCCATTGTTGGCGATTTGAACCTTTCGGACCGGGTGATGGTAGATTTCTGTAAACATATATATACAAGACCGAACATCCTCATTCTTGACGAAACTTTGGAACAGCTTTCGAATGTCCGGCTCCAGAAAGTCATTCCGATATTACAAGATTTTAAGGTCCTCGGCACATCAATTTTATTTATTACACATCGCGTCGATGATATTTATGAAATTGCAGACAAAGTATCAATTATGCGTGACGGTAAAATCCTCGTAACGGAAGACGTGAAAAACATCGATAAAATAAATCTTATAAAACTTGCATATACACAGGTTATCAAGGAACACAGTATAAAACATATGGACATCGATTTTTACAACCTCTTAAAATACAACGAAGCTATTCTTACACATCTCCCCTTTTCTTTGCTGGTAACCGATACAAAACGGAACGTACGTCTTATTAATGACGCGGCAAAGACCCATTTCGGAGTCCGCGATTCTTCCCATTTGGACATTAGTCTGAAGAATTTGCTCGGCGATGACAATAGAGAAGTCTACAGCCTCCTGAAAGACCGGATTATTCAGCAGAAGGAAGAATATTTCTTTAATGTTCAGATGAATACAAAAAAGGGGAAGTCTTCGCAAAATATTAGCATCCTGCCTCTGTTCGACGGAAAGCTTTTTATTGGAAATATTATAACCATGGAAGATGTTACCGAGTACGAAAATTTGAGAAGACAGCTTTCACTCTCTGAAAACCTCTCATCCATCGGACTCTTAGCAGCCGGCGTTGCTCATGAAATCAACAACCCACTCGAAATTATCAATTACTACATGCAAAATCTTAAATTGACAAATCCTGAAAATAAAAATATCAACGAAGCAGTACAGGATATCGAAGAAGAAATCGTTACGATTTCACAAATCATAGAGAACCTCCTGCTTTTTTCCGAAAACAAAAAACTCGAAACCGAGGATGTAGAAATGAACAGTCTTCTCTCGGGTATTATCCATCTTCTTCGCAAATCTGCAGAAAAGCGCAATATTGAAATAAGATTTGCCGAATATTGTGAGAATCTGTATCTGCACGCGTCAAAAACCGAGCTGAAACAGGTATTTTTGAATATTTTTAAGAATTCCTTTGAAGCTCTCCGCGATACCGGAACCGTGTTAGTTAAGACATATTTAGCGGCGAATGAAACGGAAAGTAAAAAAGACAGGAACTTGATTCAGATTTCCGTTTCCGATAACGGACCGGGCATTGACAATAAAATTGTACAAAACATTTTCATGCCGTTTTTTTCAACAAAGAATAAACCTTCACCGAATATGGGCTTAGGCCTCTCCATCTCATACAATATCGTTACCAAATACGGCGGAACCATGACAATGAAAAACAAAAAAAGCGGCGGCTGCGAAACCCTGATTTCATTTCCGGCTGCAACAATGCCTGAAACTTCTTTATTTAAGCAATAGACAAATCTTCCCGAAGCGGCAGTTCCGCGGTGAAGCGTACTCCGCCGGCGGGGACATTTTCCGCCCATATACGGCCGCCGTGGGCCTCGACGATGGCTTTCGATATGGCGAGTCCTAAACCCTTTCCGCCGTGTTCCCGGTTCCGGGCGGAATCGAGGCGGTAGAACCGCTCGAAAACGGCATCGAGTTTATCTTCCGGGATCCGGGGCCCCGAATTGTAGACGGAAATGCGTATTTTCTCTTTCTTTTTTTCCTCCGTCCCCGATGCAATACGGATGGTCCCTCCTTCCGGTGTATGCCGAACGGCGTTGGACAGCAGATTTATCAGCACCTGGTATAATTTCTGCCGGTCACCGAAAATTGGAAGCTCCTCCGTCCCCGCCGCGGCTTCCAAGCGTATGCCGGCAGCTTCGATTTCCTGCTGATACATTGCCGCCGCCCGGCTTACGATGTCCCGGAGGTCGACATTTTCCCGGTGCAGGAGCAGTCCGCCCGCGTCGGCATCGGCAAGGTCCTGCAGCTCACCGATAAGCCGGGAGAGAATACGGGTTTCCTCAAAAATGTCGGACAGGTGCTCGCGGTCCGGTTCGTAGACACCCTCTACCATCATTTCCAACTTCCCCTGGATAAGGCTAACGGGAGTCCGCAGTTCATGCGCGGAATCGGCGATCATCCGCTTCCGCGACACCTCCGCCTGCTGAAGCGATTCGGCCATAGCGTTAAACTGCCGGGTCAGATTGCCGACCTCGTCTTTGCCTCCGTCTTCGACCCGGACTGAAAAATCGCCTGCTGCAACCCGCGAAGACGCGGAACTCAGCCGCTTGACCGGAGAAGTAATCTGAAGTACTAAAAGGCTGCCCGCGAACACGGCAAGCACGACAATCCCTATGGCTGTAAACAATACGGCCTTGTTGACCGCCGCTAAAAACTCCCTGTCCGCCGGATTAAGGGCCGGCTCGATCATTGTGCCGATAAAAAGATATCCCGCAATCGACCCGTCGGACAAAATCGGCGCTCCCTTCGAAACATGCCCGGGGGGATGAAACGTCCCGTCAAGTTTTCCGGCACTGTCGAAAACAACGTTCCCTGAAGGGGAGGTAAGAACAATCCGGGAAGCGAGAAGCGGAAACCTGGAGGGTAAAATCCCTTCTCTTTCCTGATTTCGGCGGGGAGGGATACCATGTCCCATCCTGCCTCCCGGCATCATTCCCATCTGGCCCATCGGCATGGGCCTAACGTCTTGCAAAAACGAATCCAGCCCCTGCCAGCTTTCCATCTCATCGTAATATGCCGAAAAAATCCAGGTGAGCTGTTCCGCCGCCGCAATGTCCCCCGCGTGGACCATGGTGCGATACCGGTTTGTCGTAAACACCTGAACACTTACATAAATTGCACCGGAACCGAATATCATGAGAAGCGTAATCGTTCCTACAAGTTTCACCCACAGCCGCTTCATTCCAGGTCCGCCGCCTTATAACCGGTCCCCCATACTGTTACAATATACCGCGGATGTGCCGGGTCCTCTTCTAGAATTTTTCTGATGTTTTTTATATGCACGTCGATGGTGCGTTCATACCCTTCAAAAGCCATGTCCTGAAACGATTCCAAAAGCTGCATCCGGGAGAAAACCTTCCCGGGATTCCGGAACAGTAATGACACAATTTTAAACTGTGCCGCCGTCAAGTCCAGCGCGGTATTACCCTTTGCAATGACCATCTTTTCTTCATGGATGATGAATTCCCCGTAGGTGACGGGGAGCGCACCGTCGGCAGTGTCGCCGGCGAACCTCTCCGCCCGCCGTATCAGCGCCCGTATCCGCGCCGCAAGCTCTTTCATGCTGAAGGGTTTTACCATATAGTCGTCGGCGCCGATTTCCAGCCCCATTAGCTTGTCCGCTTCCTGCGCCCTCGCGGTCAGCAGAAGGATCGGGACATCGGATATGTCCCGGGCCCTTCTTGTAACATCCATCCCGTCTATTCCCGGCATCATAATATCGAGAACGACACAGTCAGGCTTCTCTTCCTGAATTGCTTCAAGGGCGGTTTTTCCGTCACCGGCAGTCCGGACTCCGTAACCGAGCGATTCAAGATAATCGGAGATCATTTTCGTTATTTTTACTTCGTCATCGACAACAAGAATAGTTTTCATAGGATTATCCGCACCTTACCGGTATCATATACCAAAAAGCCGGCCCCTTACAGGGCCGGCACCTACTTGAGAGTAGGGTCTTATTCCAATTTTCCTTCTACCTTCTGCCGCGGGGAGCCATCCCGCCGGGCATATTGCCTCGGGGGTCGCGATTGCCGCCCCCCATCATGCCGCCGCGCCGGCCGCCGGAATATCCCGGTGCCTTCCGTGCGAACCGGCCGCCGGGACCGCCCATCATCGCGAGATCGTACTCTTCACCGTCGATAACGGCTTTCGTCACATGCAGGTAGTTCTCTTCATCATCAGTACTCCGGCGGGGACCCGGAACGAGAAACCCTTCGATTGTTACCGCTTCTCCGTTTTCGATTTCAACTCCGTCATCGAGAAAGGGAGGGTACATCAGTTCGTACTCTTCACCGCCTGTAAGCAGCGTCGGCCGCTCTCCATACTCGAGCCTCAAGGTCCCTGAAAGGGACAACAGCTCCGGTTCTTCACCGTCGAGGTTCCAGGGCCGGACCGCCCGGTCGAAGTCCCCTTCCTGCTCGCCGTTGGCAAATACCGCCATACCTGTTATAACTGTCAATACAACTGTAAGAAGAATGATTTTTTTCATGATATCCTCCTGTAATTTAGTTTCATTCTATGTGTTATACAGTACAGGAAAAATGTGAATGAAATGTGAAGGAACTATGGAAAGAGTATATATCCTTCTGCACACCTGCTGCGCCCCCTGCGCTACAGCCTCCGTGGAACGGCTCCGGGGAAGCGGCCGTATTCCCGTCCTCTTCTACAGTAATTCGAACATCTATCCCGCGGAAGAATACGAAAAACGCCTCGAAGAAACGCAAAAGTATGCAAACAGGCAGGAACTGCAGCTCTACATCGATGAATATGACCATGCCGCCTGGCTCGAGTTTATCTCCATAGTCCCGGAGTTCGAAAAACAGCCGGAAGGAAGTGCCCGCTGCGGCAGGTGCTTTACATATTCGTTTCAGCGTACCGCCGCTCAGGCACGGGACCTCGGTATTCCGGCGTTTACGACCACCCTCTCCATCAGCCCCTATAAAAAATCCCGGCAGCTTTTCGATGTCGGCGCCCTTTTCCCCGGCTTTACCCCTATCGATTTTAAAAAACAAGACGGATATAAACGGAGTATCGAACTGAGCCGGGAATACGGCTTGTACCGGCAGACATACTGCGGCTGCGAGTTCAGCCTAAGGGAAAAACCATGAAGCACTACGATCTTATCGTCATCGGCACGGGTTCGGCAATGAACCTCGTAAATCCATACCTCGAACAACATCCGGACGCAAAAATCGCGGTAATCGACAAGGATGAACCGGGAGGGATATGCCTGAACAAGGGGTGCATCCCCACAAAGATGCTTTTGTATCCGGCGGACCTCATCCGGCAGATCCGGGACGCCCGGCGCTTCGGTATCGACGTGAACATCGAAAAAATACACTTTCGCTCGATTATGGAGCGGATGCGGGCCCATGTGTTCCGAGACATGAACAACATCCGGGAAAGCCTCAGAGGGACGGAGCTGCTCGATTTTTACGAAGAAACAGCAACATTTACCGCCCCCTATACGTTGAATGCAGGCGGGACGAAGATGAAGGGACGGCAGATCTTTCTCTGCACCGGCTCGAAACCCATTGTTCCGGACATCCCCGGACTTGAAGCGGCCGGGTACCTTACAAGCGACACTGTTTTAGAACTGAACGAGCTTCCCCGTCGGCTGGTGATTATAGGCGGCGGCTATATCGCCGCGGAATACGCCCATTTTTTCTCCGCAATGGGGACGGAGGTAACAATTATGGGACGGAACCCCCGGTTTTTAAAGGAGGAGGAGCCGGAAATATCCGAAATTGCCGTCGGAGAGCTGGGAAACTACGTAAAAATCCATACGGGGACGGAGGTGGTCCAAATTGAATCGGGGGAAAACGGGACAAAATGGGTAACGGCACGCGGCAGCGCGCGTACCGGGGAAATGACCGTCGAAACCGACGCTATCCTCGTTGCCGCCGGCCGGACCTCCAATTCGGACATCCTAAATCCCGAAGCCGGAGGAATCGACACCGATGAAGACGGATGGATACAGGTAAATGAGTATTTAGAGACATCCCGGCCCGGGATTTGGGCCTTCGGGGACGCAACGGGGAAACACCTCTTCAAACATGCCGCGAATTACGAATCGGAGGTGGTTTACGATAACGCCGTACGCGGCGGGGACGGAGCCGCCGATTACCGCGCAATTCCCCACGCCGTGTTTACCCATCCTGAAATTGCCGCGGTGGGCATGGGGGAAGCCGAGGCGGTTGAAACATACGGCGAAGAGAACGTCATTATCGGCGCCGCTCCCTACGGTGAAACCGGGAAAGGGGCCGCTATGGGGCTTAAGGAGTCGGAATATTTTGTAAAAGTACTGCTAAAAAACGGCACCGGCGAAATCCTCGGGGCCCATATCGTCGGCCCCCAGGCGTCGGTCCTGATTCAGGAAATTGTTACCTGTATGTACACCGGCGACAGACGCTACCCCTTCTCCGCGATGCATATCCACCCTGCCCTAAGCGAGGTGGTAGACAGGGCTTTCTCCAATTTGATGACCGTCCACGCCTACGGGCATTATATCGGCCGCATCGACGATGAACATAATGACCATGAGCACCACGAAGGGCACTAAAAGGTAATGACCTTACACCCCTGTTTCAAATAATCGGTTAGAACAGTCCCCATCTTCTTTACATCGATCCCCATTTCCCGAAGCGAATCGGCTGCCCCGTACATATCGGCACAGCTGATGCAGGCCTCGAGAACGACCCCGGCTTCTTTCATATTTTCCAGGTACTCCTGCAGCTCTTTGTCCTTCGTGATGAGCTCCGCGGACGGCCCCCACACGACGAGGGTCACCTCCTTCCACCATTCATGCAGCTTGGAGTTCAGAGTGTACATAAATACCGTCTTCAACGCGACGTCTCTGTCGCCGCTCGACCAGATTACAATCAGCTTCTCTTTTTTCCGTGCCATACGCTGCTCCTTGCTTGTTTACGGTTTTTTAAGATTCAACTATCAGTGAACCAACGGATTTCTAACTGTAAGCCCGGGAAAACGGGAAAAATCCCTGTCCGCCGTCCAGAGTTCATCAATTCCATGGCAGAGGCAGACAGCGGCTATTCGTGCATCGTGCACCTTCGGACCCGCAATGCTGCCATTTTGCAGCAGCGATTCAAGTACGGGCCAGTAAACCGCCTCTATTTCTCCAATACAATGCAGATGCGGCGATTCTATCCAGGCCCGTACCTGTGTACAGGCCCTTTCCAGTGGAGTGGGAGGACGGTAAATGTGCGGGTGCGTTACGATAGCAACAAATTCATGAATACACGGCCATGGAATTGCCCAGTCCTTCCCCGCTTCCGCAAGGGTCCGCACCACTTCTTCCGCGGGCTTGAAAAACGCTGAATCCTCCCGGTGGGAGTAGACGAGAATATTCGTATCGACCGCTATCATCCCCCTCGTCCCTCATAAATTGCCGAACGTATAGTGTACCAGTCACCCTCCCGTACTCCTTCACAGACACCTTCGCCCTTGAAAGAGGGGTTGTCGAAACGGTACAGGGGCTCCTGCTTCTTCCGGCTTCGTAAATATTGCCGCAGCGCGGACTCGACAATTTCCCGCATGGTTGTTCTGTGTTCCATTGCGAATTCTTTCATCTCTTCGTATATCGAGTCGCTTAAATCCAGGGTCGTCTTCATGATACTAATTGTAAGCTTGATACGGGAATATGTCAAGGTAAATATGGGTATATGGGTTTTAGTGGCGGGAGTGTCAGCCGAGAGAAAACGTAACTACCGCCGTGGTACCGTTATCACTGAATAGTTCAAAACTGCCATTGAGCTGTTCCGAAAGGAGCGTAACGAGGGTAAGTCCGAGGGATTTTGTGGCGGAAATGTCAAAGTTTTCAGGCAGCCCGGCCCCGTTGTCACGGACGGTCAAACTGTAGTCCCCGTTTTTTTCCGATAACGTTACCTCCAGCACACCTTCTTTTCCTTCACCGCATCCGTGCCGAAGGCTGTTCGTAACCAGTTCATTTACCAGCAGGCCCAGGGGGATTGCCGTATCCAAATCGATGGCCGTTTCCGGAATGTCAATAGTGCTGTTCACCCGCATAGAGGAAGAACAATACGCGTCTATCAGCTGAGAGACAATGTCTTCGACATAGCCGCGTAAATCAAGAACAGACAAATTATCCGTTTGATACAGTTTCTCATGGACTAAGGACATACTCGCGATGCGTCCCTTTGCATCGATAAAATGTTTGGCCGTTTGTTCATCCGATATGTAGTCCATCTGTAAGTTCAGTAAACTCGCGATCATGGACAGATTGTTTTTCACCCGATGATGGATCTCTTTTATCAGAACATCTTTTTCCCGCAATAATTTTTCGAGTTCATTTTTCGATTCCCATAATTCCCGGGTCCTCCGCTCCAGCAGTTCCTCCACATGCAGGAGCCTGCTCTCCCGAAGGGCCTGCGAGCAAAGCTCTACCAGATACTCGACGTTAAACGGTTTCCGAATGTACGCGCTCGCCCCTTTTTTCATCCATTCAATGGCAAGGTGCGTGTCCGGGTCCGCGGTCATCATGACAAGGACAATACGCGGGTTCTCGGCTTTAAACTGCCGCAGCAGCACATCCCCCTTCGCTCCCGGCAGGTAATAGTCCAACACCACAAGGTCCGGATGTTCACGAACAAATATTTCGTCCGCCGATGTGCCGTCCTCCGCGGTAAAAACCCGGAAATTGTGCTTGGAAAACGCTCGGGTAAGAAGCTGAAGCAAGGTTGCACTGTCTTCTACAATGAGAACGGAGGGTTCCAGCTTCATAACCTGTCCCGTTAAGAGGGCTTTCACGGTGGACAGAAATACCTCATTTTTAAACGGGGCCGGAAGAAAGGCGTTTGCACCCAGCTCTCTTGTAATTTCCTCCGCATCCTCCCCGGAAAACGTCGCGGACACAACGATAATGGGTATATCGTTGCATGTTTTGTATTCCGGGGAACGTAGCAGCCGGCATACCCTCCAGCCGTCGATACCCGGCATATAGAGGTCCGTAATGACAAGGTCCGGCTGTTCCGCTTCATGCAGATACCGCAGCGCTTCCTCGGAATTGCGAAATTGACGTACCTCATACCCGGCTTCCGCGATCCAGAGGGAATACAACTCCAGCTGGACCGGATCATCGTTAATAATAAGTATTGACTCACTCATACGGCCTCTTGTTTACTCCTCCGTTGTACAATACTCCGCGTCCACCGAACCGGAAACGACCCGGTT
>CAZSGZ010000086.1:0-13207 GCA_964606455.1 uncultured Spirochaetales bacterium
CGTACGGTGAAACTCGTCGAAGCCGTCGGAATAGATGCACCGCCCGTTCAAAGTACAGCTCAGGCAGCCGAGGCAGCCCCCCTTTAAGGGAACATCCCGCAGGTTTATCTCTTCGGCCCGGACCGGCAGACAATCCTTGAACCGGTCGATCATCGATCGCAAGGAACGGTCCGCTTCGGTACAGTCGGTCAGGATGACTACCCGTTTGTCCCCGGGGGCATCGGGCATGGGCCGCATCGGCGGTCCGTCCGGAATGGAGGCCGGTCCCGGAACAGGAACCGCGGCAGGATACTTCCGGGAGACCGGCAGACTGTTTTTTACCGTGCTCACCACTTCATCAAAAAACGCGGTCAGCTGCCGGCGCCCGATATCGGAGCTAAGGTCCTCGGTGTCCCCGCAATGGCCCGCGGCGTACAGCATTCCCAAATCTTCCGAAACGGCCCGGATGTAATTGGCCGCGGTTACGTCAAAAAAATGTTTGCTCGTCGAAAGCTGAGAGCAGTATTTTCCCCTAAACGCAGCTTCGGCTTTCCGCTCAAAAACGAGCTCGATAAACCGCAGCAGCTGAAACGGAACGAGAAACGTATAGACCGGGTAAACCCACATCACGGCGTCGGATGCGGCAACGGCATCGAGAATTTCTCGAAAGAGTTCCTCCCGGGCCTCGAGTTTTTTTATTTCGGCACCGGCATGGAAAACCGAAAAGGAGACGCCGGGCCTCCGCTTTTCCAGATACCGGACACTCTGGTAGGTAATGCTGTATTTTCCCTTCGGGCTTCCGTTGATGACCGTTATGTTCATTCCGTATGTCCGCCTTTGCCGCTTTATATCCGAATCATAAACCGTGAAACTTTCTTCCGGCGGAGAACATTATATCATCCCCGCCGGAATATTCAAAACCTGTTCGCTTATTGCATATTCCTATTTACCGCCTCACCCAGTCGAAGGCCGCCAGGTTCCGTTCTTCCGGGTCGAAAATGATACCAACCTCGTAGACGGTTTTGCCGGGCAGGCCCGTATATTTGTCCGCGTAGGCCCGCTGTCGGATCTGGACCAGGGCGGGATTCGACTTATCACCGGCGCCGGGGTCTGCTTTCGCGGCAGTCTTGATCTCCATCACGTAAATATTGTTCCCCAGTTTTACCGTCAGGTCTGCCTGACCGCGGTTGCTGATGTCTTCCGGAATGATCTCTCCGTCGATAGCGGCGAAAAAGGCGTAAAGCACCGACGCGTAGTAACCCTCATACTCCGCTAAGGGGTTGTTGGTGTAGTTCCGGTATCCGATAGCGGAGAAGAGGCGACGGATGGTTTGTTCGAGGGCAGACAGATCACCCTCCGTCAGGCTGTCGTAGAGACCCTTTTCATATTGATGCCTCTGGGTGGTAAGTTCGGTATATCCGGCAACAAGATAGCGGTTAAAAGCGGTTTTGACCTCGAAGTTGGGAAAACCCAGGGTAAAAACCTGTTGGTCCATCACCGTTTCCACTTTCTCAATAGTCAGATAGCCGGACTGAAATAGAAGGGTCTCCACCTGGATCCGCTCTATCTCAAAGGTGCTTAGAATCTCTTCGCCCACTTCCAGATTGTCCAGGTCGGGAAGAAAGTAGCGGTTTTTTTTGAACAGCTCCAGGATAAAGCCGGGGGTGCCCGTCTCGAACCAGTAGTTTCGGAACAGACATCCTTCACTGATGAAGAGCAGAATATCAAAGGGATTGTATACTCTCTCCCCTAAGAAATTGTAGCCGTTATACCACCGCTTCAGTTCCTCTTTGTCGACCGCTTTCAGATGGAGAGCGAAATACTCTTCTAATTCCAACTGGGTATAACCACAGATGGCCGCATAATTGGGATCCAGGGTCAGGTCTTTCAGATTATTGATTCCGCTGAAGATACTTACCTTGGAAAATTTGCTTACCCCGGTAATAAAGACCAGCTCCAGATTCGCGTCCTGCTCCTTGACAACGGAATAGAAATTTTTCAGGCCGTCTCGTATCTCCTCCGCGGCGGCGGTATCGGCAATGTTGTCCAGCAGAGGTTTGTCGTATTCGTCGATAAGAAGGACCACCTTACGGCCGAACTTTTCGTTTAAAGTCAGAATCATTTCCGTAAAAATTCCGGAAACGGTGCTTGAGGATAAAGAAAGATCATACTGCTTTACAAAACGGGAAAGCTTTTCACCGATATGAAGATCCAGCTCCCGGCGGCTTTTTACCGTACCCCCGGCAAAATCGAACTTCAGGACAGGATGGGGCTTCTCCCAATCCCAGTTGTCATACAGATGCAGTCCTTTGAAAAGCTCCCGTCTGCCCTCGTAAGCCTGCTTCAAAGTATCCACGAAAAGAGACTTGCCGAAGCGCCTGGGCCGGGCGAGAAAATAGCGCATCCCTCCGATATTAGCCAGCCGGTCCACGTAGGGGGTTTTGTCGACGTAGACCATCTCTTTTTCCATGATGATGGAGAGGGTCTGGATACCGATGGGCAGACGTTTTGGTTTGGCAGGCGTACTCACACGTTAAATAATAATCCAAAAGAGCCGGGGAAACAAGCGTTGCCGCTACCGCTCCCCCCTACTTTTATCTTTTCTTTCAGTATTTCCGCCATAGAAAAAGTATAGCCTATCTGGTACAACTAGGCAAAGGAAGGAGTCTCTATGTTTGTCGTTCAAATTATTATCACCGTTTTTTCACTCGGCGGGTTTATTTTGATGATGGTGTCCCTGCCGGGTTTTTTCAATCTGCCCCACGCCCTGTCCCTTGCGGGGCTTCTTCTTACCCTTGCGAGTATTTTCATACGGCGGCGGTGGGCGAAAGCGATGCTGTTCATTACCGGCGCCCTGGCATTCGCTCTCTTTTTAGGATTTCTGGCCACGGCAATGAACGCGGCAGGCGGAGCGGGGGGCTAACGGCTATCCTGGAAATTAAACGAAAACTTCTACACCGGAGGCTTCCGCCGCTTTAGTGAGCTGCCGGTCGCGAGTGGCGAGAGAAACGGCACGATCGAGGGCTAATGCCAAATATGAAGTATCGTACGCTGAGAGGTTGTAACGGGCAGCCAGTTCAAAAAGGGCTGCATAGTCTTGCAGTCGCAGCCGGTCCGAAACAATTTGCACAGGTAAAATAGAAAGAAGATACAGATAGTGGTTCGCCTCCGCCTCCTTCAGGCGCCGCCGCTTTACCGCACTGAGAAGGGCATTACATACTTCCAGAGGCCATATTTCAGGGGCCATCGCCTTTCCTTCGGAAAAATAATTGAAAAGCCTATCCGCGTATTCTTCATCCTCGCCTTCAAAGCAGAGGGTAAGGACTGCCGAGCAGTCAAGGACAATCACCCGCTATTCTCTCCCTTCGGAAATAAGATCTTTCAGCTGAATCCCGTCCAAACGCTTTCCTTTTCTGAAACTGCGAAGTTCATCTATAACACCCCCCACGCCTGCCGTTCGGTTTACAGGAACCACATGAGCAACCGGCACGCCGTGTTTGGTTATTTCAATGACTTCACCCCGGATGACTTTTTGCAACAGCTCCGACAGGCGGGTTTTCGCCTCATACGACCCCACACTAATCATACTATGCTCCTTGCCGTCTAGTCTAAATCTAGTCTAAATTATATATCATCTTTAACCAAAATGCAAGATTTCAAAGGCCCCTTTTAAAAGAGGAAAAACAGCGGCAAAACTGCCTCCGGTCCGCCGTAATGCACATCATGCGACTACTGCGCAGCGGGTCGGTATGAAGAACTGAGTGTGCCATGACAACTGTTGTGTAGTAGTCCTTTTGAGAAAAGTTAAGCCACTCTTCTTGTATGCCCGCAGCGTATTCGGAAAGTTCCGTGTAGTTTTTTGCATCCCAAAGGCGGCTTCTTCTCGAAGCCCTTGATTGATTTACGCCGAAGTCCTACCATTGCTTGTGGAAGGCCCTTATGCATATCGTGTTCCTTGTTTTCTCCTACGCGTTTTCCATTTGGATGCTCATCGATGCCGTAAAACGGGGGGCCAGGCATTGGTGGATGATTATCATCCTTGTTCCCTTCGGTGAGTTTATCTATTTTTTCATGGTAAAAATAAAAGATTTCAAAGGCGCATTTCAAAAGAGAAAAGCCGGGAAGAAAACTGCCTCCGAGACGTTACAGTGTAAAACATGCGTATACTGTGAGGCAATCGACAAAGACGGAGTTGTCTGCTTTAAAAAAGGAAAACGGATGTTTATTCCCTTAGAAGATGCAGCCCTCTGTTACGATTATGAACGGAAACGGAGACGTCTGTTTTAAAACCGGCAGCCGGGGTTCCCGCGGTGAGCAATCAGAAAATCTCCCCTTTCCACAGCTGTTCGATAAAATCCGTAAAATGTATCATTTCTATTCCGTCGTCGGTCTTTCTGTTTTTTTCATCCAGGCAAACAATGATCTTACGCCCAACATCAGGATATTCGTCAGCAAAATAGCGGAGGCCTTTGAGGTGGCCGCTGTTTATCTTGTTCGCCCCCTTGCATTCTACGGCACAGTCGGACAGCGCCGCCATCTGCAGGAACCGGGAATATGCCGGCAGCTTCCGGACCAGCCCTTCAGCAGCGATCTCTTCTTTCAGATACTGCGATACATATGCATCGAGCATCTTATCAGGATTATCACTGAAATAGATTCTCGGCAGATAACCGTTGTTGAGTATCCGCTCCAACTCAAACTTTTCCCCTAATTCGCGGGAATTGAAGCCAAAAAGCTCGTAGCGCATCCCCCTGCCGCCTAAAAGATTCGCACTGCCCCGTTTTACTTTCCTGGCACTTAAACCGCATAAAGCGAAATGCACACCTTTATTTTCATACAGCCAATGGATTTCGTCTAAAAGAGCGGGAACTTTCTGTATTTCATCGATTACCGCAAACCCGGCATTTTGGTAGGCAATTATCTCCCGAAGTGTTTCGGGCCGCTCCGTAAAGCGCCGGTAGTCCTCCGCTTTTAGCAGATCGATCCATAGGGCCTCCGGGTAAAGGGTATGGAGCAGCGTACTTTTTCCGGTTTGTCTCGGTCCCCATAAAAAAAGGTTTCCTCTCCGGGGGGCGGTAAATCAATGGATCTGCGGATATATTCAATCATAATTTGGAATTATCATGTATTATTCAAGTAGTCAATGAAAATTACACAAGAAACCTTAGTCCCTCCGGTATCCTGAGGCTGCCGTACCATTGACAATTGCACTATTTTCGTGCACACTGCATACGTGCAATTGGAGGGTATACTATGAAAAATATTACTTTCAGGGTAGACGATGATTTATTGTCGCGGGCGAAAGAAAAGGCCCGGAAAGAGCATACCAGTCTCAATAGTATCTTTCAGAGTTGGCTTCGGGAATGGACGGGACAAAACGAAAAGTCCAAAAATTACAAAATTCTCATGGACCGTCTGAATGAGGTCTGTGATTCCGGAGGCCCCTTCAGCCGGGAAGAACTCAATGAGCGCTAAATACTTCCTCGATACGAATATTCTCATTTATACGTTTGATTCACATTCACCGGAAAAGCAGAAAACGGCAAAAAAACTTGTCGGGAAAGCTCTATCCGGACCCGGCTGTATCAGCTGGCAGGTAATTCAGGAATTCTGCAATGCAGCCCTAAAAAAGTTCGAGAAGCCGATGTCCAGAGACAATTTACGTGAATATTCACAGGAGGTACTTTTTCCCTTATGCACTATATGGTCCGAAGCAGGTATTTTCCTGGAAGCTTTAACAGTGGGGTTCGAAACCGGCTACAGCTGGTACGACAGTCTCATTGTAGCAGCTGCCGTTAGGGCCGATGTAAAAATACTATATTCTGAAGATTTACAGCATTCACGTACCTACCGGGGTCTGACGATAAAAAATCCTTTCATCCGAGAATAACTTCAACATTTACCGCCGCCGAATCCGATCGCCGATCTTTTTCCCTACGTGGTAGACGATAAGTCCCGCTAAAATAATCGCCGTTCCGACCTGCAGCGGATAGGGCAGCTCGAACCCGCCGGCATCTCCGGAGGCTCCGGCACCCACCCGCCCCAGAACGATATAGGGGGACATCTCTAAAAAAATATATACAAGTTCGAACCAGAAGGCCCGCAATATTTCAGTCACAATATACCTTATCGAAAAGATACTATTTAATTCCGAGTTTATCAAATAAATCGAAATAATATTTTTTTTCACGATGATGCAGAACTTTGACTATTCGGGAAAACAATCCGTAAAAGTCTTGACTTTTCGGGAATACTCGGTATTATAGTCATATGAAGCGGAGCTGTACCGATTCGATTCGAAAAGATTTGGAAAGTAAAATAGTAATGTTGACCGGTCCCAGGCAGTGCGGAAAAACGACTCTCTCGAAAATGCTCTACTCAAATTATGATTATTTCAACTATGATTATCCGGAACATCGAGTGGAATTGCAAAAACAGTCCTGGGACCGCTCTAAAGATCTGGTTATTTTCGATGAACTTCATAAAAAAAAGAACTGGAAAAGCTGGCTGAAAGGAATTTCCGACGTAGAAGGGATCCCCCCCAGATATATCGTCACCGGCAGCGCCCGCCTCGATACCGCGAGAAAAGCCGGAGATTCCCTTGCCGGAAGATATTTCCTGTATCAACTGCATCCTTTTGATATAAAGGAAGTACAACATCAGGTACCCCGCGAAGAGGCCCTGGAACGAATACTTTCCGTCAGCGGTTTTCCCGAGCCTTTCCTAAAGAATGAAGCTCAATTTTATCGGAGATGGAAAAAAACTCACACAGATATCATCCTTCGGCAGGACTTAGTTGATTTAGAATCGATTAGGGACATACCGGCGGTGGAAACGTTAATTGAATTAATCCGGCGAAGCGTCGGATCACCGGTATCCTATGCTTCACTGGCCCGAGATTTGGAACGTGATGCAAAAACTATAAAAACATGGCTGACATATTTGGAAAATCTTTACATTTTGTTCCCCGTACGTCCTTATCATAAAAATGTCGGCCGGTCGATCTTAAAGGAACCGAAATACTATCTCTACGATACAGCCGATGTATCTTCCGGAGAAGGAGGACGTCTCGAAAACTGCGTTGCCTGTTCTTTATTAAAGGAACTGCACAGAGTCAGAGATATCATGGGCTACAATGCGGACCTGAAATACCTTCGAACGAAAGACAGGAAAGAAATCGATTTTGCGGTCATCATTAACGGAAAAGTTACTCATCTTATCGAAGTTAAGTCGGCGGACAGCACTGTAAGCGCTAACTTTAGGCACTTCTCAAAAATTTTTCCCGACGCAAAAAAAATTCAACTCGTCAGGACCTTAAATCGGGAAAAAACGTATCCCGATGGAACCGAAATAAGGCAGCTCTCCGCCTGGCTTCGGGATATTGATTTTTCAGGATAGGGAACCGACGCGAGGACCGCCCCCGCCTTCCTTACCCCTCGCCGGTCACCTCGATAAAACTCTGCACCTTTTCCTTAATTTGGTCCCGGATAGCGCGCACCTTCTCCAGTTTTTCTTCATGGCTGCCCTCGACTTTGGAGGGGTCGGTAAATGGCCAGTTGAATCGCCGGGTAACGCCGGGAAAAATCGGGCATTTTTCCTCCGCCTCCCGGCTGCACACGGTAACAACGTAATGATATTTTTTACCCGTTTTGAACAAATCGAAAACCGACTTAGTCTGCTTCCCGCTGATGTCGATGCCGTCTTCCTTTAAGACCTCAACCACCAGCGGATTGATTGTCCCGGGCTCGAGTCCGGCGCTTTCGGTTTCGTATCTGTCCCCGGCCGTCTGCCGAAGATATTCTTCCGCCATCTGACTCCGGGCACTGTTGTGAACGCAAACAAAAAGGACTTTTTTCTTATCCATTTCTACTCTCCATCTATTGTGTATCTTTACCTGCTATTATTACCATTGTGTGAAGGTACTGTTACATTTCCGTTAATCATCCCGTAATTACTCCGTAGAACATGCCGGTAAACGTTGCCATTACCACCACCAGCAGCACGTACACCGCCGTCTTTTTGAACCCCAGCTCTCCGCCGATAACCAGAAGCGACGGCAGGGACATGGACGGCCCCGCCAAGAGCAGCGCCAGCGCCGGCCCCTGGGCCATCCCCGCGCCTACCAAACCCTGCATAATGGGGACTTCCGTCAGCGTCGCGAAATACATGAAAGCACCGGCCACACTGGCAATGGCGTTGGAGAATATGGAGTTGCTCCCCACGAGATTCGCAATCCACCGTTCCGGTATAAGCGCCGTATGCCCCGGGCGGCCCAAGAGAAAACCCGCCGCCAGCACCCCGATAAACAAAAGCGGCAGGATCTGCAGGGCGAAATCTTTCGTTGCTACCGCCCAGGTCTTCAGTTCCTCCTTTTTAAACCATGCAATCAGCGTATACAGGAGCAGCACCGCGAAGGCCCCGGTTATGAGGTATTTCCATCGGAACAGGAAACTCCACACCACACCGCTGTCCCCCGCCGGGGCGGCCCAGTTCAGGAAAACCAGAATCCCGATCATACTGAAGAGATACAGGCCTGTCTGGCCTAAGCTCCGTCCTTCCACGTCGGCGGTGTCCTGAAACATGGCGGCATTGGTTACCCGGGCCTTGTCTTCCTTCCTGAAAATGAGGTGCATGAAAATGCCGATAAGCACCGCGAAAACAACCGCGCCTACGGCCCGGGCAACGCCCAGCTCCCAGCCAAGGACCTTCGCAGTCAGGACAATGGCTAAAATATTAATCGCAGGTCCGGAATAGAGAAAAGAGACCGCGGGCCCGATGCCGGCCCCTTTTTTATAGATCCCTTTGAACAGCGGCAGGACCGTACAGGAGCAGACCGCCAAAATAGTTCCGGACACGGCGGCAACACCGTAGGCCAGCGGCTTCGGCGCGTCGGGGCCTAGGTATTTAATAACCGCCTGCTGATTGAGAAACACCATGATGGCCCCGGCAATAAAAAATGCCGGAACCAGGCAGAGGAGGACATGCTCACGGACATAATCCTGCAGCAGCAGGAAGGCCTCTCCGATGGACCGGTCGATACGCGGGGATGAAAAGGGAATAAAATAGACGGCGATAAAAATGACAGCTAAAACGAGGAGTGTTTGGTTTTTTTTCTCGCCGAACCAGCTGCGGAGAGACGAAGCGCTGCCTGTATTTTCCGCCATCGTGTTATGCCCCCTGCAGAAATGCTTTTACAGCATCCACGGTCAATACTTTACCGCTGGATTTTACATCCCCGTCTATCCCTAAGGCCGGGGTAATCATCACCCCCATGTCGATAATGTCATCCATATCGTCGACCTTTACCACCTCGGCATCGATGCCGAGTTCCGCAACAGCCTCCCGGACATTCTTCTCCAGGGCCTTACATTTCGGACAGCCCGTTCCCAAAACTTGTACTTTCATTGTATTCCTCCTTATTGCTCGCAGCCGCAGTCGACATTCCCTTTCAGGATTTCTTTCCACTCTCCCAAGACATCGTGGGTCCAGCAGTCATCCGCGCCGGCGGCCTCCCGCATGACCAAAGCTAAAATGTAAGAGAGTTCCTTTACCGTTGCCCCGGCGTCGAGGGCGCCTTTGAAGTGCTTCAGTACGCAGGGCTTCGACCGCGCCTTGATGGACAGGGCGAAGCATATAAATTGATAGGTTTTTTCATCGATGGTCCTCTTCTCTTTGTAAAGCTCATCCATACCATCGAGCCTTTCGCTGAATTCGGGAAAAAATTCCGCAAGCATTCTCATGGTTTATCCTCCTGCTGCCGTTTCTAGGCTTGGTGTTTATTTCGTTATTGGCAATATAACCAAATAAGCAACAAAAAGTCAAGTGCCAATTGTGACTTTCTTTGGTATTTGTCCCAGGGTCTTCGGGATAGTTGTGGAATGGGCGGAGTTACATCAACCGGAACTTATTCAGAACTGGAATTCATTAGCTGAAACTGGTAAATTAAACCCACGCTATGCTTACTTCAGCAGACCTTCAGAAGAACCTTCGCGCTATCGACGGACGGGGGTATAAAGCCTACAAGGACATAAAAGGCAGCTATTCCTTCGACGGTTTCGACCTTATTATCGATCATGTGCAGGGGGACCCGTTCGCGGCGCCGAGCAATATGCGGGTGAAGGTGCCTCAGGAGACGGCGGATTTCCCCGGGGACACCTACGGCAGCCGCTCCCGGGAAATTGCCTGCAGGGACTTTCTAACCAGGGCCTTCGGAACGGCAGTCAAGCGCATTTGCCGCGGAGGCCGGGGCACCGGGAAAAGCGGTATAATCGGCGTCGACACACCCGGGCAGGAAGTCCTGCAGCGCACCTCGGCCTTTATCGGGCGGGATGAGGTGGAGCTGCGCTTTGTCTTAGGCCTCCCCGCATTCGGAAGAAAAATTGCAGGCCGGCACGCGGAGGAGATGCTTTGCGGAGAACTGCCGGAGATTGTAAAGACTTCGCTTCTCTTTTCCGCCCTCGACAGGGATTCTCTGTACCGGCATATCGAGACAAACGAGGACGCCGATGCACTCCGGGGCATGCTCCCCGAAAAGGGGCTGATTGCCTTCGTTGCCGACGGTTCCGTACTGCCGAGGCGAAGCGGCATTGACGACCGGCCTCTAACAGGGGCGGAGGTCGTCCCTTTCCAATCGCCGGAGAGCATGCGGGTCAGTTTCGACCTGCCGAATGCCGGCACGGTAAGCGGCATGGGCATCCGCCGGGGGATAACACTGATTGTCGGCGGCGGCTACCACGGGAAATCGACCCTTTTGAAAGGGATCGAACGGGGAATATACAATCACATTCCGAGTGACGGACGGGAATTCGTCGTTTCCGACCCGGCGGCGGTTAAAATCCGCGCCGAAGACGGCCGGCGGATTGAACAGGTGAACATTTCTCCCTTTATCGGCAAGCTTCCCTTCCGGAAGGACACAAAGGCCTTTTCCTCGGAGGACGCCAGCGGCAGCACCTCCCAGGCCGCGAACATCATCGAATGTATCGAAGCCGGCGGGCAGGTGCTCTTGATCGACGAAGACACCTCGGCAACCAATTTTATGATCCGGGACCACCGGATGCAGGAACTGGTTGCAAAGGAGCAGGAGCCGATAACGCCGTTCATCGACAAGGTCCGTTCCCTCTACAACGATCATGGGGTGTCCACCCTCCTCGTCATCGGCGGGTCCGGTGACTACTTCGACGTTGCCGACTACGTCGTCTGCATGCGGGAATATCTCCCCTACGACGTTACGAAAGAAGCGGCGGACATTGCCGAACGGTATAAATCGGAGCGAAAGCGGGAAGGGGGAGAAGAGTTCGGCGCCGTTACCCCGAGGATACCCCGGAAAATCAGCTTCGATCCGAGTAAGGGAAATAAAAGTGTAAAAGTACAGCCCCGGGGCAGCCACTGGATACAGTTCGGCACCCATACCATCGACCTGTCGGGGGTCGAGCAGATTGTCGATGAGAGCCAGACCCGGACCATCGGCGGGGCGATTTTGTATGCATTGCAGTTTATGGACGATGCCTCCACCCTGCGGCAGGTAATCGACAGGGTAATGGAAGCTATAGAGAAATCAGGTTTAGATGCCCTGCTGCAGCATCCGGATGGAAATTACGCGTATGTTCGGGGAATTGAAATTGCAGCCGCGGTAAATCGGCTTCGTACCCTTGTCGTAAGAACCGCACGGTAAGGACCGCCCCCGGACGCAGTCGGACCCGGTTCAGTTCATCCAGGGTCCCGTGGTGCATGCCTTCCGGCCCTCGAATTCGGCAGTGCCGGAAAAATACGCCCGCATACCGTCGGGCAGCAGCTTCAGCACCTTATCCGATACGGAAATGCACCCGGGTCCGGTAAACGTTTTCTCCAAATGCGCGGCATAGTTGATGGTGTCCGATACGATTTTCCCGGTGTCGTCGTCGAATTTAATTTTCCCCGTATCAATGCCTACCCGCAGTTTCAGTTCATCGAGAATAGGGCGGTCCGGATCGATGTTGAAAACCGGTAAAAGATGCTGAATTTCCATGGCAAACATGACCGCCCGGACAGGGTGGCTTGCAAAGGTAAAGGCGAGTATCCCTCCGTCCCCCGCCCAATGCCAAATCCGCCCCTCATACACGGCCAGGACCCTGCGGAGAAAACTCCAAAATTTGAAATAAAGCTTTTCCGCTTTCTTTATGCCGTGTTTTTTAACCAGCTTCGAATTGCCGACAATGTCCAGGCTCACGATGGTCATTTCGTACGTCTTCCCGGCCCGGAGAACTCCCCAGTTCGGCAGTTCATCCACATCCTCTTTCATCCGCTTCATTTTCCGTTTTTTATAGTCGTAGACGTAGCCCCGTTTTGCCAGATCGTTCATTACCGCTTCGAGTTCGGCAAAATTGACTGCCTGTCCCATCAAATCGCTGCCGTCGAGCTCAATAAGCAGCTTGAACAACTCGTCTTCCCGTTCCGCTGCGGCGCACTGGTCTATCAGGGTAGCCGCCGCCCTCCGTTTCGAGACGGTAATGTGATGGTCTAAGCCTAAAATTGCGTACATGTCGAATTTTTTGATGATCAGTTTTCCAATTTCATTGATCTGATCCGGTTTCAAGTTTTTCGACAGCATTTCAATAACATTGTTTGTAATTCCTGGATCTAACATTTTTACCTTTACCACATTGAGGAACAAATTTAAATTTTTAGCGGTTTCACACCCGAAAATCTATTATAGCAAATTAATCTATTCTCTGCAACTTCTTTTTTTCAGGTATTCGAAGCAATCTGGCATTTACAGCTACAATTACCGTGCTCGCGCTCATTAAAATTGCACCTACTGCCGGGGACAGAATGATCCCCGCACCCGCGAGAACACCGGCCGCCAAAGGTATGGCTATAACATTATACGCAGTAGCCCATATCAGGTTCTGGACCATTTTTTTGTAGGTTGCCCGTCCGAACAGGATCATTGCCGTTATATCCATGGGGTCCGAATTGACCAGCACGATATCGGCGGAAGCCGCCGCGACATCCGTCCCCGAACCGACGGCAACACCGATCTGGGCCTGGGCAAGAGCCGGCGCGTCGTTAACACCGTCTCCCGTCATCGCGACATATTCACCCTTCTTCTGCAGTTCCTTGATTTTCAACTGTTTTTCATCGGGCAGAACTTCGGCAAAGTAGCCGTCCATATTCAGTTCTTCCGCCACGGATTCGGCCGTTTCCTCGTTGTCCCCCGTCAGCATCCAGCATTTGATTCCGCGATCCTGGA
>CAZSGZ010000087.1:0-13160 GCA_964606455.1 uncultured Spirochaetales bacterium
CTCGGCATGTTCCGCGGCAGTCCAAATCCCGCAGAATTCACGATAATCATCGGCATAGCCGTTATCACCCTTAAACCCAACAGCCCGGGCTAAAAGCTGTTTTACCAGTGTATTCTTGCTGATCCCGCGCCTTTTCGCCTGCTCGGCAAGCCGCTCATTCAGATCGGATGCGATATCATGTATCGTTATTGACATAACCACCTCATGGTTCATAATATCTGAATTTTGGTTCGGTTTCAAGCAGTTTCGAAAATTGCTTTCTAAACAGCTCTTTTGTATATTGAAAATGAGGTATATATGAAACACAAAGCAATTACGGTAATCATCTGTATTATAGCGGTGGCGGTAACACCCGTTACAGCCCAGCCTTCATCCGAGGCAGGCGGAAGTTTTTCGGCGGAAGAGATGGCGAAACTTGAAACGATCAATCTGCCCGAGGGCTTCTCCATCGACTACTACGCAAAGGTTCCCCAGGCCCGCTCTCTTACCCACGGACCGGAAGGAGTGGTTTTCGTCGGCACACGGAAAGGAAGTGAAGTATACGCCCTCATTAATACCGGCGGAGAGGCTCGGGCGGATAAAGTTGTAACCATAGCCCGGGGACTCAACAGCCCGAACGGCGTCGCCTATAAAGACAGCGATCTGTATGTTGCGGAAATCGGCAGAGTTCTCCGGTTTCCGGATATCGAGAACAATCTGAAACCGAACGCGCCCTACGAAGTCGTAACCGCTCTCTATCCGCAAGACCGGGCCCACGGCTGGAAATTTATTGCATTCGGTCCCGACGATCTCCTCTATGTCCCCGTCGGAGCTCCCTGCAATATCTGCGAACGGGAGGATGAGATATACTCGACCATTACGCGCATCGATGTAAACAGCGGGAATATTAACCGGGCCGATGCCGAAATCGTAGCCCGGGGCATCCGAAACACCGTCGGTTTCGACTGGCATCCTGAAAGCGGTGAGCTGTGGTTTACCGACAACGGACGGGACTGGCTCGGCGACAACAGGCCGCCGGACGAACTGAACCGGGTAACGGAAACGGGAGAGCATTTCGGCTTCCCCTACCTCCACGGAAAAGATATACGAGATCCCGAATTCGGGGACGACATGCCGGCGGGTCTCGATCCCACGCCGCCGGAACGGGAATTGGGACCGCACGTCGCCGCTCTGGGAATGCGCTTTTACACCGGAGACATGTTTCCCGAAGAATACCGTAACCGGATATTTATCGCCGAACACGGTTCCTGGAACCGGAGCGAAAAAATCGGCTATAGGGTCATGCTGGTGACATTGGACGGGAACAGGGCGGTCAGCTACGAACCCTTCGCGGCCGGATGGCTGGATAAAGAGGCGGACAGCGCCTGGGGCAGACCGGTGGACGTTCTCGTTATGCCCGACGGCTCACTCCTCGTTTCCGACGATGCCGCGGGATATGTGTATAGGATTAGGTACGGCGGATGAAAATAAAAAACACTCCCGTAACCCCTAAGACCGATGCGCTCACGATCCAGGAAAGGGGAATTGAATAGCTGCGGGCGAGATATCCGATAATGAGAATCCCGAGCATCCCGCCTGTCTGCATGAAGAAGGACTGAAATGACAGCAGCGTCGACCGCTGTTTCTCATCGATCCGCTCGTTGAATATTGAATCCTGCGGAGAGTTAGCCAGGCCGTTGAGCGAAAAGAGAATAAAGTAAAGGACGGCAAATCCCGCAATGCCGTTCATATACGCGAGGGCCAGGAAAAGTCCGCTCTTTACTATCCGGGACACAAAGAGGAGGAGGGGAAGATTTTTTCGGAACAATCGGGAAGCCGGTGTGGAAAGAAGACTCCCGACGGATCCGCTCAAGAAATAACCGAAAGTCATAATACCGAGAAGAAACGGCCGGAAGTTTTCACCGGCAACCGATTCAAATCGGGGCTGCCAAAAATTCTCGAGCCCCGCGAATCCGACACCCCAGCCGAAAACCGCAATGAAAATAAATAAAATATCCCTGTTCCGGAATCCGACGCGTATCGATTCTTTTATTATTTTCGGGACCTGCCGGAACCCGCCGGCAAATCCTCCCGATCCCGAAGGGACCCGGGTTTCTCCAATCAACAGTGCCGTCAGTCCGATCTGTATACAGACAAACAGCGCCTGTACGGCGAGGTTCGCCGCATACACCGTATTGCCGGTGCTCCCGCGGATCAGAGCTCCCAGACTCTGAGGAAGCCAGCCTGCCAACAGGGCGCTGACGGCAAGACCGGCGGGAACAAAGGCATGGACTTTCGCCAGGGCCGGCTGCAGTTTATTTTTCTCCTCCACCCGGTAGAACTCATCCACAAACCACGCATCCATCGTACCGGAAGATACGGCCCGGGCCGTACCGAAGAGAAGAGAGCCGCCTATGAGCATTGTAAAATTAACCGAAAAATAGAGCAGCACATCAGCAAGGAAAAGGAAACACAAGGAAATGATGTATGTTTTTTTCCTGCCGATGGAATCGGCCAGTCCGCCTGTTGGAATTTCAAGCAGGAGCACCGTCCCCGACATAATCGCCGAGAGAACTCCTACCTGAAACAGGTCAAGCCCCTTTTCGAGACGAAACATCGTTACCACCGGAATAATCAGCCCGATGGTAAACCAGTGGAGTGTTTGATTGATAATGTAGATGGTGACGATTTTCCGGCCGGGGTTCTCGTTTATCATCGCACCACACAATTCAGCAGATACGGAATTGCGGAAAGGAGGAGATGCAGGAACAGCGGAAGGATAAAAAGTCCGATGTGCTCACGCTTCAGCGGAGAGATGTTCCAGGCCTCGCGGACCCGAATATCTAAAGAAAAGAGGAATATGGTGAATGTCAGGGCTGCCGTTGCCGATATCCCGATAACGGTAAGCATCTTCTGCCGTGCCTGCAGGTGCTGGTTCACCGAAACGAGGACAGCCGCCGCGAACAGGAGCAGCCAAAATCGGGGTTTCAGGATTTTTCCGTAAAGTTTTAAGGACAACGGCGGAACGAAACCTGCAGCGGCCCTCCCCCCACTCCTGCCGGCGGAAGGTGCGGTGAAAATTGTACTGCCGATGCGGAACACGGCAATGAGAAGAACGGCCGCGGCGGCGGTAGCAAGCACTCCCGCAAGCCACAGCGGCAGGCTGTCGAAGGGAAGGGGCATCAGAAAAAAGCCGAGCATGAGGCCGTTTTCCGTCGAAACAAAATCGGGGTTGGAAAACACCAGTACCGACAGGAACAGTACTTCCATCAGCCTCGATTCGAACTCCTCCAACTGAAAACGTCCGGAAAGCGCCGCCACTGCGATATACCCTCCGAAAGCCGCTGCAGCGGCCGCGGCAAAGTACAGCCACACAAACCACGTGGTTTCCCCCCCGAAGAGGGCCGACAGTAAGACACCGAAACAGAACAGGACCGCGAAAATACCGAATAGAAGAGGGCGGTACACCAGGACCCTGGTCTTCAGCCGGGAAAACAGCCGCCTCCCCCGGGATGTCTGAAATACCGCGGCGGAAGGCGTCAGGAAGCGGTTTAGTTTAAACCCCTGGATAAACGCCCCGGCGATAACGTAGTGGACCGCGGCAAACAGCATCCCCCCCCAAATCTGTTTTACGTTCAAGACCGCGGCCCCGCCGGCCCGCAATGACAGAAACAGATAGATATTCGCCCCGAATCGTACAAGAACAATCAGCGTTAAAATGATAAGAAGGGAAGTGAGCCCCGATGCGTATTCACCCCGATGAAAGGTGCGTTTCATGATACGGGATACATCGGACCGGAAATCTTTTAGAGTATCCACGGCAGGATATTCTCCGCTCCCGGTGTTTTCTGCAGCTCCGCCAGCTCCATCAGCCTTGCAGCCGCGGCTTCCTTCGAAGAAACCGCTATCAATTTTCCGTCTTCCAGCTCCCACACCGCCGCGGGCAGCCCCTGCAGAAAGTGCAGGATATGGGAGGCAATGAGGACGTACCGCTTCCGTTCAAGCAGTACGGCAAGAATATCCTGAAGCACCCGGACGCTTTCCGCATCGAGACCGTTAAAAGGTTCGTCGAACAGGTAGAGTTCGGCATTCCGGGCAATGCCTAAACCGATCTGCAGCCGCTTTGTCAGCCCCGAAGAAAGTTCGTCCCCCCGGAATGTCCGGTGGCCGGCCAGTTTCAGCAGCCCGAGGACCTCTCCGGTCCGCCCCGCGGAAGCGGCCGGTCCCTCCCCGGCAAGCCGGCAGAGCAGCTCGATCTGCTCCTCCACCGTTAAAATAGAAAGAACACCGGTCTCGGCTGCGGTATAGGAAACCAGCTCCTTCCAGGAATCGTCTTCGGGATCGATCTCTTCGCCGCGATAACGCAGCGTACCCTCTTCCGGTTTCGTCCGCCCCGCAAGCACATTCAAAAGGGAGGTCTTCCCCGCCCCGTTCGGCCCGACGAAAACCGTAAGCTCCCCGGGCATGGCGGCGGCGGTAACGCCGTTGACAACCTTTGTTGTTCCGTAGGCAACGGAAATATTGTTCAGCTCCAGCATACCGGGAGTGTACTATACCCGGGTCCATAAAAAAAGCCCCGCGGAGTAACGTCCGCGGGACCTGTTCGTATTCTATATAGACTGGAGGCTTATTTCTGATAGATAGGCCGCGGTGTATAGCTTGTATGGAGGAGCTCGTGCGATTTCTCGCTTAGCGGCTTACCCAAATAATCTTCGTAGAGTTTCTTGATAGCAGGGTTGTGATGGGAACACCGGAACTCGCTTTTCTTGTCGTCATTGTAAATTCCCTCGATCCGTTTTAAACGGACCTCCTCGGTTGTTTCCCTCGGCTGCCCTCCCCCGGCAATACAGCCGCCGTGACAGGCCATCACTTCGATAAAATGATACGGAGGCTCCTTGCCGCTGTCCCGAGCGTCCTTCACGTTCTGAAGGACCTTGTTGATATTAGCCATGCCGTGTGCAACAGCCACTCTGACCTCGGTCCCCTTTACATCAATGGCGGCTTCCTTTACGCCGTCGAGGCCCCGGACCTGATTGAAATCGATGTCCGTAAGCTCTTCATCGGTTACAAGATAGTACGCGGTACGTAGCGCGGCTTCCATTACACCGCCGGTTGCGCCGAAAATAGTCCCGGCACCGGTGTAGATCCCCAGCGGGTCGTCCGCCTTTTCGTCTTCTAAGGAATTAAAATCGATCCCCGCCTGCTTGATCATCCTGCTGAGCTCTCTCGTAGTAATCGATACATCGATGTCCTGACAGCCGGAAGCATACATCTCCGTCGAGCGGGTTATCTCATATTTTTTTGCGGTACAAGGCATAACGGAAACCATATAGATGTCACAGGGGCCCTTCCCCAATTGTTCGGCATAGTACGTTTTTGTCATAACACCCATCATTTCCTGGGGCGATTTCGCCGTTGAAAAATTCGGAATCATGTCGTCGTGGTATTTCTCCATAAAATCGACCCAGGCAGGACAGCAGCTCGTTATAAGCGGAAGTTCGCCGTTGGTTTTCAGCCTGTGCACGAACTCCGAGCCTTCCTCCATAATGGTAAGGTCGGCGGAAAAGTTCGTGTCAAAAATAGCGTCAAAGCCGAGCCGCCGGAGGGCCGCGTAGGCCTTGCCGGTAACGACATCCCCGGGTTCCATTTCAAAAGCTTCACCTAGGGCAACACGGACCGCCGGGGCCATCTGCACGACACAGATCTTTTCCGGGTCCCGGATGGCGTCCCAAACCTTCCCCGTATCATCACGCTCGTAAATTGCCCCGACGGGACAATGGGCGGAACATTGACCGCACTTGATACAGGGACTGTCGTTCAAACTGACATCCCCGGCGGGAGCAATTCTCGTCCCGTCGCCCCGGCCTAAGAATTCCAGGGCCCACACGTCCTGCAGCTGCTGACAGACATTCGCGCAGCGTCCGCAGTTAATACATTTTTCGGGATTGAGAACGATGGAAGGAGTAGATTCATCTATCGGCAAATTGCGGAGCCGCTTTTCAAACCGCACTTCCCGTATGCCGAATTCCGCCGCTAAGTTCTGCAGCTCGCAGTTGCCGTTTCTCCCGCATTGCAGACAATCGTTGGGATGCGTCGAGAGAATCAGCTCGATGACAGTCCTCCGTACCGCGATTATTTCCGGATCATGGGTGATAATACTCATCCCCTCCGCCACCGGAGTGGCACAGGCACGGACCATTTTCGGGGTGCCTTCCAAACGCACAATGCAGATACCGCAGGCCGCCCACGCGGGCAGGTCGGGATGGTAGCATAAGGCGGGGATTTTAATATTCACCTTCTTTGCCGCGGTCAATATTGTCGTACCCTCTTCAACTTCGAGGGATATTCCGTTTATTTTTACGTTAACAGTACTCAATGTAATTCCTCCTTATCGAACCAGAACGGCGCTAAATTTGCACGCGTCGAAACATTCACCGCATTTAATACATAAATCGTGATCGATAACATGCGGTTTTCTTCGGTCCCCCGAAATCGCACCGACGGGACACTTCCGCGCGCAGACGCCGCAGCCTATGCACTTGTCCGGCAGGATGTAGTAAGTAATCAGCTCTTTACAGCTTCCCGCCGGACAGCGCTGGTCCTTAATATGGGCAAGAAACTCGTCTTCAAAATAGGTCAGTGCCGATAAAATCGGGTTTGGGGCGGTTTGTCCCAATCCGCAGAGAGAGGCCTTCTGCATGGCAAGGCAGATCCGCTTCATTTTGTCCAAGTCCTCCATCTCGCCTTTACCCTTGGTAATCCTGTCAAGAATATTATACAGGGTGCGTCCGCCAACCCGGCAGGGAGCACACTTGCCGCAGGACTCGTCCACACAGAAACCGAGGTAAAACTTGGTTACATCCACCATGCAGTCGGTTTCGTCCATAACAATCATGCCGCCGGAGCCCATAATGGACCCGAGTTCCTGCAGGTTTTCGTAATCGATGGGAGTATCGAGATAGTCTTTTGTAATAACTCCGCCGGAAGGCCCGCCGGTCTGCACCGCCTTGAACTCCTTTCCGTCGGCAATACCGCCGCCGATATCATAGACAATGTCCCGCAGCGGGGTGCCCATGGGCACTTCAACCAGCCCGGAGTTATTGATCTTTCCGGTAAGGGCAAACACTTTCGTACCCTTGGATTTCTCGGTACCGATATTTGCAAACCAGTCGCCGCCCCGGGTAAGAATAACGGGAATGTTCGCCCAGGTTTCCACATTGTTGATGACGGTAGGCTTCCCCCACAGCCCCTTCACCGACGGAAAGGGAGGACGGGGGACCGGCATCCCTCTGTTTCCCTCGATGGATGCAAGGAGGGCCGTTTCTTCGCCGCAGACAAATGCACCGGCACCGAGGCGGAGCTCGATGTCAAAGCTGAAATCGCTTCCTAAAATATTTTCCCCTAACAGGCCGTACTCTTTTGCCAATGTAATGGCATTTTTCAGCTTGTTGATGGCAATAGGATATTCCGCCCGGATGTAGATATACCCCTCGGCGGCGCCGATTGTCTTTCCGGCAATGGTCATCGCTTCGATAATCGAAAACGGGTCGCCTTCCAAGGTGCTGCGGTCCATGTACGCCCCGGGGTCCCCCTCGTCGGCGTTGCAGACTACATATTTCACATCGGAGGGAGTGCTTTTTGTAAAATTCCACTTCATCCATGTCGGGAACCCGGCACCGCCGCGGCCTTTCAGCTGTGACTTTTTCAGCTCTTCGATAACATCTTCCGGCGTCATGTCGAAAATGGCTTTTTCCAACGCAACATAGCCGTCCCGGGCTATATATTCATCGATGGAGTCCGGATCGATAATTCCGCAGTTCCGTAAAACGATGCGGAACTGTTTCCGGTAAAACTCGGTATTTTCATACAGGAGCCGCTCAACCGGCCGGCCTTTTACAATGTGTTCCTCAATAAGCTCTTTCGCGTCTTCCGGCTGCACTTTTACGTAAAAGGACTCGTCGGGTAAAATCTTTACCACCGGCCCCTGCTCACAAAAGCCGAAACACCCGGTTTTTACAACCTGAACATCGCTTTCAACATTCTGCAGTTCGCATTCCCTGATGAGATGGGTGTAAATTTCATCCGCCCTGGTGGATTCACAGCCGGTCCCGCCGCATACAAGAATATAGTTTTTGAATGGCATTTAGCTTTCCTCCCCTTTCTCCAGGATATCGACGGCCGGACGGTCAAAAATATGATCGTTAATCAAAATATGACCATGGATATGCTTCCTGACAATTTTTTTCGCCGCTTCGGAATCGACATTACCGTAAATAACGGTCGGCATTCCGGGCACACTAATCTCCACGGTGGGTTCGGCGTAACAGAGCCCCATGCAGCCGGACTGTTTTACAAGGATGTTCCGCAGGTCCTCTTCATCGAGTTCCTCTAAAAAGGTATTCAGTGTTTCTTTCGCACCTGCCGCAATTCCGCAGGTCCCCATACCGACAATAATTCTGCTCTTTTTACCGCTTTTCCCCCGGCGGCTGAATTCAACTCTTTTATCTTCACGCAGTTTGCGCAATTCTTCTAAACTCATCTTTCCCATTCGTATCTCCTCATGTTACACATTCACGGTGTGCCTATTCTCCCTTGTATCGTGCAATTATCCCCGGAAGCTGGTCCTTGGTAACCTTACCGTAAACTTGGTCCCCGATAACCATTACCGGTGCCAGCCCGCAGCATCCGACACAGCGGACAGCTTCTATCGAAAACTCACCATCCTCGGTTACGGCGTTGACACCGATTCCAATAATATTCTCCAGCTCTTTAACAATGTCCTCGCCCCCCTTTAAATAACAGGCCGTTCCCATACAAACCTGTATATTGTACTTTCCCGGCTCCTGCAGCTTAAAAAAATGGTAAAACGTTACCACTCCGTAGATTTTCGCAAGGGGAACATCAAGCAGCCTGGCAACCTCCATGGCCACTTCCCGGGGTATATACTTATATTTTTCCTGCACCTTATGGAGAACCATAATAAGGTTGCCCGGTTTGTCCTTCCATTCTTCTATAAATGACAGCAAACTATCAGGCAGATTCAATTTCGCGGTTGGATTTTGTACAGCCATATTTCCTCCAAATAAATTTCGAGGACAATATACTGAAATAAAGTGATAAATTCAATATTAAAATACTCAAAAATATATTTTTCTTGACAATTTAAATATTAACTTTATAATACTAGGTGTTTATGTGATTTAAATAACAATAATATTTTTAAACGGAAGCTGCATACATGAATAAAGAATTGATTATCAGACTATCAAAATACAAACGGCTGCTGCACAAGTTCAAAGCCCTCGGTCTCGAGCGTGTTTTTTCCAACAACCTAGGGGACGCTATCGACGTTACCCCTGCCTTAGTCCGGAAAGACTTTTCCATGCTCGAGCTTCCCGGAAACAAGCGGGGCGGCTACAATATCGATGAAATCTTAGAACGGTTAAACGAACAGCTCGGGTTAGACCGCGAAAAAGAGGTCGTTATTGTCGGATGCGGGAAAATCGGTACGGCCCTTCTCGAATATGAAGGGTTTCTCAATGAAGGGATTAAAGTTGTTGCCGGTTTCGATATTGCTCCGCAAAAGGTACATACCGAACGGGACATTCCGGTGTATGATATGGAATCGCTGCCGAATTTTGTCCGTCAAAACGATATAAAAGTCGGCGTAATTGCCGTTCCGGATACAGCGGCGTCGGAAGTAATGGAGCAGATGGTGGACGCGGGGATCCGGGGGATTCTCAATTTCGCGCCGGTGGATTTGAAATGCCCGAAACGCTGCGCGAATGACGATTGCCCGGTAAAATGCATCGTCCACAACACAAACATCGGTCCGGAAATCGAAAACCTATTTTATCTGCTGCATATTAATGGAAGGAACGATCTTCCGGACGGACCGGAGTGTGAAGGGTGTACTGAAAAGGAGAGCGTAGAGGCCGAAAGCAGTACTGATATAAAAAAGTAAAGGTCATTATTTTGTTTCATTCCATCCGTTCCAGATTTTTATTTGTTTTCGCCGTTGTTTCCGCCCTCATTGTTGCCTTTTCCCTGTTTATTGAGTGGGTGCAGCCCAGTTTCCCCATTTTTATCGCCCTCGTTATGGGAAGCGCGGTAATTACCGGAAGTATCGGCTACGTATTAGGGAAACAGATCTGCCGGCCCATCGGAAGGCTCATTTCAGCCAGCAAACAAATACCGAACGGTGATATTACTTCCACCATAGGACAAATCCAGGACAATGAAATCGGGACCCTTCAGAAAACATTTTTAGAAATGGCTTCGAACCTTAAAATGCGGGACAAGCGGATTGAAGAAGACAAGGAAAACAAACTCCTTCAGTCGGAGAAACAGGCCAGCATCGGGCGGCTTGCCGCCGGGGTCGCCCACGAAATTAACAATCCTTTAACGGGGGTACTCACCTTTACGCATCTGCTGCTGCGCCGGAAAGACCTGCCGGATGACGTAAAACAGGACCTGCAGACCATTGCCGACTCTACGGAACTTGTCAGGGACATCGTAAAAGGGCTTCTCGATTTTTCACGGCAGACGGAAATCAATCCAGTCCCGACGGACATCAACCAACTGATACAGAACACCATTCAGCTCGTTGGAAACCAGGCCCTGGTAAAAGGGGTCCTGCTCTGCTTCAATCCCCAGGAAAACCTCCCGAAAAAAGTGGTTGACAAGAACCAGCTGGAAAGTGTTGTTCTGAACATGCTTATCAATGCAATCGATTCTACCGAGAAGGGGGGGCATATTGTTATTTCCACCGCCTTATCTCTGCCCCCCGAACTGAAACCCTATGCAAAACGGGGACTTGAAATTAAAATAAGTGATACGGGATGCGGCATTCCGCCGGAAAACCTGAACAAACTGTTCGAACCCTTCTTTACGACAAAAGAAGTAGGAAAAGGAACGGGCCTCGGTTTGGCCGTTTCCTACGGTATTGTCGAACGGCACGGCGGGACCATCCATGTGAAAAGTAAAGTCGATGAGGGAAGCACCTTCATTATCTGGCTTCCCCTGGATACGGAAGAGGAATGAATGGACATACTAGTAGTGGATGACGATCCAATTGTACTGCACAGCTGCGTACGGATTTTAGAATCCGGCGGATATAAAGTAATAACGGCGACGCGGGTAAAAGAGGCGCTGCAGATCCTGGAAAAAAAACAATTTTCCATCATGCTTATCGATATAAAAATGCCGGAGGAAGACGGGTTATCTTTAATTAAAAAAGCAAGGGAAAAGGGATACCCCATTCCCATCCTCGTAATGAGCGGATTCCCCACGAGCGAAACAATACGGAGCAGCATTGAAAGCGGCGCCCATGCATTTATTTCAAAACCCTTTACTCCCGACGAATTAATGCGGGAGGTGGAGAAAATTGTACAAGGAGAAAACTGATGAACAGCAAACGTATTTGTATTATCGATGACGAACAGATTGTCTTAGACAGCGTAAAGCGGATTGTTGAAGCGGAAGGATACACGGCGGAACAATATCAGAACAGCCGGGAAGGATTGGATGCCGCCTTAAACGGGGAGTACTGCTGTGTTATCTCCGACATTAGGATGCCTGAGATCGGGGGAATGAAAATCCTCCGGGACATCAAGCGGAGTAAACCGGAACTGCCCGTCATCCTCATTACCGGTTACGCGACGGTGGAAACCGCGGTGCAGGCAATGAAATTAGGGGCGGCGGAATACATAGAAAAGCCCTTCACTCCCGATCAATTGGTTGAAAAACTAAGCACCGCCGTGCAGCATGAATGGGACGGGGCGGATGAACCGGCCGGGCTTGTTAATAAAGACGAAGTGATGAAGGTCCTCGACCGGGCATCAACGGACCTGCAGTTTGTAGGAGAATTGTTCTATAACGGAGCCGAAGCATTGCGGGAATATACCCTGACGAAAAATGAGCAGCTTGCTATCCTTACCGGAGACGTGGCCTGGATAGAAAGCTATACGGGAAAGCTGGACAATGCAAAACGGAAATGGCTGGAACAGCGCTTAAGCTGTGAAGCTTGGTAGGTAAAAATATAGTAAGGAGGAATAGGTAAAAATGCAGACAAAGATGCTGGTAATTGATGATGAAAAAGTTGTGCTTGAATCATGCGTAAAAATTTTTTCCGGGGAGGGTTATGACGTCGACACTGCCGACGATCCGAAAGATGGTCTGGAAAAACTGAAGGCGGACTCCTACGATGTTATCCTCTGCGACTGGAACATGCCCGGAATCGACGGAATGGAAGTGCTGCGGCAGATTGAAGAGAATTCTCCGAAATCGACGGTGCTGATGATAAGCGGATATCCTTCGATTGACAGGGCTACGGAAGCAATGAAACTCGGCGCCCTCGATTTTATTCCGAAACCTTTCACCCCGGACGAACTCGTGACCGCGGTACACAAAGCTGAAAAGAAAAAGGTTGAAAACGAAAAAAAGAACATCGAACGGGCGAGCAGCCTTTTCCGTTCCTTCGATTTCCCCAAACCGGAACTCGACGATAAAGCCCCCTCGACCATAGCCGATACGGTGTCGAAAAAAGTCGGCGTCGGAAAAACCACTTCTCCATGGGTCTCCGTTTTAATTTTGGGAATTCTTGCCGGCGCGTACATCGGTTTCGGAGGTCTTTTGGCAACATCGGTTACCTTTGATCTTGCGAAGCATATGGGGACCGGGTTTACGAAGTTTTTAAGCGGTTCCGTTTTCAGTTTAGGGCTGATGCTCGTCATCATTGCCGGGGCCGAACTCTTTACCGGCAACAATCTGATGATATCCTCTGTCATGACGAAGGACATCAGTTTCGGCAAAATGCTGAAACGATGGGGGCTTGTGTATGTGGCAAACTTTATCGGCTCGCTTATCATAGTAGCATTGTTTTACTTTTCCGGACTCTGGAAAACCGGCGGCGGCGCCTTGGGGGAGGCGGCGGTTAGAATTGCTTCCGGTAAAGTTACTCTGACCTTTACCGAGGCCCTGTTCAGAGCAATCGGGTGCAACTGGATCGTCTGCCTTGCCGTTTGGATGGCACTTTCCGCCCGGCAGACTATCGGGAAAATATTCGCCATCTTTTTTCCGATTATGGGGTTTGTCGCCATCGGGTTTGAGCACAGCGTTGCAAATATGTACTTCGTTCCCACGGGACTGTTCTTGAAAGACTTCGCCGGCGTAGGGGTCCC
>CAZSGZ010000088.1:0-5774 GCA_964606455.1 uncultured Spirochaetales bacterium
GGAATACCGTCCGGTTCTTGAGTTTCAGTACCCAGAAGGGAAGCTACGGGGAGGGGCGGGGAATGCCCCCTACGGGTTTTTTAGACGGAGCGGACCTGGAAATGGAACGGGACGGCAGTTTTGAAATCATTCTGAGTACCCGGCGGCATGAAAAGAATTGGCTGCCCATGGAGCCGGAAACAGGCCTGGTTATGGTGCGGCAGACTTTCGGAGACAAGAAAAAAGAGACACCCGCGGAATTGACTATACGCCGGGCCGGCGGCGGCGGGCTTCCTTCAAACGCGACTCCCGAACTGGTGGACTTAGGCCTTTCCACTACCGCAAAGCTGGTGGCCGGGGCCTCCCTTCTTTTCGCGAAGTGGGCGAAAGACTTTCGGGAGCACACAAACGAACTGCCGCAGATGCCGCCGGAGGTTTCGACGAAAGCGGGCGGGGACCCGAAAATTTTCTACTACCACAGTTACTGGAAGCTCGCTTCGGAGGAGGCCCTTGTAATCGAGGTAACGCCGCCGGAATGCGAGTTTTGGAATTTTCAGATTAACAATCACTGGATGGAGTCGCTGGACTACCGCTACTACAACATTCACATCAACAAAGAAACCGCGGTCCTTCGGGAAGACGGGTCTGTCCGGGTCGTGGTTGCCCGGGAGGACCCGGGGTGTGAAAATTGGCTTACGACTGCCGGACACGGCTGCGGGACCATGCTGTGGCGCTGGATTAAGGCCGAAAACAATCCACGGCCCCGCACGCGAGTGGTCCCGATGAATGAACTGCGGCGGGAGATCGGAAAAGCCGGAGAAGGAAAATGAAAGGTGAAAGAAAATAAGCTGCACATAACCGGGCGAAATTACCGGAAGCCATACCGTCCGCTGCTGGTCAAGCTGTTTAACTGCTGCGGAGGTGTCTGCCGGTTTCTGGGTTTGCGAAAAAAAATTACTCCTGAAAAGCTCATGAAGGCGGCCCGCCGAGGGGTACGAAAGGAGATCCCGGGGGGGCTCTCCGATTTCGGCCCGGATTTTACGGCGGAGCCCCTTCGTGTCCTATGCCGTTCCATCGAGGATGAATCCTTTCTCCACCCCTTCGGGCGCTTTGTTACCCGTACCCGCCTGAAGGGAGTGCTGGTAAACCGGCTGCGGGCGCAGTGCTGGTTCAGCCGCCGCCCCGAGATAGAAGAGCAGAAGCTTCTTCCGCTTACAGTCATTACGGGGCTGCAGCGGACCGGAACGACCATGCTGCACAGGCTGCTGGCGGCGGATCCGGACACCCGGGCCCTTCTCTCCTGGGAAGCAATCAATCCCGCCCCGATCCCCGGTCTTTCCCGGGGACAGGACAGAGAAAAACGGACCGGTTTCGCGGTAACCAGCCAGAAGGCCCTGGGATATATTGCCCCGGACTTTTTTACCGTCCACCCCGTGGAGGCGGAAGCCCCGGAGGAGGACTGTCTTCTTCTAGATGCTTCATTTTTAAGTACCGTGCCGGAGGCAACCCTCCGGGTGCCGTCCTATTCGCGCTGGCTGGAAACACAGGACCAGCGGCGGGCCTACGAGTATATGCGGAAACTTCTGCTTCTTCTGCAGTGGCAGCATCCGGGGAAACGGTGGATACTGAAAACGCCGCACCACATGGAATATCTCGACGTGCTCTTCGATGTATTCCCGGAAGCGAAAATACTGCAAACCCACCGGGACCCCGCGGTCACCCTTGCCTCTTTCTGCAGTATGATTGCCCACGGCCGCGGCGTGTTCAGTAATTCCGTCGACCCGCTTGAAGTCGGCCGGGACTGGTCGCGGAAGATTAAACGGATGACGGAGCGTACAATCCAAGTCCGGGAAACGATGCCCGCGGACCGGTTCTACGATGTATACTATGAAGACCTTATTGCCGACCCGCTGGGGGAAGTAAAGAAAATTTACCGCTATCTCGATATCCCCTGGACCGAAGGAATTCAGGAAATGATGGAGCGGACGAACCACGACAACTACCAGTACCGGTACGGGCGGCATGTCTATTCCCTCGAGGATTTCGGATTGTCCGAACAAAAGGTCCGTGCCGAGTTCGACGGGTACTACAGCCGTTTTATCGATACCGCTGAAAATTCGCGCCGGCGGGCGTAGCAGTACGGCGCCACGACGGGAAAGGAGACCGCCTTGAAAAAATTAGACCACAATTCAGCTTCCTCCGCGACAATGTCGGGTGTTTTCGATCTTTTTAGAAAACGGACACCTATCGGTACACTGGATCGGAACGACAGAATTGACGGAAAAACCTGTCTCGTTACCGGTTCGAGTTCTGGGCTTGGCAAGGCTGCCGCCGCGGCCCTGGCCGCGCGGGGCGGGAATGTTCTTATGGCTGTGCGGAGTAAAATTCCGGAAGCAGGCGAGGAGGTGAAACGGAAGAGCGGCAGCGAAAACGTCGAGATGTCGCGTCTCGATTTGTGCAGCTTTTCATCCGTCCGGGCCTTCTGCGAAGAAGTGCGGGAACGGAAACTCCGCTTCGACATCGCGGTGTTTAACGCCGGGGTCGTTCCGGGGCACGACCGCCCGACGGAAGACGGGTTCGAAGAGATGCTGCAGGTCAATTATCTGGCAAAGTTTTTGCTGGTCAACCGGCTTATCGAGGACGGCAGCCTTTCGCCGGGCGGACGTATTATTTTTACTTCTTCCGAAGCGCATCGTTCGGCGGGGGAAACTGATTTCAGCCGTATCGGCGAGTATCATCGGTACGGTATGAAGGGCAGCATGGCGGAATACGGGTATACAAAACTGCTGCTTACTGTCTTTTTCCATGAGCTTGTCCGGAGAAGGCCGGACTTTTCCATTTTCGCCCTCTGTCCCGGACCGGTGAACACGAAGATAGCCCGGGAGGCGCCGAAACTGGTACAGCCGCTTTTAAAGCTGTTCTTCGCGGTATTTTTCAGGAGCCCGAAAAAGGCGGCCGAGCCTATCGTGTATTTAGCCTGTTCTCCCGATATGGAGGGGAAAACCGGCACTTACATCCATCTAATGGAGGAAAAAGAAACCTCTCCGGAATCGGGCGACCCTAAAAACGGCGCGGTCCTCTGGGAAAAAAGTGCGCGATTAATCGAAAACGCGAGAAACGGCGGCAGTCCCGCCGGCTAGGGCAGGAGCGCCGAAATCTCCTCCGCCGGGGCGGCGATGAAGTGATGATTCCGCAGATCTTCTTTGTTGTACCGCATCTCTTTTCCGGTTTCCACGTCCGTAACCGAAGCCCCGGCGGCGCGGCAGACGGCGTGGGCCGCGGCGGTGTCCCACTCCATCGTGGGGCCGAAGCGCGGGTACAAGTCCGCGCTGCCTTCGGCTATCCTGCAGAGCTTCAGTGAGCTGCCGGCTTGGACCGTTTCCCCCTGCCTGCCGAGGCGGGTCTGGACCGTTTCGATATACCGTCTCGTTGCTTCGTTTAAGTGGGACCTGCTGGCAACGATTTTCAGCACATCCCGCCCCGCTTGCCGCCGTGTATCCGGCAAGCGCACCATGTCCCCCCGCCCTGCCGTCCGGTTTGCATTTTCAAGACGGTAGGCGCCTTCGCCGGCGGTCCCGACGTACAGCAGGTCCGCCGCGGGAACGTACACCCAGCCGGCCGCGGGCAGGCCGTCTTCAATCAGGGCAATGTTCACGGTAAACTCCCCGTTGCGGTGCACGAACTCCTTCGTGCCGTCTAAGGGATCGACAAGCCAGTATCGTTTCCACGCCTTTCGTTCGGGATAGGGTGTATGAAGGCCTTCTTCGGAAAGAAAGGGGAGGTGCCGGTATTCCGGAATATCGATATTCCGCAGTCCCTCCCGGATAATGCGGTGGGCCCGCCGGTCGGCTTCGGTTATCGGGCTTGCATCTTCCTTCGTATCAACCTGAAAGTCGGTGTCGTACACCTGTAATATGGCCAGCCCGGCCTCGATAATAATACGGCCCGCCGCGTCGATAAGTGCCGTCATGTTACTTCGGACCGCTTATGCCTGATAATCCAGCAGGATCCTGAGCATCCGCCTAAGCGGTTCCGCGGCGCCCCACAGCAGCTGATCGCCTACGGAAAACGCCGTAAGGTATTCCGGCCCCAAATTCATCTTGTGGATCCGTCCGACCGGCACGTTCAGCGTTCCCGAAACAACGGTGGGAGTCAGCTTTTTAATGGTATCTTCCTTCGTATTCGGGACCACCTCCACCCATTCGTTCGCGGAAGCGATCATTGTTTCCAATTCGGGAATAGGCAGGTCTTTTGTCAGTTTAATGGTAAAAGCCTGGCTGTGGCACCGCATTGTGCCGATGCGGACACAGATACCGTCAATCGGTATCGGTCTGCCTGTCCCGAGAATTTTATTGGTTTCCGCGTACCCCTTCCATTCCTCCCTGCTCTGGCCGGTATCCATTGCCGTGTCGATCCATGCAAGAAGGCTTCCGGCTAAGGGTGCTCCGAAGTTTTCCACCGGCATGCCGCCGCCCCGCATTGTGCCGGTAACGGTTTTGTCGATATCGAGAATGGAAGATGCCGGGTCCTGTAACAGTTCTTCGGCGGAACCGTGGATGACACCCATTTGTGAAATCAATTCCCGCATATTTTTCGCGCCGGCCCCGGAAGCGGCCTGGTAGGTCATGGATGTAACCCATTCAACCATCCCCGCCTGAAAGAGGCCGCCTAATGCCATCAGCATCAGACTGACGGTGCAGTTTCCGCCGATATAGTCTTTTATTCCCGCTTCCAGGGCGTTGTCGATAACGGACCGGTTCACCGGATCCAATACGATAACGCTGTCTTTCTCCATCCGGAGGGTGGAAGCGGCATCGATCCAGTAGCCTTCCCATCCCGCCTTCCGCAGACCGGGATATATTTCCGAGGTGTATCCGCCTCCCTGGCATGTAACGATAATGTCCTGCTCTTTCAATGCAGCGATGTCGGCTGCATCCCGCAGCGTGCCGTTGTCGGCGCCCCCGAGTTCCGGCGCCTTTTGTCCGGACTGGGAGGTTGAAAAGAAAGTGGGAGTAAAATGTTTAAAGTCGTTTTCTTTCGTCATCCGGTCCATCAGAACGGAACCGACCATTCCCCGCCATCCGATTAGTCCTACTTTCTTCATTGGTGGTACCTCCAAAAAATATGTTTGGAGAGTATGCCGGATTGCACCTTTTTTTTCAAGCATACGGCGGGTGTGTTCAGCAATTCGCATTTTAAAAACGCGAATTGCTGAGGGGTGTTTCCAATTTACAAAGAAAAGAGTACACTGTCGGAAGCGGAAAAAACAATGGAAACAATCACCCTCGGGGAAAAGGAAATAGGAAAAATTCAGCTCGGCCGTCTCGTGGTGTACGTTACGAAAGATATCGATGAGATTCGGTATGCCAAGGAATACGCGGATACGGAAAAGAACAAAATTACATATACGAAGCATAAAGTACTGCGGAATACCGATGATCTTGAATGGACGAGGTGCATTCTCGGAAAGGAATACACCGAGCTGGAACTGGTTCCGATAATGCCGGACAAACCGGTGGTGGTTCGGCCGGAGCTGGCAATTCAGGTGCCTCCTAAAAAAACCACCTCATTTTATGTCGGTATTTTTGTATGGCTGCAGGTGTACGGGGTGTATAAATCGACGAAGGTGAAAATTTGCGAATTTCCAACGGTAAAGCTGTCGAAAACATGGTTCGGCGATAACGAAAGCGGTGAAATTTGCTATATCCTCAGGACCCAGGCCATTCGGGACAAGGACAAAACCACGCCGACGTTCTACCATGCAACCTGCCCCGTGTATGTAACGAACAACTCGG
>CAZSGZ010000088.1:5784-13109 GCA_964606455.1 uncultured Spirochaetales bacterium
GACATGCTCGATTTTCAGCGGATTTGTCTGCATGTGGAGCTCCTTACCCTGTACAGCGACGGGAACCGCTTGTGGGCCAACGCGGCCCGGGTCCTTTACAAAGGCATCGATCAGATCAGCCAAATCAATCTGTCCAATACCGCCCCGAAAGAGGCCCGGAACTGCGGAAAAATTTCCGGCCCGAGAATGACGGCAACACCGAGCATCGTCAAGCGGAGTTTTTATTTTCTCAAGTATCTGACGGGTTTAGTGTATGCTTGAATCGCTTTTTTCATTCGACAAGATAACCGCGTTTCTCACGCCGGAGCGGGTGACCGTTGTTCTCCGGATTGTAATAACCTTCTTCGGCGGCCTCGTGTTTTTCCGCCTTTTGGCCTTTATCCTCGGAAGGGCAACACGGAAACGGCTTACTCCCCAGGCTTCCATGATTATCCGGAAGTTCACTTTTTATTTTGGAGCCGTTACCGTTTTGCTGGTAGTCCTGGGTCAGGCGGGGATTTCCCTCGCGGCGCTGTTAGGGACCGCCGGGGTGGTGGGGATTGCCATCGGGTTTGCAGCGCAGAAAAGTATTTCCAATTTAATAAGCGGCCTGTTCCTTCTTTCGGAGAAACCCTTTGCCGTTAACGATGCCATTAAAGTAGGGACGTTTGTGGGAATAGTGACTTCCGTGGACCTGCTGTCGGTAAAGATCCGCACCTTTGACAACCAGTATGTCCGGCTGCCGAACGAGCAGATTCTCAATACGGAACTGGTAAACATAACCCGGTATCCCATCCGGCGGATGAATTTTGAAATCGGAGTCTCCTTCAAGGCGGACCTCCGGAAGGTCGAAAAAGTGCTTTTGGAGATCGCGGATTCCTGTGATATCTGCCTGGACGAACCGCCGCCGTTTTTTCTCATCCAGGGGTTTGAAGAGTACAGCATTAAAGTCCTTTTCGGGGTATGGTTTGAAAAGTCCGACTTTGTCGCGGTAAAAAATAAAATTTCCCTGAACATCAAGGAACGGTTCGCGGAAGAGAAAATTGAAATCCCCTATCCGCACCAGACACTCCTGTCCGCTTCGATTACCGATCCCTTTCCGATAGTGGTAAAGGAAAAACGGAAACCGTAGCTTACACTTTCCTCAGGACCGCCGCGGTCTCGATGTGGGAGGTGTGGGGGAACATGTCCAGCGGATAAAGCTCCCGCAGTTCATACCCCGCGTCCCTGAAGCCTGTCAGGTCCCGGGCCAAATCCGGCGGGCTGCAAGAAATGTATATAATAACCGGCGCCCGCAGGGCCGCGATATCGTCGACAATACCCTTTACCCCGTTTCGGGGCGGATCGAGAATAATGTGGCTAAATCCTTCTTCCCGTAAGACGCGGTGTTTTTCGCTCCGTAAAAAAACAGCCGCGTCCTCACGGATATACCGGGCCGCTGTAAGCCCCCCGGCCTCGGCCCGTTTCGCGGCCTTCCGCAGGGCCCTGCCGTTTGTTTCCACGCCTACTATATGTTCGCAGCCGCAGCCGAGGGACAGGTTGCCGTCGCCGCAGAACAGATCGAGGACCCGGCAGGCCCCGCCCTCCACAGTTTCCCGGACAAATGCTGCCGTTTTTTCCACCAGCAGCCGGTTAACACCGTGGTTAATCTGATGAAAAGGCAGATCTTTCGTTTTTCCGGCATGCTCCATCCACTCTTGCAGCTCCCCCGTTTCGGAAGCGTAGAGGTGTATACTCCGGGGCCTCGCCGCTGTACCCTGTGCCGGGACAATGGACCGCAGCTCCTGCAGCCTGCGGTTGAGTTCCGGCACCAGCAGCGGGCAGGATTCAAGGGGTACCACACTGTGGCTTCCGCCGCGGTAAAATCCGATTCCGCCATTCTTGTCCACGTGAAAATGCGCCGAATTCCGGTATCCCCTGTCCCGGGGAGAGGGGACTACCGCCGGGACCGCCGGCGCCGGGAGGGGAATGCCGCCTGTTTTCGCCAGGGTGGAGGAAAGGAGTTCCCGTTTTGCTTCGAGCTGGTACCGATAATCGATATGCTGCCAGTTGCAGCCGCCGCATTTGCCGAAATAGGGACAGAAAGGTTCCGCCCGGTGCGGCGAAGGGGAACGCAGCCGTGCGGTCAGGCCCCGGGAATAGTTCTTTTTCGTTTCCGTAATTTCGATGTCGATGATATCGCCGGGGACCGTATAGGGGACGAAGCAGGCTTTCCCTTCGATTCGTCCAATTCCGTCCCCGCCGTTTGCAAGCGCATCGATGCGTATTTCCGTAACAGTCGTCATTCTTGCAACTATAGCATGGATTGTATAGTCTGTACTATTACAATGGAATTGAAAAACCGGTGTCAGCTGATTACATACCCCGACAGCTTTGGAAGGTCTCTGGCGGAACTGGCGGCGGCGGCCGAACGGCATCTTCAGGGCGTTGTCGGGGGGATCCACGTTCTTCCGTTTTACCCCTCATCGGCGGACCGCGGGTTTGCCCCCCTTACCTATTACGAGGTCGATCCGGCCTTCGGTACATGGGAGGACGTCCGCTCCCTGGCCTCCCGATACAGCCTGACTGTGGATTTTATGCTCAACCATATCTCCCGGCAATCGGAATACTTTGTCGACTTCCTGCGGCGGAAAGACAATTCGCCCTACGCGGACCTCTTTATCCGATATGACCGGTTTTGGCCTACCGGAAGACCGACGGAGGCCGATTTGCAGGCAATTTATACCCGGAAACCTCGTCCGCCTTATGTTGATGTGACATTTCAGGACGGCACGGCGGAAAAGATATGGTGTACCTTCGATTATGAACAGATTGACATCAATTTGGAAACTGAAACAACCCGGAAATTGATTGCCAATTTCCTTACCTTCCTGTGCGATCAGGGGGCCGCGGTGATACGTCTGGACGCCTTTGCCTATGCGGCGAAAAAAGCCGGGACAAACTGTTTTTTTATCGAACCGGAAATATGGGAATATCTGGAATTTGTACGGAACATTACCGCGCCGCGGGGCGTGGAAATTCTTCCGGAGGTGCATGAACACTATACCATGCAGCTAAAGCTTGCGGAACACGGGTACTGGGTGTACGATTTTGCCCTGCCGATGCTGGTCCTGCAGGCGCTCTACGACGGGGATGGAAGCAACCTGAAACACTGGCTGCGTATCTGCCCGAGAAAGCAGATAACAACGCTGGATACCCACGACGGGATCGGCGTTGTTGATGTTATCGACCTGATGCCGCGGGATGACCTGGAACGGACTAAGGAAAACCTCTACAAAGTCGGCGCGAATGTCAAGAAAATATACAACACCGGGAAGTACAACAATCTCGATGTGTATCAGCTCAACTGTACCTATTATTCCGCCCTTGGAGACGACGACGATTCGTACCTGCTTGCTCGGGCAATACAGTTTTTTACTCCCGGCATACCGCAGGTATATTATGTCGGCCTTTTAGCGGGGCAAAACGATGTTCGGCTTGTAGAGGAGACAAAAATCGGGAGAAACATCAACCGTCACAATTTTACCCTCGAAGAGGTCGACCGGGAAGCACAGCGGCCGGTGGTGCGGGAACTGTTTCGGCTGATGCGTCTGCGAAACAGCTGCAGGGCTTTTAACGGCAGTTTTACCCTCCACGAGACCGGACCGCATATTCTCAGGATATCGTGGGAGGCCGGGGACGCATCGTCCGGCGGAAACGCATCGACTGCCGAACTGCATGCCGACCTGAGCACCAAACAATTTACCATAGTTATAAACGGAAAAGAGGAGTATAGAAATGGATCGGGAAACATTTAGGAAGTACGGGCATGAAATCGTCGACTGGATAGCGGACTACTATAAAGATATCGAATCGTATCCGGTCAAATCGCAGGTGCAGCCGGGCGATGTCCTTAGGCGGCTGCCTGCTTCCGCGCCGGAAGAGGGGGAACCCTTTGAAAACATTATGCGGGACTTTACCGATATTATTCTGCCGGGAATTACCCACTGGCAGCATCCTTCGTTCTTTGCCTATTTTCCGGCAAACAGTAGTTATCCCTCCATATTAGGGGAAATGCTGACGGCGGCCCTGGGGGCCCAATGTATGATTTGGCAGACTTCACCCGCGGCTGCGGAACTGGAGGAACGGGTTATGCAGTGGCTTGCCGCGATAACGGGGCTGCCCGCCGGTTTCGAAGGGGTAATTCAGGATTCCGCCTCTTCTTCCACGCTGTGCGCCGTGCTTTCCGCGAGGGAAGCGGTTACCGGTTTTGCAGCTAATGAACGGGGGCTGCAGCGGACCGCGGCGTCGGCGCGCGGGGTGCTTACCGCTTATTGCAGTACCGAAACCCATTCTTCCATCGAGAAAGATATAAAAATTGCAGGCATTGGAAAGGAAAACCTGCGCAAAGTGGGAACTGACGGTAATTTCGCCATGCTGCCGGAGGAACTGGATCGAGTACTGGCGGAGGACAAGGAAAAGGGTTTTCTGCCGTGTATCGTCGCTGCATCCGTCGGCACCACCGGTTCCACCGCCGTGGACCCGGTACGGAACATCGGAGAGATATGCAAAAAACACGGGGTCTGGCTCCATGTTGATGCCGCCCTTGCCGGTTCCGCTATGGTTATTCCCGAAAACCGGTGGATGATTGACGGTCTCGAGCTGGCGGATTCATACGTTTTCAACCCCCATAAGTGGCTGTTTACCAACTTCGACTGCTCGGCCTATTTTGTCCGGGACAAGGGGGCCCTTATCCGGACCTTCGAAATTATGCCGGAGTATCTGAAGACGAAAGAGGACAGCGCGGTAAGCAACTACCGGGACTGGGGCGTACAGCTCGGCCGCCGCTTCCGGGCGCTGAAGTTTTGGTTTGTTCTCCGGACTTTTGGTGTCGAGGGGCTGCGGCGGACCGTCGGCGGGCATATGCGGTGGGCGGGGGAATTCGCCGGGTGGGTAGAACAGGCGGACAACTTTGAACTGCTCGCGCCGGTACCGCTGAATACGGTATGTTTCCGGTATCTGCCGGCGGGAGTAACGGAAACCGAAGAGATCAACCGGATAAACGCGGCCCTTTTGGAAGCCGTGAACGCCGCCGGGAAAATGTACATAACCCACACGAAGCTTTCGGGAAAGTATGCGTTGCGTCTTGTTGTCGGGCAGACCTATGTCGAACGCCGCCATGTGGAAGCGGCCTGGGAACTGCTGAAAGCAGCCGCCGGAACTCTCAGCGTGTAAAGGAAAGAAAGGGGTACTTCCGTTTTAGCGCGTTAATATCGGAGGTGTTTTACGTTTTCTTCGTTTTCCAAGAGGGTTTCCATGGTGGCTATTCCTAATTCAATGTGCAGATCGGCAAAGGTCCGGGTAACTTTTTTGTCGCTTTCGGCGGTTTTTATCCCTTCCGGTTCCATCGGCGCGTCGGAAACCAGGAGCAGCGCTCCCCGCGGGACGCCGTTTGCGTGCCCCACCAGGTAGAGGGTCGCCGTTTCCATGTCGATTCCCGTAGCCCGGATGTGTTTCAGATATTCTTTAAACTTGTCGTCCCATTCCCAAACCCTGCGGTTAGTAGTATAGATAACGCCGGTAAAGTATTCCTTTCCCGCTTTTACCAGTTCATGACCGACAAAATCGTGGAGCCGGAAGGAGGGCAGCGCCGGAATTTCAATAGGATAGTAATCTAAGCCGGTGCCTTCCCCGCGGATTGCCGCGATAGGCAGAATAAAATCGCCTATCTTTATCTGTTTCCGCAATGCCCCGCATTTCCCGAGAAACAAAACGGCGTTTGGAGAGACCGCGGTAAGCAGGTCCATAATGGTTGCAGCATTGGCGGAACCGATGCCGAAATTGATCATGGTAATGCCGTGGCTGCTCGTAGCGGCCTGCATGGGACCGCCTTCCCCGCGGATGTCCGCGGAAAATTTGCCGGCAAAATAGTCTAAGTATCTTCGAAAATTAGTCAGCAGGATAAGGTTCCCGAATTGTTCAAGGGGCATACCCGTATACCGGGGGAGCCAGTCTTTTACGATGTCCGGTTTGGTAAGGTTCATAACTGCCTATTATATCCTTTGTCGGTGGATTGTTGAAGTTGCCGCCGCGGTTTTTTGTAAGTATTTTTGTATGTACAGGTACGTATGAGTAACACGGAAGAAAAATATCTTACCCCGCGGCGGGACTGGCGGGACGAAATTGCCCCCCTCCGGCTAAAAATAGAAAAACTGCAGGAGGCACGGGAACATTTTAATGAAGCCTACAGCGGACTGCAGGATTTGGACACGCAATTCGATCTCATCAGTACGGAGCTCCGGGCGGTCCTGACACTGGTCAAACGGGGTGATTTTTCCAAGACCCTGGAAATGCGGCAGGTGGCCCGGGAATATGCTCTCCAGGCCTTGGACCTGCTGGAAGAAATAACCGCGGCCAGTGTCAGCCTGGACCAGCGGCAGTCCTTGCTGAAATCGGAAGAACTGAAGCAGGCCCGTGCTCTGTTGAAGGAAATCGTTATTTTCGGGGGGGCCGACCTGTTTCAGGCCGCCGATACGCTGGGACAAAAGAGTAAAAAAATTGTGAAAAGTGTGGAACGGTCCCTCTTCCGGTTTATCAGACCCGTTGATGCCTCCGCCGAGATAGAGGAGGGGGAGGAGGATGTTCTTATTTCCGACCATTTTCTCCTTCCCCGGTCTCAGGCGGTCCTGATGATCGAAGAGGAACTACTCCCGCAGCTGGACGCTGAATTAGAAGAAGATCCGGGTAATACAAAGCTGCAGGAGCGGATGCGGATGTTAGAGGAGCAAGCGGAGGTATTGAAGAAGATGCGGTTTTTTCCCCGGGCCCGACCGATTCTCATGCACGAGAACGCCGGCCTCCACTCCGACGATTTCGTTCAGTTCAATGCCGACGGGGAGATGCTGGTCAAGATGAGATTAAAGACAATCCTCGGCAGCGGCAACAAACTGGACCTGCTGCTTGAAAACATGAAATTCCACATTGTCCGCGACATTCTCGGAACAAAGGGGGAAGGAAAAGCCGGACAAAAACGCTCCTCCGTCCACCGTATGTTCCGGGACCTTTCCTATCATTTCCCCTTCCTGCGCCGCCTCGAACAGAAAGAGGAACTGCGGAAACTGGCGGAGCTTGCCAAGTCCGGAAAACGGGAGGAAGTCCGCCGGCAGCTCCACAACATGATGGTCCACGACCGGAACCTCCTCTGGACTTCCGAACCGATGGAGCTGGCAGAGTTTGAATAATAGCATAAACTGACATATACTTTTCATACCGTGACGGCTTTATATGTTGTTCTGGGAAGCATTGTCACCAGCCGATGATTAACCGAAATGAAAGAAGAGCGGCACGAGAATGGGTACGAGGATCGA
>CAZSGZ010000089.1:0-12959 GCA_964606455.1 uncultured Spirochaetales bacterium
ATTTGATGATGCCCTATGGGCCCGGTTTATGCGTCCTTTGATGCATAAACCGGTTTTTTTATGGTACAATACTACCGTAGGAATATATGCAGGCACGAGTTCTCATAATCGAAGATGAATTGGAAATCGCTGAATTGATGGGCCTTTATTTGCAGAAGGAAGGCATCAGTACGAAAATCTGTGAAACCGGAGAAGACGGCCTCCGCGAGCTGGAACAAACCGATTACAATCTCATTGTGTTAGACCTCAACCTCCCGGGAATGGACGGATTTGAATTTTTAAGTCAGGCGCGGAATATCAGTCATATCCCGATTGTTATTGTTTCTTCCAGGGATTCCGATGAAGACATGGTCCTCGGTCTTGGGATCGGGGCGGATGATTTTATACCGAAACCCTTTTCTCCGAAAATTCTCGTAGCCCGGATCCGGGCGCATCTTAGGCGGTTTCTCAATTATCAGTCCGGGGGCAAGAAAAAAATCACCTTCGGAGATTTTATGGTGGACCCCGAGGGGTATTACTGTGAGAAGAATGGCGAACGAATCCCCTTTCCGCCGAAAGAGATGGCTGTATTGGTCCACCTTCTGCAGAACGCCGGAAACGTGGTGACGCCGGAGGAGATTTATCAGACCGTGTGGGGGAACGCCTACGGCGATATTACCACTGTGGCGGTCCACATACAGAGAATACGGAAGAAAATTGAAAAGGACCCTTCTAATCCGGAATTTATAAAAACGGTCCATGGATTAGGTTACACGTTTATGGAAAGCGCTGTACAGCAGCGGTCCTGAAAGGCGGTTCGCAGTGAAGCTTCAGAGCAAATTCACCATCCTTGTAGTCACGATTATCACTATTCCCATCCTTATGGCGATGATTGTCGCTTATTTTCAGTTTTTTTACCTGCAGAAAAACCAGATGCTCTTCAATAAAACCTATATTATGGAATGGGTAAATAAAAAAATGTATCCCTTTCAAAGCGGTAAAGTACCGGGCAAAAGGGAGGACCAGCTGCCCCAGGGCCTGGATATACTGCTCTTCACGGAAGAATTTTCCATTCTGGCTTCGAGTTTTCCTAATTTTACCCAGGAAAGCGCCCTGAACGAAGAGATTATTTCGGAAATGATGTCGGCGGACCTGCAGGATTACCAATACTTCCTCGAAGCTGTCCCCGGCGAAGGGGAAGATTTGCGGATGCTCCTGCGGATTAAAAAGGAAAAGGATGTGCGGCCGATGCGGCTGTTCAGCTTGGGCACCTTTGTGTATCTCTTTCTTCTGCTGTTAGGGCTTGCCGCAATTATCAGTTCCCTGATGCTGAGTTCAACAAATAAAACGATACGGAACCTCGAGGAAGCCACAAAAAAAATCGCCGCGGGGAATCTCGATTTTTCCCTGAACGTAGAGGGAGATGATGAGCTTGCCTCCCTTACCCGCTCTTTTGACCAAATGAGAAAGAGCCTGAAAGAGGAACTTGCCAGGCGTTCCCGCTTTCTTATGGCTGTTTCCCACGATTTAAAAACACCATTGACTTCAATTGAAGGCTATATAGAAGCAATCGCGGACGGATTCGCGGAAAATCCGGAAATGCTCAAGCGGTACATCAATATTATTACCGATAAATCGAAGGTGCTCGAGAGCAGGATCTTAGAGCTCATCGATTTCGTGAAAATGGAAACCGGCGAATGGCAGCTGAAACAGGAGAATATAGGATTGAAGGACCTGCTTCTTGAACTTGCCCAGGTTTACCGGGACGATGCTCTTGTTTTAAACCGTAATTTCTCCTATTCAATAGAACTGTCGGAAACCCTCCGGATAGCCGGTGACAGAAATCTAATATCCCGGGCCCTGGAAAATTTGTTCAGCAACGCGGTCCGGTATACCCGGGACTACGACCGGATATTTCTCCGGGCCTTCGAGGACGACCGTGAGGTAACTATCCAAGTCGAGGACAGCGGTCCCGGAATTGACGCAAAGGAGCTCAATCTCATATTTGACCCCTTTTACCGCGGAACAAAATCGAGAAGGGAGCAGGGCTTCGGTTTAGGCCTCTCGATTGTCCGGTCCATTATCCAGGCCCATAACTGGCATATCGAAGTACATTCAAAACCCGCGCAGGGGACGATTTTTTCAATTCACGTCCCCGTTGCGGAAAAACTACTTAACCAGGCCTAACAGCATTTCGTTGCCTTCCCGGTATATCCGGAACATCACTTCTTTCGAATCGGTTGAATTGAGCTGCTTATAAAATTCCATTACGCCGTCAATGTTTTGTTTGTCCACTGCCGTAATGATGTCTCCCGTCCGAAGTCCGACTTTATCGGAGGAAGTGTTCGGAAAAACAGCGGCAATAACGGCACCTTCAATGTCCGCCGGTATCTCAAGCTCATTACGGATTTCACTGTTCAGACCGATAACGGTCAGTCCCGGCCACAGATTGGTGTCTTCCGCCAGCTCTTCTTCGGTTTTCCGCTCTTCCAGGTTCACGTCAAGGACCTTTTCTTCGCCGTAGCGAATAATGTGAAAATCTATGGCCTTGCCCGGCTGAAGATTTCCTACCACACGGGTTAAATGGTTTGAATCGGTAATGTACACATCTTCAACTTGGGTAATGAAATCTCCGGGGAGAAATCCTCCCTTTTCAGCGGGGGAGTTCTGATACACATTGATAACGAGGGAACCTTCTTGTTTTTCGATTTCCAGTTCTTCCGCGACTCCCGGCATAATTTCTTCCGCCGGGTCCTGAATGCTCACCCCGAGCCAGCCGTATTCGACTTTCCCCGAAGTAATGAAGTCGGATATTGCCTTTTTCGCGTTATTGATAGGGATGGCAAAACCGATTCCCACGCTGCCGCCGCTCTGGCTGGCAATCCAGGTGTTGATTCCGACAATTTCACCTTCCAGATTTACTAAAGCGCCGCCGGAGTTTCCCGGATTGATTGCCGCGTCCGTCTGAATGTAGTCGGTAAACCCGCTTACCTGCATTGTCCGTTCCGGTTCTCTGCCGAGAGCGCTGACGATTCCGGCCGTAACGGTGGACTCAAACCCGTAGGGGTTTCCCACCGCCATCACCCAGTCACCAACGTAGAGGTCGTCGGAATTGCCCAGGCGGGCTATGGGTAAATCCTCTTTCGTCGTTACTTCCAGAAGCGCGAGGTCGAGGCGGTTGTCTTTTCCGACGGTTACGGCATCGAATTCCCGCCCGTCGTAGAGTATGACGCTTATTTCGTCAGCGTTGCCCACAACATGGCTGTTGGTAAGAATATACACCTTGTTTCCTTCTCTCCGGACAATTACTCCCGAGCCGAGACCCGGCCGCCGGAATTCCCGCTCCTGAGGCTCCCCTTCCCGGTCCGGCTGCGGGCCGAAAAAAAAGTCGAACGGGGACATTGAGTCGGGCATTTGCTGCCTGACTACTTCCACCACGTTTACTTCCACAATTACCGGAAGGACTTCCCCGGCAACCTGCCGGAAGGAGGTCTGAAGGCTGTATGCCGACGAGGTGTCAGCCGGCGGTACCTCCCGGGGTTCCCGGGGTGCCGGTGTGTCCTGTCCTTCTTCCTGTGCCGGCGAGGCAATAACCGTACCGGCGGTAAAACCTAATGCTCCGATAATTACAATCAATATAATAAAGACCAGGGTTCGTTTTTTTCCATTTTTAGTATGTTCCTGCATATATTCCTCCTTCCTTAATATAATAAAATTATTGTGCATCGGCAAAAAGATTACCCTGCTCTCTCCCATTTGACTGGAGATTAATAATACGCTACAGTATGAATAGCAAATAACTAACCGGGGAGGTCGAAATTATGAACCGCAAAGAGGCGCATAAACTCGTTAAGGATATTATTCTCACAGCAAAAGAGAAGGCATATAAGGAAACGGACTTCGAGCCGGAACCCGATTTAACGAGAAAAGTTAACTGGCCGGTTGACTGTACCATCGGCCCCGGTCTTGAAGGGGCAATAGCCTGTGAATCCAAGGTGGGGTATGTCAACGGAACAAAGGGAATGCTGATTTACCGGGGATATGATATTTTTGATTTATCGGCACATTCCACTTTTGAAGAAGTTTCGTATCTCCTGCTCCACGGAAGGCTGCCGAAACAAAAGGAGCTGGATTCCTACATTGCCAAGTTAAACAGTTACCGTCACTTGCTGGAGACAAAACGGCTCCTGCTTTCCTTTCCCATCGAGCAGATGAATACCATGGCCGGGCTCCGTTTGGGTGTCAACCTGATGCGTCAGAAACAGAGCTACAGGGACTGGACAAACAACCGTTCCATCGACGGGAAGAGCATAGCGACGGATGAAGACTCGATACCCATGGAGACCCTGCCTAGGGGGGAGGCCGATGCCATTTATAAATTTAAACGGAAGCAGTACAAACAGCCTTCAGGAGTAAGCAAGTATCTAGTCGGCGCCGAAGGACTTGAAAGCGCCTATCATGTAATTGCCGGTGTCGGGATGATTGCAGGTGTTATCGCCCGGGTGCGGGCGGGAATGCTGCCGCTTGAACCGGACCATGAATTGAGTTACGCGGGAAACCTCCTGTATATCATGACCGGCCGTAAGCCCACTCCTTTAGAAGAGCGGGTTATGGATGTCTGCCTTATTCTGCATGCCGACCACGGGATGAACGCGAGCACCTTTTCCTCCCTCGTCGTTGCCTCTACCCTGTCGGACATTTATTTTTCCGTCGGTTCGGGTATAGCGGCGTTAAACGGACCGCTTCACGGCGGTGCCAACGCGGAAGTAATGGAGATGCTCAATCAGATCCGTTCGGTGAAAGAGGTCAAACCTTTTTTTGAAAAGAAACTCGCGAATAATGAAAAATTCATGGGATTCGGCCACCGGGTATACAAGGCCTACGATCCCCGCGCGCGGGTCCTTGGTCCTTTAGCGGAAGAGCTTTCAAAGGAAAACAAAGAACTCGCGAGGAAATTCAAAATTGCCAAGAGTCTGGAAAAAAAGGTGATCACCGCACTGGGGAAGGAAAAGAAAATATTCCCCAACGTGGACTATTATTCCGGCCTTGTCTACGAATCGATGGGAGTTCCTAAGGATATGTTTACCCCGATTTTCGCGGTTGCCCGGACGGCAGGCTGGACCGCCCGTATTCTCGAATATTTGCAGAAAAACAGGATTTTCCGTCCCAGGGCCATTTATACCGGTGATTTTGACCAGGTTTTTGTCCCCATCGGAAAACGGTAGCGGCGGCCCGGTTCGTCTGCCATGTACGCGCTGCGGAAGGTCTGGAAGCCGGAGATATTTCAGGGGGCGGGTAAAAAGGCCGGATATTTTGAAGGCTGGTATTTTAAGTGCGTAAGCCGGGATGAAGGAGAAGGGTACGCGTTCATTCCCGGCATTGCCTATTCCGAGGATGATCCCCATGCTTTTCTGCAAATTTTTGACGGGAAGCGGGGGACATATCAGTACGTCCGGTATCCGGCAGAAGATTTTTCCTATTCAAAAAAAGACCTTTTCATCCGTATCGGCGGCAGCGAGTTTTCCAAAGAAAAAATAAAGCTTAACGTCCGCGGCGACGGGCTTTCCGTTACGGGCAGTCTGCGCCTCGGTGCTTTTACGCCGTGGCCGGTACGGCTGTTTTCTCCGGGGGCGATGGGATGGTATGCCTTTGTTCCGAAGATGGAGGATTACCACGGCGTACTCAGCTTTCATCATGAACTTGCGGGTATACTGGAAATCAACGAAAAAAAACGCGATTTTACCGGCGGCACCGGCTATGTAGAAAAAGACTGGGGGACTTCCTTCCCCGGCCGCTGGATATGGATGCAGACAAACAACTATTCCGGAACTGCCGCTTCGCTGAGCCTTTCCGTTGCGACAATCCCCTGGAGGAAAAATCAATTTACCGGCTATATTATCGGGTTCCGGCTCGACGGAGAGCTGTACCCCTTTTCCACCTATGCCGGCGGAAAGATCGTTCATTACTCGGTCAGCGGCGGGAATAAAGTCGATCTGATCGTGCAGTCAAGGAGGTACGAGCTCCGGATTTCCGCCGAGAAGATCGGAGGGACCGATTTAAAGGCCCCGGTGGCCGGGAATATGTCCGGGCGCGTCCATGAAAGCCTCCGGTCGGAGGTAGACACCGAGCTTCGGGAGAGGCGCGGCGGTACGGTGCTCTTCGCGGGACGAGGGACAAGCGCCGGTATCGAACTGCACGGAGACATTGACGGGCTGCTGTCGGAGGCGGTAGCGGCGCGGCGCTAATTCTTCGGAAGTGTGAAGGTAAAGGCAGTGCCTTCGCCGGGAGTGCTTTCGACGGTAATGGTACCCTTGTTTTTCTCCACGAATTCTTTACACAGAATCAACCCCAAACCGGTCCCTTTTTCCTGGTTCGTACCGTTCGTAGAGAGCCCCCCGTCAATCTTGAAAAGGCGGTCCATGTTTTCCGCGGGAATGCCCACTCCGGTATCAATTACCCGGTAATTGACGTGGGTAGCCCGCTCTTCTGCTTCCAGGCGGATATTTCCGCCGGGATGGGTAAACTTAACGGCATTGGAGAGAAGGTTTCGAATAACGGCGGCAATCATGTTCCGGTCTCCGAGGGCCGTTATTGAATCGTCGATTGCATTTTCGATTGAAATGTTCTTTTCCGCGGCCGTCTGTTCCAATGCGGCCACTCCCTCGTAGGTGACCCGGTTCAGCTGGATCTGCTCCGGATTATACTGGATCCGTCCGGACTGGGAGCGGGACCATTGCAGCAGGTCTTCCAAGATATGCAGAATGCGCTGGGTCGATGAGTAAATTTCCTGGACGTAGGAGATCCGTTCCCGGTCTTCCAAAGAATTGTACATTTTTACCACCAGTTGAGACGTGGTAATGACCCCGGCAATGGGATTTTTTAAATCGTGTGCCAGGATTGAAAGAAATTTGTCCTTCGAAGCGTTTAGTTCCCGGAGTTCCCGGTTTTGCTGTTCAATAATGTCCTTCGAAGCTTTCAGCTCTAAGTGGGTGGCGACACGGGCCTGGAGTTCCGCCGAATTCACCGGCCGGGTAAGATAATCCACCGCTCCCTTTTCAAATCCTTTTACAATGTCCTCCGGGTTGTCCCGGGCGGTAACAAAAATAACCGGAATGCTGGAGGTTGCCGGATTTTCCTTTATCCGTTCGCATACCTCGTACCCGTCCATTCCCGGCATGGAAATATCGAGAAGGACGAGATCTATCGAGGTGGTTGTTACTTTTTCAATGGCTTCATACCCGCTCTGGGCGATGATGATGGTAAAGCCCATATTTTTCAGCATATGGGCGATAATTTTTACGTTCTCGGGAATATCGTCGACGACTAAAATTGAACCGCTTCTTTTCATTATTTTCCGTATTTCTCTTTGTATTCTCTGACAGTGATCATCGGCGGCCGCTCCTCTTCAATTATTTCCTTATCAACGGAATGAAACACCTTGTCCTGGGCCTCGAACTGCCGCAGGACTGTTTCCATTTTCGGCAGTTTCTCCACCAGCCCGAGGGACTGCATTCGGGACAAAAAGGTTTGAAGAATACCGAAGGACATCTTCCCCAAGTCTCTGGTGGCCTGGTTCCTGTGGACCCGCTGATCGAGGTCGGTCTGGCCGAACGCGGACATACCCCACTTCTGGTAGACATCGAGGAGGTGTGAAGTTTCCACCCCGTAGCCGATGGGGAAGGGGATCTGTTCCAGGACCTCGCGGCGTACCGCGTATTCTCCCGAGAGCGGCTGGATAATTCCCGAAAGCTCGGGGAAAAACAGAGAAAACAGGGGGCGGATAAGAATTTCCGTTACCCTTCCGCCTCCAGAAGGGCGGATTTCATTGGAAATGGCCAAAGGACGGTCGTAAAACGCCTTTACGTATTTCATTTCCCGCCGGTAGATAAGGGGGGCTACCAGGCCGTAGACAAACCGGGGATGGATATTTTTTATGTCGGCATCGATATAGACAATAATGTCCCCTTTCAGCTGGTATATTGCCTTCCAGAGGTTCTCCCCTTTGCCCCGTTTTTCTCCCAGACGGGGAAGAATTTCCCTGGAAAGGTACACATCCGCCCCGAATGATGATGCAACGTCCCGCGTATTGTCTTCGGAGCCGCTGTCGATGACCGCTATTTCGTCTAACAGGGGATAGCGGGTCATTAGTTCCGATTTGAACAGGACGATTTCCTTGCCGATCGTTTTTTCTTCGTTAAGAGTCGGAATACAGAGGGATATCGTGATGTCCTGTTTTTCCTTTTCCTCCACGATTTTCAGTAGATCCCAGAACTGAGAGTGATGAAATGTATTGTTTTTCAGCCATTTATTAAGGTTCATCGCAGCATCCGTTATCTATCGCGCAGATGAGTCCGATTAACTGGGTAATTCCCCGGTAAATCGGCCGAATTTTAATCGATTCGTTCATTTTGTCCATATTTTCTCCGTTTGTTATTCCGATGGTAACGGCGGGGATCCCTTTGTCGATAAACGCGGCAAGTTCCGACGTGCTCGGCAGGATCCGGTGCTTTATATGGAGCTTTTTAAAAATTTTTCGGGCCTGTTCAACAAGGGGGGAGGAGAAGTTAATGCCCCCGGGCCTTCGTTTTGCAAGAATATTCAATTTGACCTCCGCGTTGGTTTCCGCGGAAATTTCTTCGGCTATACTGTCGATCTTTCCGGCAAGTTCCTCCACCATAGTATCCGATTCGCTACGGATTTCAAACTGAATTTTCGCATGGGTGGCTATCGTATTGAAGGATGTCCCCCCCCGGGCCGCTCCGATAAGAATACTGGTCTGCGGCTGTCTTGGAATGGGCAGGGCCAAAATTTTGTTCATTACCTTGTTCATGATGATGAGTGCTCCGGAGGCGCCGAAACGGGTCCAGTCGTACTCCTCGGGTATGGAAATATCAATTTCGCAGCGCATCATACCGATGGACGCGTAGCTCAATCTGCCGATTTCAACTCCCTCCGTGCAAATTGCGGCGTGCACGGGGATGTCGGAGTTGGAGAGAAAGAAGCGCAGCCCTTCGATGTTGCCCTTACCCAAACTTTGGGCGGACCCCATCAAGACAAGATTGGAATCAAGATGCAGGTCGAGATGTTCCAATATCAGCGGAAGACTGGCAATTACCGCCAAACCCATTCCGTTGTCCCCCACGCCGGGCCCCGTAATTTTGTCCGGCTGTACCGAAACCGAGTGATCAACAGACTCGTCAAACAGGGTATCGAGATGGGCTACGATCATAATGTTGCGTTCTCCCGTTTTTCCGGGAAGAATACCCAAGGCATTGCCCATTTCATCGGTGGAACAGTTCTGCAGTCCCCCTTCGGTAAAACGGTTGACTATAAAATTCATCCGTTCCTGTTCACCGAATGTGGGGGAGGGGATTTCGCTTATCATAACCAGGTTTGCAATTATCGGTTCGGTGAGTTCGGTAATCCGTTTTTCGTAATGCGGGAGATTTTCCAAAACATCGGCAGTGCTTTCTCTCATACGACTCCTCTGTACGAATTGATGTAAGTATACCGGAAACACCATATCCCTGCAAGTTTGTCTAATTCCCTTCTTTGTAAAAAATATTGCAAAAAAATTTGACAAATAAAGCTTTATGGAGTAAATTTAACACTGAGGAGGATACTAAAAGAATCTGGCTTGTGAGGAGGTTTCGATGAAGCAGCCGCCTGTATATTCAGGCCGGCGGGAAGCCGGCAGCGAGAAAGATTTTTAATCCTCTTTAGGATTTTATTGTAAGTTGTAGTGAGATTCCGTGCAAGGGCATAGCCCCGCTGACGGATTCAAAAAAGCCGGTAATCATCCCGGCTTTTTTAATGCCCGGCCGGCCATTAACTGCCTATATTCAGGGTGTAAATAAAACTTTTCACTTTTTCTTTTCGTAAAAATCTCAGAAAGTAATCGTTCAGTTCACGATATTTTGTGAATCCGTAATTCTCATAGAATTTCCAATTGCTTTCTACGTCGGTAAAGAGACAGAGCGAATCGCCCTTTTTCATTGTTATATGCGAAATTAAATCTTGTATCAGCTTGCTTGCGATTCCTTTCTTTTGATAGTCCTTCTTGACCGCTAATAATTCGATTTCAGCGTAAAAGTGCCTGCAGTAAAACCCCGCTGTTAGAAAGGTCGCTATAAACGACAGTAAAAACAGGACGGGTTTTCGAAGGCTGCCGTATTTTCCTGTAAAATAGCCCTTCAGCATCGCGCGCCTTTTTCTCTTTTCGGCGCGTGTTTTCTCTTTTTCCCGGGTACCTGCGAAAATAAAACCTACAGTTTTTTCTCCGTCACAGCATACCGCTGCATAATCGGAAAATGAGAGGCTCATTTCAGTATAGAGGCTTACAAGATCTTCGTATGTATCGGTTTTTACCGCTTCGGAAAAAATCGGCCATGCCTCGGCGCAGATTTCCACGCAGTCGGCAAAATCCCGAGGGCGATAATTTCTGTATAATAACATCATAATAACTGTATATTGTATAACCTAAAATATGTAAACGTATTCGGTCGTACCCCCTCTCTGCGCTAACATATCGCCTATCGTAACATCTGGATGCCGGTAAAAATAGTGCTTAGAAAACACTTCCCCGCAGACCGCCGGCCGTGAGGCTCATGTCCGCTGTATAAATACTCTCTTCTATCGAAGCTTCCGGAGGCGTTTTGGGGCATGTGAATACCGTAACCGGCAGACAGGGTTCCGCCCCGCAGAGCGATCAGCCCCGCCAGGGAATTACCTGTACCGGTAAAGTAATATATCTCGGTTTTCATCTACCCTCCCGTTCTCTTGTATTATTTGACATTGTATACTTCTTTCCTATGACCAATTATGACAACTACAATAAGAAAATGATATTCCACAATTTGGCATATTACCCTGTAATTCCCGACCCTATAACGCCATAAATTTTTTTTATCACCCGTTAATCTTTTCCCGCGAACCCGAGGATTTTTAAGCTTTCCTACATCATCCTCCAGATAATCAAGGATCTTTTTCTGCCATGCGCGATCAATCTTTTTTAACTGCTTCTCTGCGGTTGGAGTAAATTCAATGCTCCAAGCCAAGTTCTTTTCTCACTTCCGAAATGGGCTTTCGAGGTTCATTTTTTTCAAGTACAGAAAGTGCTAATAAATAGTCTTCCCGCTCCTCCAAAAAATTTTTTAGCGCTTCCTTAACGTAATAGCTTTTACTTCGCCCTGTTTCCTTTGCCAAACGAGATAATTTTTCTTCTATTTCTGTATCCAATCTTACAGCAAGCATTTTCTACCTCTTGTATTACAAGTATAACATTAATGACATTTACGGGACAAGCAGTTCGAAGCCCGTTTCCGGGTCAGGCACTCGCCGGGCGTGTGAGCCGATCAGTTCGATAATAACTACCTCCATCACATGCCACACTTTTACGCCGCGCCGGACGCAGCCGGTGTTTGTTTTCTTTTTCCGCCCGCAGGCGATGTGCATATGGAGGACGGGATTATCGTTTTTGTCGGGAAAGATCGTCCCCGTTCCGGTTATTTCATGGGGCCCCTCCAGGAGGTGTTCCATCGGCTCGACTGCATTTCCCGCTTTCGGTCTTCCGACCCGGGGACCGCTGATCAGAATGCTGCCGGAATCGGCACCGCCTAATACCATGACCGCAGCCGACAGAATTCCCTTCTCCCGTGCAAGCGTTTCAATCGATTCGTGGAGGATGTCCCCGTCTTCCAAGCGCACCACGAAGGTGCGGCCCTGCTGTACTTCAGAATATTTCATATTACCGCTGGGAGGCGTACATTTGCTTGAGCTGTTCCTTCAGCTGGTTTAAGGCCTCCTGGTACTGTTTGTCCAGCTCGACGTAGTTCTGTTTCAAGTATTCGGCAAATTCCGGATCGGCGGCCGGGTCGAGTTCGACGGAGGACCCGAATTTCTCCTTCAAGGCTTCCTCTTTCTGACGGAGCCGGGGGGCAAACTGCTGCTCCAGGTTCTGCCGGATCTGTTCTTTGTTCTGCAGATACTGGTTGAAAAATTCTTTCAGCTGTTTAAAAACATAGTCTATCTGCTTTCTATTGTTCAGAAGAACTTCCAGACCCTTGGCCGCGCGGCCGAGGAGGTCTTCCTTAATTTCTTCATGGGGCAGGGTAATGTTCGAGAGGATTACATCAAATACTCCCTGCCGGACCAGTTTTCCCTCTTCCTTGTTTACGCCCTTCAATTCTTCCTTCAGGTCAACCTGCTCGTCTTCACTGTCCGGTTCGGGATGCAGGAATTTTGATGCAAGCCGTTTCCCCTTCTGCAGGGCTTCGTGTTCGTGCAGTTTGGTTCTATCGCTTTGAATGTCCGCGGTCCGTTCCAAGGCCAATTCCAAAGCGGATTTTATATCGCCCATGTCGTTCCTCCATAGTGTTTCGTTAAATTTATATCTATTTCAGCCTGAAATCAAGCAAGTATTACCTCGTCCTCCGTTACGATTCCGGCGATGCACTTGTCGTGTTTGGAAACCGGAACGGAATCGACTATTTGAAAGGAAAATCCAATCCCTAGTTCGGTAACATTTGTGCAGCCCATAGACAGATAGGTGTCGTAAAACCCTTTTCCCCGGCCTAAACGGTTTCCGTTTCTGTCGAAGGCCAGTCCGGGGACGAGGATAAGTACCTCCCGGGCTGGGCATGCAGTCGGATGAACAACCGGAAGATGAGCGTATGGTTCCCGTATACCGCCGTATTCATGGTTGTCCCAGGGGCCTTCGAGAGAATCGATAAGGTGAAAGTCCATATAGCGGCCGCCCTTCATTCGGGGGACGGCAACCTCTTTTCCGTCGGCAAAGGCCTGTTTCAGGATGTCCGTTATATCGGCTTCATGCTCCATGGGCATGTATCCGAGAATTATTTCCGCGTCCCGGTACAGCGGAAGTGAACAAAGCCGCCGTGCAATTTTCGCGCTTTTTTCGCGAAGTTCTTCCGGGGTGAGGGATTGCAGCTGTTTACCTATGAGTTTGCGTAATTCCCGTT
>CAZSGZ010000090.1:0-1405 GCA_964606455.1 uncultured Spirochaetales bacterium
CATCTAAATATAAGAAGATTCAAGAATCAGCCGACGACGGTTTGAAAGAAAAGGTTCCCGCCGAGAACTGTACCAGGCACGGGAAGTGTTGGATAGTCGTGGACGAAACCTTCCGAATGTTCCAAATGGAACAAACGGAAGGTCGTGGGGTGAATACCTAAATGACATCGGCCTTGCACGTTCAACCGTCCACCGCTGGCTTGAACGATATCTACCAGAACAGGACGAATTACAACACGGCGAATTCCTTTCCTGGCTGAAAGAGAATATGCCTTTTGAACAGCCGACAGCGTGGCGATATATGAAGCTCTACGAACATCAGAACAAATTATTCAGCGTGAATAATTTGCAGGAAGCCTACCGACAGATAGAGACCATCGAAGCGCAGGAAAAGAAGCGTAAAGAACGGGAAAACCGTGACAAAGTCGGGGCGTTCGTCGGGGTATCGGGCCGGAACAGGACAAAATCGAAACAGTTTCGAATTTGCAGGAACGGCACTGTTGAACAGTAATGTATCTATAAAAAATAAGGATATTGTTTTAAATGAAAGTAAAAACTTGTCTACAGTGTAGACAGAAAGGTGTCATTTCCTGGCAGTCCATGTCACGGCCATTTTCTCTATTTACTTATATTGTAAAGAAAAAGGGTGACAGGCTATGACAGGCGCTGCCACCCTCGTGCCGGAGACCGGACTTGCCTTCCATGTCTCACCGTCCTGGCTCGACATTCCAGGCCGCCTCGTTCGCTTTCGCGGACATCCTGTCCGCTTTTCCTCGCCCCTGCTCGGCGCTCACTCGTTTCAAGTCCTTATCTCCTTCCTGAACGAAAAAAGACTTCCTGAGGGAAGTCTTTTTCTTTTCTATTGCCGGAGACCGGACTTGAACCGGTACGCCGAGATTATCAGCGGGGGATTTTAAGTCCCCGGTGTCTACCAATTCCACCACTCCGGCGTGGAAGTGCTATTTTAGCCGTGAATGTGCTATTAATCAAGTATTTGCTTGCAGGAAAATTGGAATAATGCTATATTATGACTAGTCATGACTATGGACGGAATAGATGATAAAAGTCTCGAAAAGTGAATTGAAAGCAAAAATGCTCGAATATTTCAGGATGGTAGAGGAAACCGGCGAGGAATTGCTTGTTACAAGTCATAATATTCCCGTTATCAAGGTAACGGCCTTAGGCACACGGGAGCGGTGCGAAGACATTTTTGCCGATATCAGGGGAAAGGTACATATCGACGATTCGATTGTAGAGCCCGAGACTGAAGAATGGGGAACTCTGACATGATTCTTCTCGATACATGCGCCCTATTGTGGTGGACGGTCGAGCCGAAGGCCCTGTCGCCGACGGCGGCTGAAAAAACGAAAACGTTTCGCAGAGAAGGATGCGCCATCTCTTCAAT
>CAZSGZ010000090.1:1415-12451 GCA_964606455.1 uncultured Spirochaetales bacterium
GGAATTAAAATACAAAAAGGGAAACTAGATATACATATTACACTTGATGAGTACGTTAAAAGAATTTGCAGAATAGATTATCTGACGATTATTCCCGTGGATGAACATATCTGGTTACGAAATATTCTTCTGGAATGGGAAAACCGTGACCCCGCGGACAGAACGATCGTCGCTACCGCCCTGCTGCACGACATGCCCATTATGACAAAAGACGGCAAGATCGATTCATATTATCCGAATATTATCTGGTAGCCTGTCAGCTGAACTTCGACTTCAAGGCGGCGAACATGTCCTTCGCTTCCTCCTCTTCTATCGGGCCGTGGTCCGAAAAGGTCTCCACTAAGCCGGCGGGGATCTCTTCCAAAAAGGGGGAGGGGCTGCACTCCACGAACTGGTTGGCATAGCGGCGGGTGCTGCAGGAGGTTAAAATGAGCTTTTCCATGGCCCGGGTGATGGCCACGTAGAACAGCCGCCGCTCCTCCTCGATGTTCGCCGGGTCCTCTTCGATGGCACGGTTGTGGGGAATTATCTTGTCTTCCACCCCCGCTACAAAAACGCGGGGGAATTCCAGCCCCTTCGCCGCGTGAATTGTCATGACGTTGACTTTGCCGCCGTTGTCTTCATCGATATCATCTTTTGTAATCAGCGTAATCCTGTTTAAAAAGGCGTAGAGGCTTTTGTCGAGGAGATCCGGGTCCTTTTCCCACCTGTCAATCAGTTCGATAAAGACGGTGAGGTTCCGGTACTTGAACTTCGCGATTTTTTCCCGGTCCTGAAACTCCTGTACCAGCCATCCCCAGTACCCGATATTGTCGACAAACTTCTGTACCGTCTCGGCCAACGATTTCGATTCAAACAGTTTGTTTCGGTAGATTTCAATTAAGTAGTAAAAGTCGCCCAGGCTTTTTTTTACCCGTTCGGGCACGGGGGAATCCGCGGCATGGTAAAGGGCGGAAACCGCGGAATAATAACTGCAGTGTTTTTCCTCCGCGGTTGCCCGTATCTGCAGGAGGGCCTTTTTCCCGATCCCCCGCCGGGGAGTGTTGATAATCCGCAGGAGATTGACATCGTCGTCCGGGTTCGCGCAGACCTTCAGATAGGCGATTATGTCCTTTACCTCCTTCCGTTCGAAAAAACTGCTCCCGCCGGAAACGGTGTAGGGGATGTTTTCCGCTAAAAAGGCCTCCTCGATACCCCGGGTCAGACTGTTCGTCCGCACCAGCACGCCGAAGGAATGAAACGGGACCTTTTCCCGCACATGAATGCTTTTAATGGTATCGGCGATAAACCTTCCCTCTTCAATTTCGTTGTTTGGATAATGGATTTCAATGGGGTGTTCTTTATCGATCCCCGTCCAGAGTTTTTTCAGCTTTCTGTTTCGGTTGTTCTGAATAAGCCCGTTTGCCGCTAAGAGAATGGTTTTCGTGGACCGGTAATTCTGCTCCAGTTTTATTTCTTTCAGTTCGGGAAAGTCCCGCTCGAACTGCATGAGGTTTTCGTAGTTCGCCCCCCGCCAGGAATAAATCGACTGATCGTCGTCGCCGACGACGCAGATGTTCCGGTGTTTTTTTCCCAGCAGGTACAGCAGCCGGTACTGGGCGGCGGAAGTGTCTTGAAATTCATCCACCGTAATATAGCGGTACTTGTCCTGAAACTGGTCTAACAGCGTTTTGTCCGTTTGCAGAATCTGGTAGGGGAGCACGATTAAATCGTCGAAGTCGAGGGCGTTGTATGCCTTCAGGTGGGACTGATATTCTTCATACAGGGCCCTGTGCTGGTCGTTAGAGCGGTCCCACCCGGCCATACCGGTCTTGATAGTGGAAAAAAGGGACGAGAGATAATAAACGTCAAGGGCGTCTTTCCCGTAGGAAAGTCCCCGGGCGACTTCATTGATAAGCGCCATTTTATCTCCCTGGTCGTAAATACTGAAATTCTCCCGATACCCGACGGTCCCGATAATTTGGCGCAGAAGAAGGACCCCGAAGGCGTGAAAGGTGGATACGGTCATCTGCTGAAGTTTTTTTCCCGTTAACTGACGGATCCTTCCGGCCATTTCCTTTGCCGCCTTATTGGTAAAGGTAAGCGCGAGAATTTTCGACTGCGGTACCCCCCGATCGAGGAGGTTCGCGATCCGGAAGGTAATGGTACGCGTCTTTCCGGAACCGGCGCCGGCAATAATCAGGAGAGGACCTTCAATTGTCTGTACAGCCTGAAGCTGTTTATCGTTGAGACCTGTTTTCATAATGATAATGTGACGCGGCTACACTGCCTTTTTAATAAAAAATGAAAAGGCTTCGATTCCCAAATACGATATAAGGGTAACGACCACACCGGAAATAATGACTCCGGCGAGAACGGCCAGGAATGTCCGCTTCGCGTCCAGCCCTAATACCCAGGCACCTAAGGTCCCGGTGTAGGCCCCGGTTATGGGAAGGGGAACGGCAACAAAGAGCATGACTCCCCAGTAGCCGAATTTCTCCACCTTTGCGTGGATCTTGTCCCGCGCCCGCTGGATAAGCCTATCGAAGGTGCGTTTGTACCAGCCCCACAGCGACAGCAGCTTGTGAAAGGAAAAGAGAAACAGGTACAGAAGCGGTCCGACTAGGGCGTTCAGGGCAACGCAGTAAATATAGGCAACGGGAATACTCATCCCCTGGGTAAGAGCAAAGGGGATCGCTCCGCGAAGTTCCGATATGGGCAGCAGGGAAAGAAACCCCGCAATGAGAAATGTTCTCGGTGTCACGTATTTTCTCCTTACTCCGTCGAGAATCGGTGTACCGTTGTTTCTCTGTACACTTCCCCGGGTTCAAGAATTGCCGATGGGAAGGACTCCCGGTTGACCGCGTCGGGAAATCCTTCCGTTTCAAGACAGAGGGCGCCGTGCCGTTCGTAGACCGTCCCGTCCCGTCCCGCTATGCCGTCTAAAAAGTTGCCGGAATAAAACTGGATCCCCGGCTGGGTCGCGAATATTTCCATCTTTCTCCCCGAGGCGGGTTCGTACAGCGCCGCGGCAGGCGCCGGGACCTTCGTGGAGGGGTCGATGATAAAACAGTGGTCGTAGCCTCCGGCGGCTTCAATATCTTCTCCAATGCGTTTCCCCGCAGTGAAATCGAAGGGTGTTCCGGCAACTTCCGCCTTTTCCCCGGAGGGAATAAGGGCCGGAGTAACCGGCAGATACCGGCGGGCATACAGGGTCAGAATGTGGTCGTATACCGGACCGCTTCCGGCGCCGGCAAGGTTCCAGTAAGAGTGGTTGGTAAGGTTAATCGGCGTCGGTTTGTCCGTAACCGCCCGGTAATCGATAGTGAAGGTGTTGTCCGCGGAGACGGTGTATATCGCGGTTGCCTGCAGGCTGCCGGGGTAGCCCTCTTCCATGTCCGGGCTTTCGTAATTGAACTGCACGCCCGCCGTACCGTTTTCCCGGAAAGGCTGGGCGTTCCATACCCGTTTGTCGAACCCCAGGCTGCCGCCGTGGAGGTGGTGGGCCCCGTCGTTTTGGGCCAGACAGTATGTCCGCCGCCTAAGAGAGAAACGGCCGAATGCGATCCGGTTCGCGAATCTGCCGACGGTTACACCGAAGTACGGGTGGGGCCGCAGGTATTCCTCGAAGCTGTCGAAGCCCAGTGTAACGGCAGCGACTCTGCCGGCTTTATCCGGCGTTTGTACTCCGATGCAGGTCGCCCCGTAGGGAATAACCGAGACGGTCAGCCCTTCCCCCGTATCCAAATCGTAGCGGTGTATTTCCAGTCCGTCGGGCATTGTCCCGAATTCCGATATATTAATATTCATACAACTGCTCCTTTCCTATTCGTGTTCCCCTAAGAGAATTTTTAGTTGTTTTATGTCCGAAATCAGTTTTCCCCGGTCCAGGTTCTGGAACCGCTTCGGGACCATTTCCCTGCTGGTGCACTCTAAAATTGCCACCAGGTTCTGCAGTTCGATTTCATGGGGATACGCGGGGGGAATAAAGTCCTGAATGGTGGTCTCCAAATCGTCTTTCATTACCGTTATATGATTGTTCATTGCCGCGTTAAATTTGGCCCTTATTAAAATTGCCTCGATATCGGCACCTGAAAAATCGTGTTTGTATTTTCTGAACAGTTCGGACGAAGAGATACTGCTCTGCATCCTGATTTTCAGTTTCTTTACCAGGGTCTGAAAGAGGTCTTCCTTCTCCTCGCTGCTGTCGGGATAAAAGAGGGCCAGGTGTTCTTCGGCCCGTCCCTGCCGTTTCAGGTCGATGGGGATGAGATCGGGGCGGCAGGTAATGAGAAACCAGATAATCTTTCCCCGGTAGCTGGTGTCCCCCATAAATGAAGCGATTTGGGCGAATATCCGGTTGCTCGTTCCGCTGTCTCCGTCCTGGTTCCGGTCTCCCAAAAACGCGTCGGCCTCGTCGATCATCACACCGACGGGAGACATCGCCTTTAAAATATTCAAGACCTTTTCCAAATTGGATTCCGTTACCCCCTGCCATTTGGAGCGGAAGTTCCGGAACTTGACAATGGGAATGCCGATCTCCCCGGCAAAGGCGGTCACCATGAAAGATTTTCCCGTCCCCACCGGTCCGGCAAGAAGATAGCCCATGGGCAGAACGTCGAAGCGCCCCTGTTTGATGGCCCGGGAGGCGCTCTGGAACCGTTTCTTTACAAAATCATGCCCCGATACCATCCGGAGGTCGTGCTCCGATTCAATAAACTCCAAAAGCCCGCCGGCCTCCTTTTCGATAATCTCCTTCTTTTTCTGCCGAAGAAACTCCATGGAGATGGGGCGGTCCTCCTCGAACGATTCTGCGGCAATTTGGTTGAGGTTCATCAAGTTGAGGCCGCTGGTATTCAGTGCCACTTTTTCCGGAGTAAGCCCGTAATCTAACAGGAGTGATCCCTCCCGGTGGATAAAACCGAGGAAACTTGTCCGCACAATTTCGTCGGGAATAGGGATGTCCACCTTCACCGTACTCGGCGAGCGGACCAATCGAGCGCTGAGGTCGACGAGGTTTTCGGTAAGCAGCAGGATGGAAACGTCCCCCTGGGTAAAAATCGGGTCGTGGGCCCAGCGGTTTAACGTTACCAGGCAGTATTTGTCCTCGTCTCCGAGTTTGCTAATTTCGGTATTCGGTATGATGGTTTCGGCGTAGTCGATAATCAGAACAATCCGGTGTTTCTTCTGGATGTTGAAGAGGAAATACTTTTCCAGGTAGTGAAATGCCAGCTGCGGATCGGTGCTGATAAAGTCCTCCATGGCTGTTTCGGGAAAACTTTCCTTCATACCGCCTAAATATTCCTTCTGCATTTCCGGCGTACAGAAATTGACCCCGGAGGACCTGTCGTAAAACGCGATAATGTCCCGATTGCCGAACAGGACCTCCGAGATGTAATCCTGGATCCGGACAAACACGAATTCCCCCTCATACATCTGATGAGGCAGGAAGTCCCTGATATTTCCGCTTAAGATATACAGGTTCGATGTTTTGGAACAGTATTTGTAGGACAAATCCTGCGCCCACTTCGGCAGGACTTTGATGAATTCCAGATTTTTCTTAATGAGCTGTTCTGCCATATCCCCTCACATGGAGTATAAAAGGTACGAACATGAAGGTCAATTCAGAAACTGATTTTTCCTTCAATTCCCCCCTGCACTCCCATGTACCACATGTAGGGTGACGATCTGTCAAATCCCACGGCGAGTTTGGCTGAAAGATAGCCCGTTTCGGGGACCACCAATTTTGTCTCATGTGAAGCGAGGATATACACGGCTATCCCGCCGGCTGCATCGCTTAACCGCGGTCCCAGGGTGGTTTCCAGGGTTTCCGTACTCCGGAAGAAGAGGGACGTGCGGTTTTTTTCGGGAATAAACTGCAGGGGCAGGGTAAAGCGGGCGGGGACGTCCCACATAAATCCGGCAACAAAGGTATCGGAGGCGGCAAAAGTGTCCTCTTCTTCCGGGGCATAGGTAAAATCAACCCGGTTCTCCAGTGTAAACTCCCAGCTTTCGGCCCCCTTAAGGAAGAGCAGGTTCTGTACCGCCAGCTCAACTCCGCCGAGGGCATAGGAAGATGTCAGTTCGAAGGTGAGATCGAGAATAGTCGAGAATTCGCCGGTTTCATAAAAGAAAAAGACGGGGTACGCTCCCAGCCTCCCGAAAAGGTTGAGGGCGGTGTTCCGGAGATGAAATTTCCACAGCCGTTCGTCGGTAACGACGTCCTGTTCCCGGCTGCAGGTTCTTCCGAAGGAGATACTGCCTTCTGAGGGAACGAAAAGGTTGTATACGGCGGACCCGCTGTTTCGCGACAGGGCAAGAGATGCTTCCGGAGAATAAGCGGCCGTTTCGTAGGTTTCCGTGGAGGCCGCAAAGGATCCGGCAGCCGCCGCGTCGAAAAGTTCGGCGTAAGGCGGGGCCGCGTAAAAATAGCGCTGCAGCCGGTAGGAGTTTCCAAACACCGAAAAGGAGGCGGGAAAACCGAGCCCGAAGGGGACGGTTCCGGTTACCGTCATTTCCCGGCTGTATGCCGGTGTCAGGCTCCACGCGAAGGGCGTACCTGCCCGGAAAACGACGGGCAGAGAGATTGAAAACGCGCCGCTGTCCCGCTGCAGCCGTTTCGATTTACCGAACTGATCGAAGCCTAAGGTATGGACCATTGCGGCACCTACCGGTTCCGTGGTAACCGAAAGTTTCAGGCTGGTGTCCCAGGTCTGCTCCGGGAACGGGGAGGCGCCGTAGGGGAGAAAGTAGGAGTAGCTCCTTCCCCAGTTGCCGAAATAATGTACATAGGGGCGTTCGAACGCTTCGGAATTTTTCCGTAGAATAAAATCCCCCGAAAAGGAGAAGGGAAGTGCCGGAAGGACCGACGCGTCGGCCTTCCACACCTGGGAAAGGACTCCCTCGGAAGATGATGCTTCCTGGCTAAGGGAGAGGGACAACGCTCCGGGAAAGCGCAGAAGCAGGGAATTAGATTTTGTAAAATCATTCCTCCCGGCGGTGTTGTTTTCCCGGTAGACGTCCCACAGGTCGATAAATTCCAGCTGTATCGGGAAAAGGACCCTGTGTCCTCCCGAAACAAACAGTTCCGGCGGAGAATACAGAAGGTCGGCGGTTAGAAAAATCCGGAATACCGCGAAGGTGATGTCCGTTTCGGTGCGGGAACGGAATACGCCGCCGTCTTCTCCCAGCGGAAAGCCCGAAGCAAAACGGCGGGTCGAAGCGGAAACCGATTGGTTCACCCGGAAGTCGGACAGCAGGGGAAAACCGCCGAGGGACAAAATCGTTTCCGGGTATATCCATTCCGCTTTGCCGAAACCGCCGGCGCCGAGGGACGGCAGGGATTCGGACATATGCAGTTCGTCGATATACAGGGTCCCGGCACTGCTTCCGGAACCGGAGATGACAATTTTCGACGGGTTATACCCGGGGGCTTCGTAGCGTACTTCCGCGTTTTCCACCCGTTCGCCGTCTATGGAAAGGGTCCCGGTGCCGGGTTCTATCAGGACATGCCGCCAGGTTCCGCCGCCGGTAAGGGGAAAGGTGCAGGAGAGCCCCCTGCCGCTGCCGTCGGTAATGTCCAGGGTGAGGGCCGTCCCCTCCGCGATGTTTTCGGGAACGCGGAGGTAAAACTCCAGGTTCCGATACCGGTCCAAAGGAATTTCCCCGGTATATTTTACACATTCCCAGGAACCGTCTTCGGGAAGATTGTCCCAGGTAATTTCCAGGACCTTCTGCCCGCTGCCGTCGGCGTGAAAATCATCATCGACCCCGGGATATACCGCTTCCAGGTATGTTTCCGCCGCCGCCCCGGTTTGGAATTCGAAAATTTCCCGGCTGCGTACACTCCCCGGGGGCGATGCCGTTCCGTAGAGAGACGATGCTTCCACCGAGATCCCGCCGATCATCAGTCTGCCGGAGACGGGCCCTTCCTCGGGTGAGTATACAACAAAGCGGAGGGCATTTGTCTTGCCGAGTTTCGCCCTTTCATCGGTGCTAAGGCGGATTTCCGCCAGTTCCCACTCCGTACCGGGCACCGGGATTTCCCGTTTCACCATCAGCTCGTCTACGTCCCGGTCCAGAATCCCGTTGCCGTTGATGTCCTCCGAATCGAGCCTGTCGTTTCCACCGCCTTCCGGCCCTCCGCCGACGAGGAGAACATACCCGGACCCTGCGTCGTTAAACTCAAAGCCCGCGGAATCTTTGGAGTCTTCCCTGTCCAGGGTGCCGTCCCCGTCGAGGTCTTCCGAGACGCTTCCGGCGTGAAGAAAGAGGCGGGTCTGTTCTCCGAGACCTTCGGCCCGGTAAAAAAAACTGATCGATTCCGCGGTGGACAGATCGAGGCCTTCGGGAGCGGCGGACAGGCTTATCTGTCCCCCCGCCCAGGGCCGCTGTTCCGACAGGAGTACGTCCATCACCATTACCCGAGACTCCGATCCCTCGCCGCCGGTAACTGCCGCGTAGGGGCCGGTTTTTGAACCCGATTCGTAGGGGTAGATGTTTGATTCCGGAGGGTCCCAGGTGTAGGGCATGAGTTTCGTTCCGGTAAAAAAGTTGTAGGTGCGGTAGTTTTTATATATCAGCCGTCCCCGTTCCTCAGGGGAAACGGAGATGGTCCCCGGGGAATCGAGGGGAACGGAAGGCGGCGAGGCGGGAAAAATATTGGATTCCGAAATGTCGAAGTAGAAGCCGGACTCTTCCATGCCGCTTATCCGGAACAGCCCCCGGGTGTCCGGGGTGGAGAGGGAGACCCCGGCTTGGACCGAGGCGCTGAAATTGTCCGCGGTATAGTCGAGCCCGCCGCTGAGCAAGAGCGAGCCCGGGCTTTCCTCCGGTTTCGAAGAGTAGGCCCCGTCGAGCACGTTCCACACCACTCCCAGGCTTCCTTCCGCCGTCAGCCCCGGAAGGAGGGTAAACCTGTTCCCGAAGCCGAAATTGATGTTCCCCCCCCGGCTGTCGGCGGGGACCTTGTACCGGATCTCTATCCGGTCGTCGGGAAAAACGAGAAAGGGAAAGGTAAGTTCCGCCGACTGAGGATCGAACTCGAATCTGCTTTCGGGCCTGCCGTTAATGGTAACCTGTATCGACCCCGGAACGGCGGACGCCTCGAGCAGGTAGCCGTCGGCCTCCCGGGAGGAGCGTACCTGCAGCTGATGGCTGAAATACCCCTGCTTCCTTTCCCGCCCCGGGCCGTAGTTTTCGGGGTATTCTAGGGCAAAAGGATATCTGTTGCGCGGATCACGCCTCGGTATATCTTCGTAAAATACCGATATAATGCCCGCGCCGCCGTTTTGTTCCAGGGGGACCGGGGCCGTTTCTCCGTAGGGGGCGTCTTTCCGGACAAGGGCGCCGGATATGTCCGCGGCGTCTTCATTATCCCCTCCGGTACTGAAGGGGTAGGTGTTGCACATTTCAAAGGGAGAAAAAAGCCCCGGCGCCTGCAGTAAAAGGGCCGTTTCTCCGCCGATCTCCAGTTGAAAATCGGACATCGGCTGACCGAGAAACACCGTGGAAAAAGAAAAGTCACGGGGTTCTCCGGAAGTGTCGATATATCCGTCCGTTTCGGCGGGCAGAAATCCGTCCCCGAGGGCGCTTCCGGCGGTGTAGGCAGCGGCAATTCTGCCGCTTACGGGCATATCGAAAAGAATTGTTCCCGTCTCCCGGTCAACCAGCGCCTCGCCGGCCGCGGCGATACGGTAGGTCCTTCCGTCTGAAGCCGTTACGGACCCGCCGGGATCTTCAATGTAGAGGGTAAGTGTTTCTACATCAGTGTCGGGAAGGATAAAAAACTGCCCCCTTCGGTAATCCGGAAGGGCTATTTCCAGGACTGTTACTTCTTTGTTCCCGATAAAACTCTGTTCCCGGTATTCCGAAGGATCGTAGCGCAGCAGTATTTCATGTTCCGTTCTGTCCGATTCCATGAAAGCGTACGCGCCCAGGCTGTTGCGTGGAGGGTCGGAAACGGACAGGTATCCGTAGGAATCCATGGCAATTTCGGTGTTGCCCGCCCGCACCGAGCGGAGAAATTCGTCCTCCCTCCCCTGATATCCCAGCAGAAACGTGTTGAACTCGGAATCTTCTAAAATGGTGGTTTCAAAAAAATACCTCCCCGCAAGCCAAAGGGAGATGGTCAGGTCGGGGACTTGCTGCAGCCGCACCCCCGGGACCATGTCCGGGAAGGACGCGGTGGAAAGCTGCTCTTCTCCGATATTGTACCCGATCCCGAAGGAACCCGTTACCGAAAGGTCCCAGGAGCCGAGAAGGAAGAGCTCCACGTCGGCGTCTCCGATCTCGGTTGAAAAGAGACTTGCCGGCGCCTCCTCATCTTCCTCCGGCGGGACATATTGCTGTCCCGGCAGGGGAAGGCGAAGAAAAATAAGCAGTAAGGCGGACAATACTATTTTCTTAACGGCCATACTTTGATATTATTTGATAAAAACAGGTTCATGTAAATGACGGGACCTGTCGATACTGGAAAAAAATGGAATTGAATAAACAAAAAGGTCAAGTATTTATTGTTCGTTTATTGAACAATCCGGCGATGCAGGGGCTGACGCCGCTGCAGCGGGAGGAGCAGGTCCTTCAGTTTTTATCGAAAAACGGCCGGCAGCTCTATCCGACCCTCGCTTCGGGAAACTTTTTCCCCGGTGCAACATGGGAGCAGATTTGGGAATTGCTGACCGCGGTTTTATACGAAGAAATCGACAAGACCCTTCTTCCTGCCCTCAAGTCGGTTATTCAGGACCGTATCGATCTTTCGTTTTTCTCCTTTTTCCGTCAGCAAAACGCGCCGCAGGCAAAAATCAAGGAAGACCTGTTTACCTTTTTAGGGAAAATGCTGCAGCGGCCCGAGCCCAGGCGGGGCTTTACCGGTGCGTTTTCCGCTCTCTTGTTTAATTTTACCGACAAATACATTAACCAGATATTTACCAGGAAAGAATATATCCATTTCGAACTTATTAAGGTGCAGCGACTCCGCATGGGGCGTGAAGAGATTAAAAACATGGTACACGCCTCCCTGCTGCTGCGTCCGGTGGTCTATATCCTTTCGGCAGGCA
>CAZSGZ010000091.1:0-1836 GCA_964606455.1 uncultured Spirochaetales bacterium
GAAGACCGGGGAGTTGAAGACCGGAAAGAGCTTGTAGAACTGAAAGAACGGGAAATAGCGGCGGAAGAGGAGGATATCGAAGAGGATCGGCGGCGGATTGAAGAAGAGGAAGAGGCGGAAGAAGCGGGAACTGCCGGCGCTGCCGAAGACGGGACGGAGGCAGGAACAGCGGCGGAAAAGAGGTCGACAGGCGGGCCGGAAGAAACGGCAGCGGCGGAAGACCTGGAGGAACGGGAGGAACAGCTGGAGGAGCGGAAGCGGAGACTCGAGGAAGAGCGGGAGGAGATTGCCGAAGACCACCAGCTCGTTATTGAAGAAGAAGAACGGAGTAGGGAGGAGAGCTCCGGACCGGCGGCCCGTACCGAAGAGGGGACGGAGGAGGCGGACGGGAAACTGTTTCTTCTAACGGATAAAAATAAACGTTCCATGCTTGCGCGGGTGGATTTCAGTACCGGAAATTATATCGTTACATCGCCGGTGGACACCATTCTCGGGCGGAAGTATTATCCACTAGGGGACTCCATCCTTGTGGTGTTCGAAAACGGTGGGACAGGGGCCGCCCTGGGTCTGCTTGACGCGGAAACACTCGAATTGACCGGCAGCAGTGACACAGTCGTGTATGACGAAACATATGTCCTTATCGACGGAGCGTCAATTTACGCCGTTGTGCAGGGTGACAAAGGATGGACCTTAGGAAGGTTCGACGGCAGCCTGACGATGCAGGCGGAATCCGCCGTGCGGGTTGCCCCCTATTCGATATTTATTGCCGAGGGGAAATTTATTTATATGCAGAAAGAGGATGATGTACTGACGGCATTCGATAATATGACCCTGGACTGAACCGGACCCGGAAGAAAGCCGCTAGTGAAGATCAAGGACCGCTTCCAGTTCCCGAAGCTCTTGGATTTCATATGTCGGCAAAATGCCGTTTTCCTTAGGCAGACGATCGGGATTGAACCAGCACGTATCGATACCGAAGACGTTTCCTCCCCGGATGTCTGAATTCAAATTGTCGCCTACCATCAGGACTTCCCGCTTATTGGAAACACCCATTTTATCGCATGCAATTGTAAAAATTTCCGGGTCCGGTTTTGCTGCTCCCAATTCTTCCGAGATAAGAATTGTCGGGAAATAACGGTCCATGCCCGCGGTCTGAAAGCGGGGTTTCTGTACCCGGGTCAGTCCGTTTGTAACAAGGGCCAGCCAAACGCCCGGCGCGGACAATGTTTGTAAAAGTTCCTCGGCTCCAGTAATAAACCGCGCCGATTGAGCGAGGTATTTCAGGTAGGTGCCGCTGACCTCGTCGGGAGAACTATCGCTCCCGATTTCGGAAAAGAACCTGCGAAAACGTTCCGTTTTCAAGTTTTCGGAATCGATTTCTCCGTTTTCGAACTCCTCCCATATCTGTCTATTGATATCACGGTACAGGGGGATGTGGATTTCCGGATTAAAGTCCGCACCGGCGGCTTCGCTGAGTGTTTGCCGCAGCGCGTCCGCTTCGGACCATGTAAAATTGAGAATTGTATTATCGGCATCAAATATAATATAGGGATATTTCATAAGCGTCTTTACTGTATCGGACGTCCGAAGACGCGGCGGAAGAAATTCGCAATTGCACGGAACAGCCGGCGCAGGAAACCGGGGTTTTTCAGTTTGTCCAGCCGTTTATATCCTTCCGCAAGCTCGTCAGCGGTAAGGTTCCTGCGGTGCAGGTTTTCCTCAATTTCCAATTCCAGTTTTTCCGATTCTTTTTCCTTGTCGACAATCATTGCCGGAATTGTCTGCCAGCCAAGCTGTTTTGCCGATTCCAGCCGCCGCTGTCCCGCAATGAGCTCC
>CAZSGZ010000091.1:1846-12417 GCA_964606455.1 uncultured Spirochaetales bacterium
GAGCTCCATGCGGTTGTTGATGATAACCGGATTCATCAGTCCCACGGTCCGCATACTTTTCATTAAAGACCGCAGGTCCCCTAAGTCCTTCCGTATCCGTTTCTTTACTACTATTTTATCAATTTGTATTTCCATCGTCTTTTTGTTTTAATCCAGCAGCGGATTTTCCGCCCCGGTGTCATCCAGTGTATTTCTCCAATCTTCGGTGAAATCGAGTCCTTCAAGGAGAGAATCTTCCAGGGAAGGCAGTTCGAAGGTATCGGAACTGATATTTTCAGAAAGGATGGAACGCTGCAGTTTATCCAGCAGTTTCCGCTGCTGGTCATTTTGAAATTCATGCAGCTCGCAGGTTTCCCATGGTTCCGTGCCTTCTAAAAATATTTCTTTCCGCGTACCCTCGTTGCAGTATTCCGTCGGAAGCTTTCCCGAGACGGAACACACCGTTACTTCCGTCAAGCCGTTCTCAGGCTTTACGAATTCCTTTACCGGGTATTGTTTGTGTATTTCCTTCATGTAGCGCGCCCAGACCGGTCCCGCCGCGGTCGCCCCCGTCTGGTTAACGCCGAGGGAGTTCCCCGGCAAATCGAATCCGAACCATACCGCGGTGGTTACATAGGGAGAAAAACCCACTGTCCAGGCGTCGGACCAGTTTTGGGTCGTACCTGTTTTTCCGGCCATTGGCATGCCGTCAAATCCTCCTACCAGCCGTCTTCGCCCCGCGAGGGTTCCGGATTCGACGGTGGTTGTAAGCATATCGATCATGATGTAGGCGTCCGGAGGCGGCATAATTTGAAGGTCCCCTCCTCGCCGTTTCTGCATCGATCTGAGTTCTTTTTCCGGTTCGAGAATAATATTTCCGTTCCGGTCCTCCACATACACAATGGCAATAGGTTCAACCTCTTTGCCAAGGTTCGCCATTGTAGAGAATGCCTTTGCCATTTGAATAGGCGCAACGCTGATAATGCCCAGGGCCAGGGGATAATTTCGGGGAAATATCTGGGAAATTTGGACCGGATCGCTAATTCCAAGCAGCCGGGAGGCCCGGTTAATTGCAGCGTCGAAACCGATGGCGTCCAATACCTGTATGGACGGGACATTCATCGAGTTGGCCAGTGCTTGGCGGAGGAGAACAGGCCCCGCCCATTCGCCCATATAATTCAGGGGTTTGTAATAACTGCCGTCCTGGTTCCAGAGAACGATGGGGGCATCGTAAATCATCGTGGCGGGAGTGAATTCCTTTGAAGATATAGCAGCGGAGTAGTACAGGGGTTTAAAAGCGGATCCGGGCTGGACCTGTGCCTGCACCGCCCTGTTAAGCTGTTTCGTCTTGAAATCGCTACCGCCCACCATCGAAAGGATATGGCCGGTATCGTTTTCTATGGTAATAAGAGCGCCTTCGACAATGTTCCGTTTATTCTCCTGCTCCTGTTTGGACTGGGCCATGTTTGCAAGAAACTTGATATCTTCGGAGCCGAGAAGAAGGGAAACGATATCGAGGGTGGGGCTTATGTATTTGTAAAAATCCTCCTTCGCCTCTTTCATCTTCTTCGCTCCGGCGACCCGGATGTCCTGAATATTGAAAACCAGAGAAAGCATATCGACGATGGGCACGAACTGTTCGTCAACGTAGCGCATCCGCCGGTCGGAATTGGCCCGGTAGGTTGCGTTTACCGTATGAATGCCCTCTTGCATCATTTCATCCGCGGCTTTTTGGAAATCGAGGTCTAAGGTGGTATGAACAATGAATCCGTCTCTATTGATATCGAGAGAGCCGTAGAGCATCTCCTCTAACTGCAGACGGACATATTCGCTGAAATAGGGGGCCCTGCTCTGATTTTCAAAATACGCGGAACTGATATTCGATCGGGTAAAATCGTAATTGCTCCAGTATTCGCTGAAAGAGACTTCGGCGGCCTCTTTTTCCAGATACCGTGCCTCTACCATCCGGTCTAACACGTCTTTCTGCATGGTTTTCGCGTTGTTCGGGTTTTTAATAGGAGAGTATTTTACCGGAGAAGAGAGCTGAATAACGAGGAGCGCCGCCTCGGCCGGCGTTAGCTCCTTAGCGGAGTGGGAAAAGTAGAATTGAGACGCTGTTTCCACCCCGTAGGTGTTGTGGCCGAAGTACTCCTCGTTCATATAAAGGTCGAGGATCTGGTCTTTTGTGAAGGCCTTTTCAAGCTGGAAGGAATACCACAGCTCCCGCAGCTTCCTCCTAAGAGATATGTCCGTCCGGTCCGCGAAGTGCCGCCCCGCCACCTGCTGGCTGATGGTGCTTCCGCCGCCGGAATATTCACCCACGACGAGATGCAGCGCGGCCCGGGCAACGCCGCGGAAACTGAACCCCCGATGGGAAAAAAAACTTTCGTCCTCCCGGGTTATAAGGGCAAAAACGAGATGTTTCGGCACTTCCCTGACCGTGACAATGTCCCTTTTTTCTTCGGAAAAAATTTCCGTTATCAGCCTTCCGTCCCGGTCTACGATTTGTGACGGCAGGGCAGGCTGATATTCGCCGAGAACATTCCGCACATGCAGGTTTTTCGTCCCGGAAACCATCAGTCCGATACCGACACCGATGCCGACGGCAAACAGCAGAGTAATACCTAACAAAACTTGTGTAAAAAGGCGGTGCCGCTTCGTTAATGCCATATCCCTACAGTATGAATCGCCGTGCCTTTTGTCAAGATAGATAAAAAAAAGCCGGCATAAAGCCGGCCAAAAAGTGTAGGTAACAATATAGTAAACTGGGAGGGGAACTATAAAGGTTACCCAACACTATTTTTATCGTCATAAATAAGGATTATATTAATCCTCTTCTATAAAAATATCAAAAAAAAGAGAAATGTTGTAGTTTTTTCCTTCTTTTATTTCAATTTTTTTACTGATACTGTAATCTCCAATTTTAAACAGGATTGTATGGCTTCCCGGTTGTATTTCCTCTATTCTACCATGAATTCCGTCAAAGAGTGTACCGTCAATAAAAATGTCCGCCTCCCGGGGTGCCTCAATTGAAAACGTAGGCGTGGTACGGGAAATTTCAAGGGCAATTGTCGAAGTACGCCCCTGTTCGAGCGAAAAGCTGGTTTTTTCCTTCGAATATCCGGGTATGTCCACGGTAAGGGTATGAATTCCCGTCTTCAGCGGAATCGGACCGCTGATGTCGGGCAGGACCGTACCGTCAATGGTAATCGTGCCGCTAGTACTGTCGATATTCTCGCCGGTATCTTTGTCGGAGAGGGTAAGGACCAGCTTTCCCTTGGGAAAATATACCGGTTTTACCGACATTTCAAACTTCGAGGAATATACTTCAGGAGGGATCCCTTTCATAACGGGAAGTACCGAAAGCATAACGGGAAAATCGCCGGGGCTGCAGATCGTGTCCACGACAAATGTTCCTTGTGCGGCCTTCAAAGTATGGTCCGCGGAAACCGGAACCTGAATATAAAATTTCGATGCCGGCGGCAGAATGTGTTCCATAAACCGTTCTCCGTAATAACTCGTTACCGAGTCCGACGGCGCGGGAGAGATGTTTTTAAACAGAAGAAGAATAAAACCGTCACGGTAGCGGCGCAGCGCCGGCGGGATGGTAAGGTTTATCTCAATCCCCTGCAGAAGATCGCTGCTGTCGATACCGTCTTCCATACGGACAGCGGTAAGTGAATCTACGGTAAATTGAATTGTCCGTTCTTCCGCCGATGAAATTTCCGCCGCCAATTTCCCTCTAAAATTTTCCGCTGACAACGAGAGGGAAACAGATATCATGACCAGGGCCGGAATAATCTTTCGTAGAAAATTCATCAATAATCCTTTGGTAAAAGGTGCAGCGGATCGACGGCTGACTCGTTTTGCCAAATCTCAAAGTGCAGGTGCGGACCCGTCGATATTCCCGTGCTCCCGACTGTGCCGATTATACTACCCGATTTTACGGTTTGATTCAACTCCACGGAAATGTAGCTGAGGTGTCCGTAAAAGGATTTGTAATTTCCGGAATGCTGTAAAAGTACATAATACCCGTACATATCGTCATATCCCTTTTTCACAACCTGCCCGTGCCGGGTTGCCAGTACTTCGGTCCCAATGTCGGAAGCAAGGTCGATTCCGTAATGAAACTGCAGGTCACCGGTAAAGGGATGCCGGCGTTGCCCGTACAGCGAAGAGAGGGCCCCTTTCCCCTCGGGAAGCGGGGAAAGGAAAAAAATACCTAAGAAATACGAGAGTTCCTCGGAGGAAAATCTGATGCCGGGAATGAAATGATAAGGCACAGCTTTGCCGTCCCTGCTGATAACAACCGGATAGGATTCGTATTGCGACTTTTCCATGGAATGCTGCAGGAGATATTCAAGCTCGTTTTCCGCTTCAAAAGGAACAAAAAGGCCCGGTATATTCGGGATAAGCAGTGTTGTTCCGGAATCGATGGTTCCGGACTGGTCAAAACGGTTTACCGTAGCAACCGTTTCGTATGTCAGGTTGCATTTCGCCGCGAGGGAAAAAATGCTTTGCTCCTCACGGGTGGTGTAGGAATAGATCTGAAGGGCCGGCAGTTCCTCGCTTCGCGCGGCGGCCTGATAATACTCGGAAATACTCGATTCGAGCTGAGAAAATACGGCGTCGGCGGTGTCGAGCCTAAGGATCCTCGGGTAATCGGCGGAAAGCGTCTGCATTGGAACAACGAGAAACAGCAAGAGTGTAAAGCATAGGGTCTTAGGTCTGCCTGTTGGTATCAGTTTTATGCTTGCCATAGAGAAAAAAACCGAAGGCGGTGATCAGGGTGATAATGAGCAGAACGGAGGCGCCGATCATCCCCCGTAACAGAACAACGACAATACCGTAGAGCCACGCGAAGAAAAGGAGGACCGCGAAAAACTGCCACAAAAACCGGAGGAAACGGCCGCTGCCGGATGCCTCCTCTTGGACGGAACGTCTCCGGAGGACGTTTCGGATAATGAGGAAGAGAATTCCGCCGACGAGCAGCGCAAGGACCGTTAGGGAATACGCGGTCCGGTGCTTGTCCGCGAAATACCATACCGGCAGTACGATCGCGCCGGCAAGAACAATCGATGCGGCAACAAACGCGAGAAAAAAGCCGGTTTTTTTTGCAATGTTTCCGTAAATTCGGACTATTCCGCGGAAGATTTCGTTTCCCTGGTTCTTTTTCATGTATTACCCGCCGAGGTTCTCCAATGTTTCCTTATATGCCTCAACTTCTTCCGTACGCCCGAGTTTTTCCGCCGTGTCCTTCAGGTACAGAAGGGATTTTCGCATCTCATCGGTCAAGGCAAGAGTTTCATAGACCATAAAGGATTTCTTGTAATATTCATAGGCTTCTTCGTTTTTTCCTGCTTTTTCGCTGATAATTCCCAAGGCCCGGAGGTCAGCTGCAATACCAGAGCTGTTTTCAATTTCCTTGTCGACTTCGAGGGCTTTGCCGGCATATTCCAAAGCGGTGTCATACCGGCCCTTTTTCGACTCGATGGAGGCCAATGCGTAATAGTTGCTTGCGCTTTCCTGTTTTTGGTCCAGTTTTTGATTCATCTCCAGTGCACGGACAATGAGTTCCTCCGCCGTATCGAGTTCTTCCTTGTTCTTATAGGCCATGCCGGCGTTGTGGTACAAAATTGCCACCTGCTTACCGTCCCCGTCCTCGAGGGGGCGGGACAGGGCCTTGTTGAACATGTTCAGCGCTTCGTCGATTTCTCCCTGCCGCAGGAATATTTCCCCGATATTAGTCTCGCTCTGGATAAGGAGCCGATTGTCCTCCAATTTCCGGGCAATTTCATACGCCTCGAGATAGGAAGCCGCTGCCTGCCGGATACTGCCCTGCGCGGTATAAACTTTTCCGATGTCGTTGTAGGATTTGGCGATCCCCGGTTCATTGTCCACGGATATATTTTCCGTTAGAGCGAGTTTGTAAAAATTGAGGGCCTGATCGTACTGTGCCTGATTATAAAAATTGTTGCCGAACTTGGTATATTCCGCCGCCTGGTTTTTTGCATCACTTGTCGTTTCCTCCTCCTTGCCCTTCGGGGCGGAGGAACAGCCCGAAAAAACAATAACCGTCAGCAGTAAAAATAGAACCCTTTTTGTTTTCGTTTTTCCCGTATCCATCTAAAAATCCTCATCCCGGTAACTTTGAAATGTGCTCGCCTGCTCTTTCTGTTCGGAGATGCCTCCCCGCAGGAGTGGATTGTTCTTCAGACCTTCTAGGACGTCCTTCCCCTGGTCTAGTGCCTCCCTGCTTTTTTCGAGAAGTCCCGAGATCTGCGGTGTTGTTTTATTGATGTAGCCGGTAAAACTTTCAATTTGGCTGATGGTGGCATTGACGTTGTCTAAAATGTCCTGAATTTGTTCAAACAATACATTGTCATCGTCTAAGATAGTTGCAATACTTCCCTTCGGATCGAGCAGTTTGGGAACGAGGCCCGTCGGGTCTCTGAAGGCTTCCGTGGTTTCCACGAGGTTACCGGTAATGTCGTCAACATTGACGGTAATGGCATCTACGTTATCGAGGACCGAGGAAATACGGGTGTTCAGCTCCCATATCAAGCCGGTGACCTGTTCGGTCAGCCGGGTTACATCGACAAAAATATCGTTAATGGGGCCTTCACCCTCTCCGGTTATCGCGGCATTTACGGAAGTAAGCAGTTCCTGCACCGTGGCGAGCGTTTCATCTACACTGTCGAGAATCGGACCTACCTTGGAAAGGATGCTGGTAATGGCATCATCTTTTTCTGGCATGGCGACGAGATCGTATTTCACGAGGTTTTTCCCCTCCGGAAGGTCGAGCGAGGGAATGAACGAATTCTCGGGAAGGGGATCATCCTTGTTTTTCCCCGGGTGAAAGCGTAAGCCGCCTCCCAGCCCGAGGGGATTGGAAGCCAGTTCCAGCACCGAATTCGGTTTGACCTTTTCGTAAAAGGTGTCGTAGATGTAAAAAATGACATCGACCTTGTTGTCTTCATTGAGGGATATTTCATCTATTCTGCCGATCTCAAAGCCCTTGAGTGTAATCGGCATGCCGATACTGAGCCCCCCGGCGGATTCGAACCTGCTGGAGTAATAGTAGTTTTTTGCAAACCAGCGCTGATTCATACCCATCAGCACGAGGATTGCTACCAAGGCGGCAAGGGCAATGAGAACGAATATCCCGACGACCTGGTCGACAAAACGTATCCTAAATTTCATACTGCTGTCCTATCATACACCACTTTTGCGCTTGTATCATCACCCGTCCCCCATCAAATCGAGAATATCTCCCGCGTAAGTAGAAGATTGGCTCAATACATCCGTTAAGATAGTAATTACTTCTTTGTCGGTACTTTTTACCACATCCTGGAACGGGCCGGCTTCCAGAATTTTCCCCTGTTTCACAATGACAAGATAGTCGGCGATCATCGATGTAAGCATAGGGTCGTGGGTAGCGACGATGAGAGTTTTGTTTTCTTCTTTCAATGACTTGATAACGGCGAGGATCTTGTCGACCCCCTCACGGTCGACGGAAATCGTCGGATCGTCTAAAAAGATGAGCTTCGGTCCGGTAATAATCCCCCGTGCAAAAGAGACAATTTTCCGTTCCCCCGCTGAAAGCTGGTCCGGTTTCAGATGTTCTTCATCGAGATATCCAGTCCGGCGGAGCGTTTCCGTGACCCGTCGATTAATTTCCTCTTTCGTAAAATGCTGATAGTGAAACTGCAGCGGGAGGCTCAGGTTCTGGGCCACCGTTTTGTTTGCCCAGAGAGCGGCGTCTTGAAACACAAACCCGTGGGACTTTCGAAGCCGCATGAGGTCCCGGTCGGGTATCTTCAGGACATTTTTATCGTCGATATATACGCTGCCCGTTTCGGGAGGTACGAGGCCGGCGGCGATTTTCAATATTGTACTCTTGCCGCATCCCGACGGCCCGATAATGACGGAGGTTTTCTGATGATAAAAATCCACATTGATGTCCGATAATATTCGGACCTCGTCGCGCACAGCGTTGACGTTTTCAAGTCGCACAGCGATATTTCCCACAGGCTGCCTCAAATATAATAGATAAGGGTTATTACCGCGTTCGCGATAATACAGAGCGTAAACCCCTGGCCGACCGATTTAATTACATACTGCGGAATTTCCGTCGACGAGCGCTGGACCCGGAAGCCGTTATAGCTGGCCACGATGGAAATAATAATTCCGAATGCCAGGCTCTTGATCAGCGAAGCCGCGATATCCTTGCCCATCAGCTGGGACATTAAATTTCTAAAATACTCTAAAAATGGGATCGGTCTGATCACCTGCGTGATGAAGTATGATCCCATGAGGCCGAATATATTAAAATAAAGGTTCAGCACCAGCATGGAGATGGTAACCCCTAAAAAACGGGGAACCACAATGTAGGAAATCGGGTTAATGCCGACGGAAACGTACGCTTCAATTTCGTGGGAAATAACCATATTTCCGATTTCCGTTGCAATGGCGGTGCCCGAACGGGCGATAATGATAAATGCCGTAAGAATCGGTCCGAGCTCACGGGTGATAACGGTAATGAGGATGGTATAAATCAGCTTTCCCTGACCGAATTGCGGAAGGAGGCTGACGCCCTGGATAATCATCACCGCCCCGAGGGCAAGGGCTAAAACAGCGATAATGGTCATCGCGTTGACCCCGGTAAAGAGGATCTGCATTTTCAATACTTTAAACCCGACGCTTTTTCGCCGACGGATAAAATTGGGCGATTCTTTCAGTACTTGAAAAAAGAACCCCGAGGCATACGCAAGATCTTTCAACCGCAAACGAATGTGTCTGCCCAGCCGGGCAGCAATTAACCGCGCCATTCTGTTATCTTACAATAAAAATATGATAAAATAAACCGATAATAAAGTATAAAAGTGTTTGTTGACAGTAGGGGCCCAGGTTCGTACAATTTACACAGGAGAGGTTATGTCACCGAAAGCAGTCCAATTCAAGGCCAACTCGATAATCTATTTTCAGGGTGATCTCACGGAACGTATTTATATCCTGAAATCGGGCAAAGTTACCCTGAAATCGATAGACATCGAAACGGGCCAGGAAATACAGGACATGATCCAGACGGGAGAGTTTTTCGGTGTCAAGTCGTCACTCGGCAAGTATCCCCGGGAGGAAACCGCCGTAGTCCTTACCCCGACGGTTGTTATCGAGTTTTCGGTGCCGGAGTTTGAACAGCTTGCCTCTCAGAATACCAGAATTATCATGAAGATGCTGAAAGTGTTCTCCAATCAGCTGCGGCGGATCCATCAGCAGGTGCAGAATTTGATAACCACTAATCAGGAAAAAGAGGACCCCGAGGCGGGGCTGTTTAAAATCGGACAGTACTACTACGGCGCCAAACGCTACGCCCAGGCAATGTATGCTTTCAGGAGGTATATAACCTACTATCCGGCGGGTGCGTATTCCGACGAGGCAAATCTGAAGCTCTCCGAGTCGGAACAGCTGATTCAGAGCCGGGGCGCCTCCGGTCACTCACCTTCCGCCGCCGCCCAGGTATCGGGAAGTATTTCGGAAGGAAAACAACTGTCCGACGTGGCAAAGGAATATTTCAACGCCGTTAGTCTTTTCGGTCAGCAGAAGTTTCCCGAGGCGCTGAAGGAATTTCAAAAAATTATCGCCGACGGCGGCGACCCCGAATATGAAGCCAAGGCGATTTTTGAAGAGGGACGCTGTCTGTACAGTCTGGGGAAGTATGACGCAACCATTAAACACTATACTTCGATGATCCAGAAGTATCCGAAACACCCGGAACTACTCGAGGCGCTGTATTATGTCGGCAATTCCTACGAAGCAAAGGAAATGCCCGATAAGGCGAAGAGTTTCTACAATAAAATTCTCTCGATGGCATCGGAGGATAATCCGGTAAAACGGAAAACGAAAAAAGCGCTGCGGAAACTGGAAGGAAATTAATATGGCATTTGATTTATCGGTATTTGAACGGTTTGCGGTCACCTTCCAAAAAGGAGACATCATTTTCTGCGAGTATGAACCGGGAGACAATTTCTATCTCATCCAGGAAGGGTCCGTGCAGATTGTTAAAATTATGGGGAATATCGAAAAAATTATCGATATTCTCTATCCGGGAGAAATTTTCGGAGAGATGGCAATTTTAGAGGAAGCCCCCAGGTCAGCCACGGCAATGGCAAACGAGAAGGTAAAGGCTTTGGAGTTTAACCGGCAGAATTTCGAGGTTTTGATGATGGGTAACCCCCAGATTGCCTTGAAGCTCTTGAAATTGTTTACCAAACGGATTTACGACCAAAAGCGGCGGTTCATGATCCTTACCTTAGACGACGAGCAGGCAAAGGTCGCCGATGTATTTGTCATGCTTTCGGAAACTCACCCGCCGGAAGACCCGGAATCGAACGAGCGTGTTTTCAAGACAACCGTCGACGATATCGCCCACTGGGCGGGGATGTCGGTGGACAAGGCCCGCACGGTCATCAACCACTTCGTCACCCAGCGAAGGGTAGAGGTCCTTCCGGATAAAATCGTTGTAAAAAATATCAACGATTTCTCCCGCTTCGTCAACTCAAAGCGGAAATAATTTCCTTTTCCGTCAATCA
>CAZSGZ010000092.1:0-2031 GCA_964606455.1 uncultured Spirochaetales bacterium
ATTCGAGTTTTTGGTAAGCGAAGGAATAATTCGCGATATGGTGACCGAAGACGGATTCCTGCTCATTGCTTTAGACGGTACCTGGTTTTATTCTTCTGAGCAGATTAAATGTGAATCATGTCAGACGAAGCAGCACCGAAACGGCGAGGTGACCTATTACCATAGCGCGATTACGCCGGTAATCGTAAAACCGGAAGTAAACAGGGTTGTCTCGCTTCCGCCGGAGTTCATCACCGTCAATGATGGGAGTAGCAAGCAGGACTGCGAAAATAAGGCGGTGAAACGGTGGATAAAGACAATCGTCGAACGGTATCGCTGTGAGCAGTATACCGTGGTCGTATTGGGAGACGATTTGTACAGCAGGCAACCGGTATGCGCGGCGGCACGTGAAGCTGAATGCAGTTTTATCTATGTGTGTAAAACATCATCTCATAAGTACTTATATGAATGGCTTCATGAATTCACACCGAGGGAATTACATGAACGCCATGAGAGGAAGTGGGACGGGAAGAAGCGTGTGGTGTATCGGTACCGGTACCGCAACGGGGTGCCGTTGAAAGACGGCGATGAGGCGCTGCAGGTAAACTGGATGGAGCTTGCCATATTGGACAAAGAGGGTATGGTAAAAAAATGTTTCTCCTTTGTCACCGACCTACTGATCACCGATGCTAACATTACCCGTATGATTGACAATGGGCGAAGCAGATGGAAGATAGAAAACGAAAACAACAATATTCTTAAAACAAAAGGCTACCATCTAGAGCACAATTTTGGACATGGAAAAAAGAACCTATCGAATTTTCTTATGACGTTGAACCTGATCTCCTTCCTTTTTCACACCGTGGCGGAGCTGTTCGATCGACGCTGCCTGTTGCTGCGTAAAACGCTTCCCAGCAGAAAGACTTTCTTTCAGGATGCCCAGGCGCTGACGAAATATTTCTTCTATGAAAGTTGGGGACATCTCCTGATAGCCATGGTAAAAGGGTTGGAGCTTGAAGACCCTGGCGGGTAACGAGGTTCCTCAACATTGTCTCATTTTCTGAAACCCTTCATTCTTCGGCTGCTTCGATAGCGGGGGACGTATATCCTTATGAAAGCCTACCCGGTGATATCCGGCGTACAGCTGCGCTCCTTGACTACCGGATAGTTACTCGTGTCATGCACTACCGTTTTAAATGAAGACCTGCAGGATTCTCGTATTCTTTTGACAACGGATGAAATTACAATTGCTTCACGCTATCCTGGTGCAGAACGAATATTTTTTCTACTTTGAGAATTGCGGAAAAAAATTTTGACATAAAAGCATAGATATGTTAATATGTTTGTATGAGAACTACGATCGATATAAATGACGCACTCTACAAAAAGATAAAAGTAACTGCCGCAATGAGCGGGCTTACGTTAAAAGAGTTCATTGCCCGGGCTGTTGAGCACGAATTGGAAACCTCGGGTCCCGGGTTCGAAAGGCGGAGGGTACGTTTACCCCTGGTGCCCTCCAAAAAGCCCGGCAGCCTTTTCATTAACTCCGATGATATTGCCGCCGTTTTGGAACGGGAAGATTTTCATGCTGCTGCCGGACATTAATGTATGGCTCGCACTATCCTTTGAAGCCCATTATCATCATACCGCGGCCTCGGCATGGTTCGATAAGCAGGATGACTGCAGCTGTTATTTTTGCAGGACGACCCAATCGGGTTTTTTACGGTTGTCCACAAATCCATCCTTGTTTAAAAATGAGGCTTTGACACTTTCAGAAGCCTGGGTCTGTTTCGATGAGCTGCTGCAGGACCCCCGTACCGATTTTACAGGGGAACCTCTCGGTTTGGAAAATGTCTGGAGAAAATTTACAATGGGGAATTCGTTCTCTCCAAAAATGTGGAATGATGCCTATCTGGGTGCATTTGCCGTTTGCGGTGAATTGAAGCTCGTGACCTTTGACGGCGGGTTTATGAACTATTCCGATATTGATTTGCTCCTCTTAAGCCGGCAGGATTGACATTTGTTATGGCATTTGTCACAATGGCGGTATGA
>CAZSGZ010000092.1:2131-10028 GCA_964606455.1 uncultured Spirochaetales bacterium
TCTTAAGCCGGCAGGATTGACATTTGTTATGGCATTTGTCACAATGGCGGTATGAACGGCAAATACGATACCGATCTGCTGGTCAACGTTGCCCGGATGTACTACATCGACGGACTGAAGCAGGACGAAATCGCGAAACGGGTACAGGTCTCCCGCTCTCTCATCTCCCTCATTTTAACGAAGGCGAAAGAGCAGGGTATCGTCGACATCAAGATAAACGATCCCCGCAGCAACAACGATGATCTCGCCGGAGAACTGCGGAACCGTTTTACTATTCAGGCCGCGTATGTCGTTCCGACGTCCATCAAGGAGCAGGATTTCCGCCTCGATTTGGCCGTCCGGAAGGGGATCGATGTTTTTAACGGTGCGGTAAAGCAGGGCGATACCGTGGGTATTTCCTGGGGCAAGACGATTTTTTCCTTCATGTCCGAATACAGCAGTGAAACGGTGGTGAACGATCTCGAAATTATCCCGTTAGTGGGCGCTACGAATAGAAGTCTGCAGCGCTACCAGATGAACGAGGTCGTCCGGCAGTTCGCGGAAAAGGTGCAAGGTACGGCCCGGTTTATTCATGCGCCGATTCTCCCGGCATCGAAAAAAGACCGTGCACTGTATGCCGACAGTTCCGAACTCAAATCGCTTGCCTCGAAATGGAAGGCCGTTGATATCGCCCTGTTTTCCATCGCCGCGCCGCCGAGGCAGTACGCCGACAACATTGCCGAATCCATCGAACGGGGAGAACGCTTTACCGAAAAGCTGGCTGAATCGGCTGTCGGCGATATCTGCGCCTGGTTCTTCGATGCGGACGGCAATTTTATCCGAGACGAAATTGCCGAACTTACCATTGCAATTCCGGTGGAAAGCCTGCGGAAAGCAAAAACAAAAATCGCGGTCGTTTCGGGTGACCATAAAATTGCTTCAATTATTGCCGGGCTGAAAACAGAATTGGTGGACATACTGATAATCGACGAAACCACAGCCCGGGGTGTTATCCGCACGCTGGACGAACCTGCTTGACAATTGTTATAACAAACGTTATATTAGTTTTAGAATATTAGATGAGGAGTAACGGATGAAAATCCCGAAAGATACGCTGTTAGATATCTATTATAAAATGGTGCAAACCAGAAATTTCGAAGAGGCCGCGGCCCGTCTGTTTATTGAAGGGAAGGTGCACGGGACCGCCCATTTTTGTATCGGCGAGGAGGCAACGGGCGTCGGTGTATGCGCGGCCTTAGACGAAGAGGACCTCATCCTCCAGACCCACCGGGGACACAATCAGGGGATCGGGAAGGGGATGGACATCAACCGAATGATGGCGGAATTCTTGGGCAGGCAGACCGGCTACTGCAAGGGAAAAGGCGGCTGTATGCATATCGCCGATTTTTCCAAGGGAAGTTTAGGCGCGAACGGTATCGTCGCCGGGGGCATCCCCTTGGCCGTCGGGGCCGGGCTGACCCAGAAATATCTGAAAAAGGACAATATTACCGTCGGCTTCTTCGGCGACGGCGCGGCAAACGAAGGGAATTTCCATGAATCCCTGAACCTCGCTTCGGTGTGGGACCTGCCGATTATCTTTGTCTGCGTTAACAACTATTACGGCATGTCCACTCACATCAACAAGTCGATGAACATCGAGGACATTTCCATCCGGGCCGACAGTTACGGCATGAAAGGGGTCGCCTTGGACGGGAACGACGCCGTTGCAATCTACGAGGAAACGAAAAAAGGGAAGGAATATGTCAAGAAAAACGGTCCCATGCTGATGGTCTTAAATACCTACCGCTGGATGGGGCATTCCAAGAGCGATGCCCAGCTGTACCGGACCAAAGAAGAAGTGAACGAATGGAAAAAGAAATGTCCCATTAAGCGGATGAGGACATACCTGGTCGACAACAAAATTGCCGACGATGCCGCCCTCGACAAACTGGACAAACAGGCCGAACAGGACATCGAAAACGCGATTGAATATGCGAACAACAGTCCCGAACCGAAAATCGAAGATATTTTCGAAGACGTATTCGCGGATTAACGGGAACGGAGCAAGGAGATAATGATGAGAGAAATAACATATGCGGAAGCTCTGAAGGAAGCGATGAGCGAGGAAATGCGCCGGGACGAGAAGGTGATTTTCATCGGCGAGGATATCGGCGTCTACGGCGGCGCCTTCGGGGTGTCCCGCGGGATGATCGAAGAGTTCGGGGAAGAACGTGTCCGGGACACCCCTATTTCCGAGGCGATTATTATCGGCTGTGCCGCCGGCGCAGCGGCGACGGGACTCCGGCCGATCGCGGAGATCATGTTCAGCGATTTCTTGACCTTCGGAATGGACCAGCTCGTCAACCAGGCGGCGAAAAACCGCTTCCAGTTCGGCGGACAGGCAATGGTGCCCATGGTCGTCCGGACACCCGAGGGGTCCGGCACGGGGGCGGCGGAGCAGCACTCCCAGAGCCCGGAGGCCTGGTTCTGTAATATCCCGGGGCTGAAGGTCGTCGCGCCTTCGACCCCCTATGATGCAAAAGGGCTCTTGAAAACAGCTATTAGAGATAACAATCCGGTGCTCTTCTTCGAGCAGAAGCTTTTGTATAGAAAAAAGGGGGAAGTCCCGGAGGAAGAATATACAATTCCTATCGGCAAGGCGGATGTCAAGCGGGAAGGAACCGATGTATCGATCATTACCTACGGCAGGATGGTGCAGCGTTCTCTGGAAGTCGCGGAGGAACTGGCAGGCCGGGGGATCTCCCTGGAGGTTGTTGACCTTCGGACCTTAAACCCTCTGGACAAGGAGACGGTGGCGGCGTCGGCAAAGAAGACCGGCCGTGTTCTGGTTGTCCATGAAGCATGTCAGACCGGCGGTTTCGGCGGCGAGGTTGCCGCGGTAATAGCGGACAGCGACGCGTTCTTTTATCTGGATGCTCCCATCAAACGGCTGGGAGGTTTGGATGTTCCCATTCCCTATAATCCGAACCTCGAAGCCCAGGTAGTCCCCACGAAAGAAAAGATCGCCGCAGCGGTCGAAAGTCTGTTATAAGGAGAAGCGATATGGCCGGAACGATCATCATGCCCAAATCGGGCATGGCAATGGAGGAAGGGGTCATTATCAAATGGCTCAAGAAGGAAGGGGACAAAATAGAAAAGGGGGAGCCCGTTCTCGAAGTCGAGACCGACAAATCCACCATGGAAGTTGAGGCCGACTATGAAGGGACCCTTTTAAAAATAGTGTATAACGAAGGAGATACCGTTCCGGTAACCGAGGTCGTAGGATGGATAGGGGAACCGGGGGAAGAGATACCCGAGGCCGCGAAGAAGCCTGCCGCAGCAGCTTCCGGTTCCGCCGGCATTTCCGCACCGGCAGCATCAGCGGCCGACGGGGAGAGCACGGCGGGTGCGGACAGCACGGCCGGCGCCGCGGCACAGGCGGCTGTCAGCGAAAGCGGCCGCGTTAAGGCCACCCCCGCGGCCCGGCGGATCGCGAAGGAAAAGAATATCGATCTAACTTCCGTTTACCCCGGAGGCAAATACGGTGAAGTCCGCGCGGCGGATGTGGCCGCCGCGAAAACAGTGAAAGCCACTCCTTTGGCCGGCAGAATTGCCGAGCGTGAAGGGGTCGAACTTGCCGGCCTTGCAGGAAGCGGAAAAGACGGCAAGATTTTTTCCAAGGACATTGCCGCGGCCCTGGCGGCCAAACGGGCGGCAGCTGAAGCCGAAGATTCCGGCGCCGGAAGCATGGAGCCGGAACGGATAAAACTAAACAACATTCAGCGGATTACCGGAAAGCGGATGCTCGCCAGCCACCTCGAACTGCCGCCGGTAACGGTAAACGCGGAGGCGGATGTTACGGACCTGCTTGCTGTACGGAAGGAGCTGAACGCCGGCGGCGATATGCACATTACAGTGAACGATTTCGTTTTGAAAGCGGTGGTCCGGGCGCTGCTTAAGAATCCCCGAATGAACGCGTCTCTCGGTGCAGCATCCGATACAGAAGCGGCAGAGCTGCTTCTGTATCCCTATATCCACCTAGGGGTGGCGGTGGCGACACCGAAGGGGCTCCTCGTTCCCGTTATCAGGAACGCGGAGAGAAAAACCCTCCTTCAATTGTCGAGGGAGATGGCGGAAATCCGGGGCAAAGCCGCCGACGGCAAATTGAATCCCGACGATCTTACGGGAAGCACGTTTACCGTCAGCAACATCGGAAAGTACGGGGTAACTTCCTTTACGCCCATTATCAATCAGCCCGAAGCGGGCATTTTAGGAGTTTGCGCCATTCAGGACCGCCTTGCCCGTATCGACGGCGAAATTACGGACCGGAAGATCTTAGGTCTTAGTTTGACCTTCGATCACCGGATCGTGGACGGCGCGGAATCGGCGGAGTTCATGCAGACCTTAGTGGGGCTTTTGGAGAAACCGGTAACGGCGCTGGTGTAACTGAAAAAAATAAAATTTCCGTTTACAAAATGTACAAAACAATAGTATAATTGTACAACATGAATGTACAAAAAAATATTTGGACGGCTTCAAAGGCAAAGGCAGAGCTGTCCGCCCTCATCGACGAGGCGAATGAACAACCGCAGGTTATTGAACGGTATGGAAAACCGGCGGCTGCAATAATAAGCTGGCAGCTTTATGAAGAACACCGTGATGTTATCGAGGGGACATTGGAGCCGTGGCTGCGGGATCTTGAGGAGATCAACACGCGAGAAGGGGAAATGGAACCCGTCGTCCGGCAGGACAGACCCCTGCCGGACGTGCTGTACTAAATGCACAAGTTTCTCTGCGATACAAATGTAATCAGCGAAGTCATGAGAAAAAACCCCGACCCGCGGGTTGGTTCATGGTTTTCTTCGCTTCCCGCAATCGCTCTAAGCATTATTACAATTGAAGAACTGGTTTTCGGATTACGCCGGAAGAGGCTTTATGAAAAAGAAGCCTGGCTTCGCCGGTTTACAGCCTCTGCCTGCCGAATAATCGAAGTAACAACGGAAGATGTCTTTTGGGCCGGAGAAAAACGGGGGTCTCTTTCTTCAGAGGGACGGACGATTTTCCAGGCCGATGCATTGATTGCCGCCGCCGCCTGGCGCAGCGGATTGGTTCTCGCTACCCGCAATATCCGGGATTTCAACAATTTCGGCATTCCGCTGTTGAATCCCTGGGAGGTATAACGGCGCTGGTGTAAGCCCGCCGCGCCTGTAACGCTACACGGGATCGTAACCGAAGCGCCTGGAAATCCGGAGGGCAAAATCTTTCACTACCGGCCCGATTGTATCGTATAATTCCGGGACAAGGCGGAAGCTGGGACCTACGGTCCAGACCGATGCTATCGGGAACCCCCGATGGTCGAGGACCGGGCTGCCGATACAGTGGCATTCCGGATTCTCCTCGCCGTCGTCAATGGCGTAGCCTTTGTCCCGTACGGTTTTTATTTCGTCAATCATGTCGCTTTTACTCGGGATGGTATGGTCGGTGTATCTGGTAAATTGAATTTGGTTGAGAAGCGCCATTTGTTCGGGTTCAGGCAGATATGCCAAAATGGCTTTTCCGGGCGCCGACGCGTGGACCGTTACCCGTTTCCCGATTTCCGTTGTAAATTTAATATAATGAAAAGAAGGCAGTTGATCGATAATGACAATTTGCTTTCCCAATAAGGTGCCGAGCATTACCGTTTCGTTTACTTCATCCCGTAAAAGATGCATAATGTCCAGGGAGTTTTCGATAAACCCTACATTCCGCATACTTGCATAACCAAGATACAAAAGCCGGGGAGTTGTTTTATATTTTCTGTCCGCCTCTTCTATGTAGCCGTAATGTTCGAGCGTTTTAATGATTCTGAAAACACTGTTTTTCGGCAGATCAAAATGGCTTGCGATTTGTGCTATGCTGGCTTTATTCTCTTCATCAGCTAAAAATTCAAGTATTTTCAATGACCGTGCAACATTCGGAATGAGATATTTGTTCTGTTCCTTTTCTTTTTGAAAATCACTCACAGTTCAATCCTTCTAAAGTATTAATATAATGATACAAGTATATCAATATCAAGAAATTTAGGCAAACAAAATTTATATAGAAAAATAAATGGTAAGAAAAACAAAGATAACATATCATATATAGAATATAACGATGATTTAAATAAATATTTGCATAATATATGTTGACAACCCGAAGATAGCGCATTATCCTGAAATCGTTTGTACGCGGGAATCGAGGAGAAAAAAATGGCATTATTTCTGGCAGGATTGGATATCGGGACGACGGGTTCGAAAGCGGTTATTTTCAGTCGAGAGGGAGATGTTTTGTCCGGTACGTACAGGGAATACCCCTGTACCTATCCCCGGCCGGGCTGGGTCGAGCAGGATGCCGAGCTGGTTGTTGCATCCGCAATGGAGGCTGTACGGGAAGCGGTTGAAAAAAGCGGAGCCGCCCCTGCCGATATTGCCGGAGTATCCCTTTCGGCGCAGCGCTGCTGCGGGTTATTTCTAAACGCGGATGGAGGATTGGTCCGGCCGATGATTTCCTGGCAGGACAACCGTTCATCCGCTGAAGTGAAAGAAATTGCCGAGGCAATTGATGAATCGGAATATTACAAAAAGACCGGTTATCCGAACAGTACGACATGGCTTCTTTCGAAAATGTTATGGGTGCGGAAAAACGAACCTGATATTTGGAAACGAACCGCCCGGGTCGTGCAGATGCACGATTATTTCCTGAAAGCCCTCGGTGCCGATGAGTATTTTGTCGACATGAACGATGCCGGCTTTTTCGGATTTTTTGATAATGTAGCGGGTGCATGGGATACGGAGCTTTTAGATTTGTTTCAAATACCCGCATCTCATCTTCCGATACCGGCCGATTCCGGGAAACCGGCGGGAACGGTTTCCCGCGAAGCTTCAATGCTCTGCGGATTGGCCGCGGGAACACCCTTCAGTATCGGAGCGGGAGACCAGTCCGCCGGGGCGCTTGGTGCCGGTGTAACGAAAAAAGGGATGCTCTCGATTTCCATGGGAACGGCGGGGGCCGTTACCGCATTCGTGGACGCGCCGTTTCGGGACCCCCGGTCAAAAATGATGGTAACATCACATCCCATGGCGGGCCGATGGCTTTTAGAGGGGTATCAGGCCGCGGCGGCCAGTGTATACAGATGGTACAAAGATGAGATCGGCCGATTCGACAGCGAGGAAGCTGGGAAAGAGGGCGAGGACTTTTATACGCGGCTGAACCGGAAGGTAGCGGAAGTGCCTCCCGGGTCGAAGGGGCTGCTGGTGCTTCCGTATTATGCAACGGCCGCCACCCCCCGTTACAATCCCGACGCACGGGGGGTTGTTTTGGGATTGACCTTTGCCCATAGCCGTTATGATCTTGCGCGGGCGTATATGGAGGGGATTTCAATGGACATGAAGGATATGCTGAAATCCATCCAGGCCGCGGGTATTGACCTGACGGAGGCAAGGATGTTAGGAGGCCCGACGAAATCAAGCGTCTGGAACCAAATTCAGGCCGATATCTACGGCATACCGGTAACGACCCTCGAGGTATCCGATGCAACCGTCCTCGGCGCGGCGATCCTCGGCGGTGTCGGTTCCGGAGTATTCAAATCGATTGCCGACGGGGCTGAAAGTATGGTCAAACTCGGGACCCGCTATGAACCGAATGCACGTAACAACGATTTGTATGAAAGATTGTATGCAATTTATTGTAACGCATATGAAAGTCTGCATGAAAGCCGCGTTTTTTCAGATTTAGCGGAAATTCAAAGAAGTGTTGAACCTTGCTTATAAAAAAACATAAAACTTTCAAATTAGAACAAAAATTATAATATATAGAACAATATGTAATAAATAATAAAATATCAAATATTTTAATTGACAAATAACAATAGGTGCTTTATAATAACGATTATCATTAA
>CAZSGZ010000092.1:10038-12346 GCA_964606455.1 uncultured Spirochaetales bacterium
AAAAAAACGTAAACATAAATAAATAAAGCTTGACAGAAGAAAGTTTAATCGAGTATAATCAATCCATACCATTCTAACAATTATTTTCATTACACCCCGGATGTTGCATAAAGTGGGAACAAATCGCCGTAATAAATATAAAATAATACAAATATAGAACGTTTGGGAAAAATAAATAAAATATCGAATATTTTAATTGACAAATAACAATAGGTGCTTTATAATAACGATTATCATTAAAAATAAGGAGCATTGTTATGAATTCGTTTGAATATTATCTGCCTACCCATGTTGTTTTCGGCGAAGGGGAAATAAACCGTCTCGGTGAGCTTGCGCAAACGTTCGGGAATAAAGCAATGCTTGTTACCTACGATGAGGCGTTTGTCCGGTCCGTCGATTTTTTTACAAAGGCGGAAGATGCATTGAAGACGAAAGGAATCGAGTACCTCTCCTTTTTCGGTGTTAAATCCAATCCTACGGTGGAGCACATCCGGAAAGGAATCGAAATAGCGAAGAAAGAAAAACCCGATGTGTTAATTGCCCTCGGCGGAGGCAGTGTCATCGACACGGCAAAGGCAATGGCCATGGGCGCGTATTATGACGGAGATGTGTGGGACCTCGCGACTGGGGAAGGGGAAGTATCGAAAGCACTTCCGATTGTCTGCGTGGTAACAATTCCGGCAACCTCTTCCGAGATGAACTCAACGTCCGTTATCTCGAACGACGCACTGAAACGGAAAGAGGGGTTTGTCAATCCATTGATGTTTCCGAAGTATGCAATCCTCGATCCCGAACTTACATACTCCCTTCCCGTAAAACAGACGGCAATATCCGCCGCCGACATCGTTTCGCACCTGATGGAGGGGTATATCAACCATAACGACCCGTGGGCGCCTATGCAGGACAGGTTTGCTCAGGGAATGATTAAAACGGTTATGGAATGCATGGAGCGGTTATTAAAGGACCCGGAGGACAAGCAGGCACGGGCCACGATGATGTGGACGGCGACCTTTGCCTGGAACGGGTTCTACGTCTGCGGGCTCGGAGCCTTCGATATGCCGATCCATATGGTGGGCCATACCTTCTCCGCGTTTTACGATGTTCCCCACGGTTCCGCAATGTCCGTATCGATCCCCGCGGTTATGAAATTTCACTTACAAGAGCGGATAGATAAATATTCGGTTTTTGCCAAAGAAATTTTCGGGATCCAAGGCGAAAACAATGAGGCTACTGCGAAGGCCGGGATCGATGCGCTTGTTGCGTGGTTCAAAAAGATTGGAGTACCCACGACATTCGCCGAAGCGGGAATGCCTGCCGATAAACTCGAAGCTCTTGCTGATGATGTTCTTGTCACGGCGGAGCACTGGGGAATTGAAACGTACAATAAAGATATGGTGTTGAAAATTCTCAACTTGTGTTTGTGAAAAGCGGTTTGTAAAAACCGTAAAAATAAATGAAGGAGACTTGTATGAAAAAAAGAGTTTTGTTGTTATTCGCGGTAATGATGATTGCTTTACTCGCTTTGCCTGTTTTCGCCGGCGGTGATAAGGAAAAATCAGCAGAAACAGATGAAAAATCAACAGCGGCGGAAGAGGCTGAACCATATGAAATTGCTTTTCTGCTAAAATCACAGGCACAGGATTTCTGGAACCACATTCGCATCGGAGGGATGAATTATGCCAAGGAGAATCCGGATAAGGTTAAAGCAACCTTGTATGCGGCCCAAAATGATGCTGCGGTTGAAGAAGCATTAGGGATACTGGAAAACATTATCGTTACGCAGCCCGATGCTATTGTCATGGCTTCCGTCAATCCTGAGACAATGGCACCCCTCATCGATAAAGCTTCGGCTCAGGGGATTGTCGTAGTAACTATAAACGATTCGGTAAAGCAGTGGACAGACGCGTATGACGCTGAATTTGTTTCAGATAATTACGGCGGTGGTGAACTAGCAGGAGAATTCCTTGTGAATCTCATGAAAGAGAACGGTAAATCCTTAGAAGGGAAAGTTGCCATTCATTCAGCCCTTGCGGGACTCCCCGATCTAGTTAAACGGTGTCAAGGTTTTCAGGATAAAGTCCTTGAACTGGCGCCCAATATGGAATTTTTAGATTGGAGATACAGCGATGTTGACCCCATGAAACAAGTTTCCCTAGCGCAAGACGTAATATCTGCTGAAGGTGATGAATTAGCCTGTATCTACATCGATGCGGGACCCACACTGCCGGCGGCGATCAGAGTTTTTTACGAACAGAATATTTACGATGATATTTATTCTGTAACCAATTACGAAACAATTCGCGAACAT
>CAZSGZ010000093.1:0-12143 GCA_964606455.1 uncultured Spirochaetales bacterium
GGGAACGGCCGGACAAAATTCTTTTCGATTTAGGGATTTCCTCTTTCCACTACGAGAGCAGCAGCCGAGGTTTTTCTTTCAGCCGGGACGAGTATTTGGACATGCGGATCGGTGAAGAGCTTGAAACATCCGCTTTCGATATTGTAAACAATTATCCGGAAAAGGAACTTGCGGACATTCTGTACGAATACGGGGAGGAACGGTATTCCCGCAGAATCGCGGCGGCGATAAGCGCCGCCCGGGGGGAAACCAGCATCTCCAGAACATCGGAACTCCGGAACATTATCGAAAAGGCGGTACCGCCGGAATACCGCCGAGGGAAGATCCACGCGGCAACAAAGACATTTCAGGCCCTGCGGATTGCCGTTAACGGTGAATTGGTACGACTCAATTCAGTACTCCACGACTCCCTGAAAATCCTGAAACCCGGAGGACGCCTGGGGGTTATTTCTTTCCATTCGTTAGAGGACCGTATCGTTAAGCATTTTTTCAAGGAGAAAAGCAAAATTTGCACCTGTCCTCCCGAACTGCCCCGGTGTGAGTGCGACCGGATCCAGCGGGCCCGGATACTTACCAAAAAACCGGCGGTGGCGGGTGAAGATGAAGCAGCGGAAAATCCACGGGGGAGAAGCGCGAAACTTCGGGTTTTGGAAAAAATCGAGGACGAGGTGTATTAAAATGAAGCGGTGGTATGTTCTGCTGATTGCTATACTTTTACCCCTCGCGGCTTTTCTCAATGTATGGCAGGTATTTCGCTACCGGGAGCTGGAGAAAAGCATTGCCGCGCTGGAAGACACGCAGCAGGAACTCATTGAAAAGAACAAGCGCCTTATCGCGGGCATCAGCGTGCTGCAGTCGCCCCAGCGTCTCGAAAAATTGGCGATAGAAGAGCTGGAACTCGAAAAACTCGGTCCAGGCAGGCTGATCAGGATCCGTATACCGGAAGGGGAGAAAGAAGCGGAAAAGGAAGCTCCCGATGGTTAGCCGGGACACCTTTGCCGCCGAGTGCACGACAATAATCAATAATCCCGCCGGCGTGCCATCCTTCCGGGAGGCCGCGGTAGATTCGAGGGCGGTACGGGAGGGCGACCTGTTCATCCCCCTTGCCGGCGAGCGTACCGACGGTCATCTTTTTATCCGGGAAGCCTTCGAACAAGGCGCGGCGGGGGTCATTGTTGCCGAAAAATTTTATCGGGACCACCGGGATCTCCGGGAATATCTGCAAAACCACCCGGAAAAGATCGCGGGCATCGTTACCGATACCCTAGGCGCGCTGCAGCGGATGGCGCGGCGGGAGATGAAGGAACACGGAAAGAAGCTCTTCCGTATAGGTGTGACCGGAAGCAACGGAAAGACAACCACGAAGGAACTGATCGGGGCCGTGTTATCGATGAAAGGGCCCGTATTTATCAATAAGGGAAATTTGAATTCCGAAATCGGCCTCTGCCAGGAGGTCCTCCGGTTTTCCGGCGCCGAACCATGCGCCGTTTTTGAAATGGGAATGAACCGGAGAGGGGAAATGGATATCCTCGCGGAAATTGTGCGGCCCGATTACGGAGTCATTACCAACATCGGGACCGCCCACATCGGACTGATCGGCAGCGTGGAGGGAATTGCGGCGGAAAAGAAAAAGATCTTTTCCCGGTTCAGCGGCGGCGAAACAGGATTTATTCACGAGGATGAGCCGTTTTACCATTTTCTTGCCGAGGAAGTCCGGGGGACCGTTCTTCCCTACGGAAAAAGATCGGCGGGAAAGAGGATAATCGAGCAAGACAAGGGGCTTGCCGGGAGTGAAATCATTTTTCCCGAAGGGACCATTCGCTTTCCCCTTATCGGCGGCTTTAACAGAAGAAATATGTATGCCGCCTACGTTATCGGGAGACATCTCGGAGTTTCTTTTACCGGTATCAAGGAGGCCCTGGAATCGGCGCGTCCCCTGTTCGGAAGGGGACAGATTATTGAAGGTGAAATAACGGTCATCCTCGACTGCTACAACGCGAATTACGACTCCATGCGGGAGGCATTGTCGCTCCTCGCCGGTATCGGCCGGGAAGGGAAAAAGACGGCAATTGTCGGGGACATGGCCGAGCTGGGGGCGCATTCACGGGAGTTTCATGCCGATTTGGGCCGATACGCCGCCTTGCTCGATCTCGACTGCATCTATTTTTACGGCCCCGGAATGCGTGCGGCGTACGATGCCGCCCTGGGGGTGCCGGGGGGCAAACCGCGGTTCCTTCATACCGAAGATATTGACGTACTTGCCCGGGAAGCGGAAGAAATGCTTTTTCCCGGGGACCTGCTGCTGCTGAAAGGCTCCCGGAGCATCGAACTGGAGCGGGTGCTGCATTATCTGCGAAAGAAGGAGAAGTCTCTATGCTGAAGGAGCTGTTGTTCCCCCTGACAAAACACTTTACCTTTTTCAATATTTTTCAGTATATCACCTTCCGCTCCGCCTACGCCGCGGTAACGGCCCTGCTGATCTGCTTCATTTTTATGCCGAAGCTGATTGCGTTTCTAAAAAAGCGGCGGGTGGGCCAGGAAATACGGGAAGACGGGCCGAAGACCCATTTGGTAAAATCGGGAACACCGACAATGGGAGGGATCCTGGTAAATATTGCCATGGTTTTTTCGGTCCTTATGTGGCAGGACATCCGGAACCCCTACACCTGGATTGTGGTAGCATGTATTCTTGGTTTCGGCACCATCGGGTTTATCGACGATTATCTGAAAGTATTCAAGAAAAACGCCGACGGGCTTCATGCCCGGTTTAAGTTTATAGCCCAGACCGTTTTGGCCGCCGGAATCGTGACTTTTCTCTATATTTCCAGTAATCCGGAAACAACGCTGCTCTACATTCCTTTCGTTAAATTTCCGGTCCTCGATTTGTCCCTCTTCTACATCCCCTTCGGAATGCTGATCATCGTCGGGTTTTCCAATGCCGTTAATTTGACCGACGGTCTTGACGGTCTGGCTTCGGGCCTGTTGATCATTGTCGGGCTTACCTTTGCCATTCTTGCCTACCTTACCGGGAGGGCGGACTATTCGGCGTATCTGCAGATACCCTTTCTGGAAAATGCCGGGGAGCTGACGGTTTTGTGTTTCAGCTTAATCGGTTCGGTAGTCGGATTTCTCTGGTTTAACGCGCATCCCGCGGAGATTATGCTTGGCGATACCGGCAGTCTGAGTTTAGGCGGAATAATCGGCGTCATCGCGCTGATGTTAAAAAAGGAAATTCTTCTGATTATTATCGGGGGCGTGTTTGTTCTGGAAGCATTGTCGGTAATAATTCAGGTAGTATCATTTAAATTAAGGGGGAAACGGGTTTTCAAGATGGCCCCGCTTCATCATCATTTTGAACTGAAAGGATGGGCGGAGAGCAAGGTTGTTATGCGGTTGTGGATTTTAGGCGGACTGTTTGCAATTGTCAGTTTATCGACCCTGAAGATACAATGATGGAAACAAGTTTTTCGGCTGAAAAGCTGACAAAAGAGCGGGGTGACTACATCCTCCTGGGGCTGCTGGTACTGCTTGTCGGTTTGGGCCTTGCGGCGCTGTTTTCCTCCTCCTTTTACTGGGGGGAAACACGTTTCGGAGATCCTCTCTATTTTTTAAAGCGGCAGCTTGTCCTGGTTGTTCTCGGTGTTGCCCTCGGTTTTTTTATTTCGAGGGTGTCCCTCGATTTCATCAGACGGCTGGTGCCGGCTTTGGTAATTTCTTCTCTCATCCTTACCGCCCTTACCTTTGTTCCGGGTCTCGGCAGGACGACGATGGGGGCGAAACGGTGGATTTATATCTTTGGGTATTCCTTTCAGCCTTCGGAATTGGCAAAATTGACGGTAATTCTCTATTTGGCCCATATTTTCAGCAAAAAAGAAAACAGAATGGAAGAATTCGCGAAATCCGTTTTGCCTCCCCTGGTCATCTGTTCCGCCTTTGTCATTCTCGTATACCTGCAGAACGACTTTTCAACCGCCTTTTTTATATTTTTCCTCATTCTTATCATGTTTTTTATCGCGAAAATCCGTTTCGTGTATTTTCTCCTTCTCGCGGTAGTGGGAATTCCCCTGGCGGTTATCCTGCTGTTTACAAAAGAACACCGGGTGCAGCGGCTGATGGCGTTTTTAGACCCCATGAAGGACCCCGTCGGTACCGGATTTCAGGTAAACGCCTCCAGGTCGGCCCTGATGGGCGGCGGCCTCTGGGGGAGGGGCCTCGGAGAAGGAGGGAAAAAACTGGGAGGTCTCCCGGAGGCGCATTCCGATTTTATTTTTGCAGTCCTCGGTGAAGAGATGGGTTTTTTCGGTGTTGTATTTATCATTGCCGTGTTCATCGCCTTTGCCTTCCGGGGATACACCGCCGCGGTGAAAAGCGGGTCGAGGTTCGGCTACTATCTGGCCTTCGGCCTCACGACGTCAATTCTCTACCAGGCCCTTTTAAATATTGCCGTTGTTTCGGGGCTGGTTCCGGCAACCGGAATACCTCTGCCGTTTTTTTCATCCGGCGGTTCTTCGATCGTCGTGACCCTCGTTATGTGCGGGCTGATTATGAATGTATCGAGAAACCGGGTTGAAGAGCGGAACAGGGAGCAAAGCTATGAGTGACGCACTCTACGGGAAGCCCGCTGAAAACACCGGGAGTGTGCGGGAAAAATTGAAGCTTTTTCCCGAAGTCCACATGTATAAGGATGAAAGAAGGCCTGCGCGGATAAAACCCGTGGAAGCGGCCCCCCGGAACAAGCGGGAAGGGCGGAAACTGGAGCGGGTTTTCATCGTTGTCATCCTTTTTCTCGTGCTGGTGCTTGCGGGAGAGCTGGTGTTCCATTTTCTCATATCTCCGAAATTGATGATCCGGAAAATAGTCATTACAACGGGGCCGAACCTGGCCCTTGCGGACCGGGAAGTGCTGCGTCTGGCGGAAATCGACAAGGACCTGTTTTATTTCAATGTCGATCCTGAGGAAATTTCGGAACTGCTGGGTTCCTATCCCCTTATTCAAAAAGCTGAAGTGGGGAAGAAATTCCCCGATTCCCTGTACATCGATATAACCGGCAGGGAACCACTCGGGGTAAGTATCGTAGATACCGGCGACGGGGCCGTTCCCATTGTATTCGACCAAGAAGGGGTCGTTTTTCAAATCGGCACCTCCGTTGTCGATATGAACAATCTTGTAATATCCGGCATTGTGTTCAGGAACATTCGTCTGGGGATGAAACTTCCCGAGGAGGTGCTCGGACTGCTTCGGGACCTGTACACGCTGAAAACCGAATCGCCCCGCCTGTTTTCTCTTCTCTCGGAAGTGAAAATCGTCAAACGGAGCAGCAGCCAGTACGAGGCGGTACTCTACTTTTCGGGGTATCACATGCCCGTGCGGACGGGGATGTCGATAGATGAAACGGAATTAAAGTATATTCTCATGGTACTCGATGTAGTGACCATAGAGGACCTGGAAAAACGGGTCCGGGAACTGGACTTGCGGAGCGGAGAGGTCGTTTACAAAGTGAAGGAGGTCCCAAGTGGCGAGTGAGAACGTAATCGTTGGCCTCGACATCGGTACAACGAAAGTCTGCGCCGTCATCGGCGAGCTGAACGAACGCGGCGAAGTGGAAATTGTCGGCGTGGGAGTTAGTCAGTCCAGAGGGCTGCGCCGGGGCGTGGTTATCAATATAGAGGCTACGCTGAAATCGGTAATCGACGCGGTGGAGGCCGCGGAAATGATGTCGGGGCGGGAAGTGAACGGCGTTATAGCCGGAATTGCCGGGGGACATATCGACGGCATCAATTCCAGGGGGGTTGTAGCGGTAACCGGAAAGGGCCGGGAAATTACCGAATCCGACGTCGACCGTGTTATCGACGCGGCAAAGGCGGTAGTCATCCCCATGGACAGGGAAGTGTTTCATGTAATTCCCCAGGAATACATTGTGGACGAACAGGGGGGGATCAAGAACCCTCTGGACATGATCGGTGTGCGTCTTGAAGCGGAAGTACATATCATTACCGGTTCCGTTACCTCCGCCCAGAACCTCATTAAATGCATTAACCGGGCGGGGTTCAGGGTAAGCGACATTGCCCTCGATTCCATCGCCGCCGCGAAGGCGGTGCTGACGGAGGACGAGAAGGAGCTGGGAGTGCTGCTGGTCGATTTGGGAGGCGGGACGACGGACGTCCTGGTCCATTTGGACGGGTCCCCCTATCATACCAACGTCATTTCAATCGGCGGGGCCCAGGTAACCAACGATCTTTCCATTCTTTTAAAAACGCCCATCGAGGCGGCGGAGAAAATTAAAGTGGACGCGGGCTGCTGCTACCTTCCCTTAGTCGATTCGGAGGAGGAAGTGGTTATCCCCGGCGTGGGCGGGTGGCCGGCGGCGTCGATACCCCGAAAGGAGATGTGTAAAATTGTCCAGTCCCGGATGGCGGAGACCTTTTCCATGGTGCGGGACCAGGTGGAGAAAAAAGGGTATCTTCAGCATTTGGGCGGCGGCGTTGTCCTTACAGGCGGCGGAGCGCTCTTGGACGGCGCGGCTGAACTGGCAAAGGAAATGTTCGGCGTTCCCGCCCGGATCGGTTATCCCCTGGATGTAGGGGGGCTGGTGGAGGAATACCGAAACCCGGCCTACGCCGCCGCCGTCGGGCTGGTGGAGTACGGCGCGGAAGCTTTGGGAGAAGGAACATATGACAAACCGGTGAAAAAACCAAAACAGCGCCGGTTTATCGACCGGATGCGGGACGTGTTCGGCGAGTTTTTTTAGTACCGGAATCACTTGCTCTTGGGAGGGGGCCATGCAGATAGAACTATTAGATAACAATCAATTGAATCCAACGGTTATTAAGGTCGTCGGTGTCGGCGGGGGGGGCAGCAATGCCGTCAACAGGATGATAGCCCAGGGACTGCGGAACGTACAGTTTATTGCAATGAATACGGACGTTCAGGCCCTGGATAAGGCGCGGGCGGAGCAGAAACTGGCCTTAGGCACAAAGCTTACTTCGGGCCTCGGTGCCGGCGGTGTGCCGGAAATCGGCGAAAAAGCCGCCGCCGAGGACAGGGAGCAGATCCAGGAAGTTCTGAAAGGCGCCGATATGATTTTCATTACCGCCGGAATGGGGGGCGGTACCGGGACGGGGGCGGCCCCCATCGTGGCCGAGGTGGCCCGGGAGGTCGGTGCACTTACGGTGGCTGTCGTTACCAAGCCGTTCGATTTTGAGGGCCGGAAAAAGATGGCCCTCGCGGAAGAGGGGATCGACAAGCTGCGGGAAGCCGTGGACACCCTTATTACCATTCCGAACCAGTATCTTTTAAAAATTGTCGAACGAAAAACCCCGATTCGGCAGGCTTTTCTCATGGCGGACGACGTACTCCGGCAGGGGGTGCAGGGCATTTCGGACCTGATAACCGTTTCCGGGGACATTAATATCGACTTTGCCGATGTCCGGACTATTATGAAGGGGCGGGGAGACGCGCTTATGGGGATCGGGCTCGGGACCGGCGACAACCGGGCGGTGGACGCGGCTACAAATGCCATCAACAATCCCCTGTTAGAGGACGCGAACATGGAAGGGGCAAAGGGTATCTTGGTCAGTGTTACCGGCGGGGAGGATTTTTCTCTTACGGAATACGAGGAAATTATCAACATTATTACCTCCAATGCCGACAGCGACGCCCTTATCATCTCCGGAACATCCATCGATGAAACCGTGGAGGACAGGATCAAGGTGACCGTTATTGCCACGGGTTTCGATATCGAGGCGGCAGTGATAGACGAAGAGGCGGCGGAAAGCGAGGAGGAGGGGGAAATTATCAAGTACCCCGATTGGATACGGATGAAAGAGGGGATAAGCCGGCGGACCGGCAATTTTCTTACGGGAAGAAACCCTTCGGAAGAAGATTTGGGAATCCCGACAATTTTGCGGGATTCAAAGGTGTCGGGTAACAACGGCTGATGACTGAAGACGCAACGCTCCTGCGGCAGTATGAAGATTATCTCCGTATCGAACTCCGGCACGCGGAACAGACCGTGGAAACATATTCCAGGGAAGCCGGCTCCTTCGTACGGTTTGCCGGGGAGCGGGGAGTGAGGGCCGAGGAAGCAGGACCGGGGGACATCGTCGATTTCTGCGTTTACAAGCAGACCGGCGGAAGTGACGGTGCGGCCGGCGGGGCGGACAAGCGGACGATCGCGAAAGTCTTGAGCGCCCTTCGGTCATTTTTCATTTTCTGCATTGCCGAAGGGATCCGGGGTGACAATCCCGCGGAGGAGATTGAAAACCCGAAAACCGGGCGGACCCTTCCCGCGGTCATTTCCCGGGAGGATGTAGACGGATTTTTGGAACATTTCGACTGCGGCAAGCCGACGGGGCTGCGGGACCGGGCGCTGTTCGAGCTTATTTACTCCTGCGGGCTCCGGGTTTCCGAGGCGGTGGACCTGACGGCCGGGCAGCTGTTTATGGAGGAAAAGATGGTCCGCGTCAGCGGGAAGGGCGGGAAAGAACGTCTCGTTCCCCTAGGCGAGGAGGGAGTGTACTGGCTTTCGAAATATCTCAAGGAAGGCAGACCGAAGCTTCTGAAGCCGGGGGTGCGTTCCGACGCGGTGTTTGTCAGTCAGCGGGGCAAAAAAATATCGCGGAAGAGTGTGTGGAAGCGTTTCAAAGCGGCAAGTACGGCAGCGGGGATCGATGCCAAAGTGCATACCCTGCGCCACAGTTTTGCAACCCATCTGCTGCAGGGAGGGGCAAACCTCCGGGCGGTGCAGGAGCTGTTAGGCCACGCGGACATCAGTACGACGCAAATCTATACTCACCTTACGCGGGAGGATTTGAAGAAAAATCACCGGGAATTTCATCCCAGGGGGTAAAAAAATGGCGAAAATTAAAATCAGCAGTGCAGTTTTGCCTGTATACATAATAGAGGCCATTTTAATAGCGGTACTTATTGTACTGCTTGCAGCCTGCGGGGACGGCGACAGGGACATGCTGAAGGACCTGAAGGTCTTCGAAACCCAGCGGTACGAGGGGGAGGAGCTTTCGGAGGAGCGGATACGGGAACTGAACCAAGCGATTAAACAGTATGAGGAAATTGTAAACCGGCGGGTGGAAGCAAGCGCCCAGCTGGGGGAACATTACAAGATGCTTGGAATCGAATTTGTTAGGAGAGATATGTACGGCGAGGCGCTGAAATATTTGGAAAAAGCCCTGGAATACTATCCCGAGAATGAAGTGATTTTCTATCTCTGCGCCGCTTCAAGTGCCCGGCTTGCGAAGGCAAAAGTCAATAACCCGGCGGAACAGGAACGCCTTTTTCAGGAGGCTGAAAATTATTATCTCCGGGCCCTGGAGCTGGACAATAATTTCAGTCAGGCCCTCTACGGCATTTCGGTGCTGTACATCTTCGAGTTCGACCGTATTTCGGACGCGGAACCCTATTTAATCCGGCTTCTGGAAAAGGAAAAGAAAAATACACCCGCCATGTTTCTGCTGGCGCGGGTGTATGTGGACCAGGGAAAAATTGAAGAAGCCGCGGCGGTGTACGACACGATAATGGAAGAGGCGCAGTCACGGGAGGAAAAAGAGCGGGCCAGGGAAAACAAGGAAAAACTCTTAGAGGGTGCCTATGAATAAACTGATACTTGTCAGTTTAAGCCGTCTCCGCTTTCTCAAGGCAGCGGAGAAACTGCTTATCGCGGACTGTATAGACGACGAAAAGAAATTTTCGGCCCTTACGCCGGAAAAACTGTGCCGTATGGCCGGCAGGAAGCTTCTGATACGGGGCTGGGACGCCGCGGCGGTGCTTCGGCAGGGCGAGCGGGACCTGCGTTTTGCCGAAGGAAGGGGTATCGGTCTGTGCTGTTATTGGGACCGGGACTATCCTCCGCTGCTTCGGGAGATTTTCGACCCGCCGGTGCTCCTGTTTTACCGGGGGCGGCTTCCCCGGGGGGACCGGCCCCTGGCCGCCGCCGTGGGGACAAGAAGACCCTCCGGAAAGGCGGTAAAGGCGGCATACCGCTGCGGACTGGAGCTGGGCATCAACGGCATAGGTACCGTTTCGGGACTTGCCCGGGGAATCGACAAGGCGGTACACCGGGGAAGCATCGACGGCGGCGGGAAAACAATTGCAGTTTTAGGCTGCGGTATCGACCGGGTGTACCCGGCGGAGCATAAACGCCTGGCCGAGGGGGTCCTTGAAAGCGGCGGAGGAATCTTCAGCGAGTACGCACCCGGGACCGCGCCGGCGCGCTACCACTTTCCCGAACGGAACAGGATCATCAGCGGGCTCGCCCGTGCCGTTATTGTCGTTCAGGCGCCGCTTAAGTCCGGGGCCCTTATTACGGCGGACTATGCTTTGGAGCAGGGACGGGACCTTTTTGTGCACCGCGAAGGGCTTGACGGCCTAAGCGGTGCTGGCGGCCGTATGCTCGCGGACGAAGGCGCGGAAATTATCGATTCAGCGGCCGATCTCCTGCCGGAATGGGGACTTTCCGGTCCCAGGCGGGTAACGGCCGCGCCCCCCGGACCGGGGGCGCGGCTGGCGCGGTGTTTGGAAGAGGAACTTGCGGGAAAGCAGTTTTCCCGGATGGGTGAATATTGGGTAACGGTGTAACGGTATGGTAACGACGGCTGAAATACAGACGGACATCAAGCGCTTTCTCGACTATTGTCGCAGTGTGCGGGGACTTTCGGAGCATACGCTGCAGGCGTATGACCGGGACGTAAACCGGTTTTTCAGCTATGTCCTGGAACGGAATATACCGGAAGCGGAAATAAACGAGAAAACGGCACGGGGGTTTATGGCGGAACTCTCGAAGGAGGGGAAGACCCCCGCTACGATCAACCGGAGTCTCTCGTCACTGAAGCGGTTTTTCTCCTGGGAACTGCGCTACGGCGGCCGGGAAGTAAACCCTTTTTCGGCAATAAAAAGTCTGAAAAACCCCAGGACCCTGCCTGATTTTTTCTTTGAAAGTGAAATCGAAAACCTTCTTAAGCTGCCCGGCGCCGATTTTTGGGGAAGCAGGGACCGGACTATTTTGGAACTGCTGTACAGCACCGGATGTCGGATCAGCGAACTCGTCGGTATCGATATTACGGACATCTCCTTTTCCGATAAATCTATACGGGTTACGGGAAAAGGGGACAAAGAACGCTTTGTTTTCTTAGGCGGCGGGGCGATGAATGCTCTTCGGGAGTATTTATCCAAAAAAAACAGCTATATCGACAAAGATTCGGTTGATGCCGCGGCTGCTTTATTCATAAATTATAAGGGTAGGCGGATTTCGCAGCGGGGAGTTTTCGATATTATCGGAAAGTATGTCCGGGAGCTGGGTATTGAAAAACATGTCAGCCCCCATACCTTCCGGCACACCTTTGCCACCCACCTGATAAATCGCGGCGCGGACATACGCATGGTGCAGGAAATGCTCGGTCACGCGAGTCTTTCCACCACCCAAATTTATACGCACATGGGTGTTGCCAGACTGAAGAAGATTTATTCCGACGCGCATCCGCATGCAAAGAGGAAAACTACAAAAAGAGAGGAAAAACAAGATGTCTGATACGTCGGAAAAAATGAGAGGGACTACCATATTAGGGGTACGGAAAAACGGAACGGTTGCCATGGCCGGAGACGGGCAGGTTACCTTAGGTGATACCGTTATGAAGGGAAATGCACGGAAAGTGCGGACCATTTACGATGATAAAATTTTAGTCGGGTTTGCCGGCGCCACTGCCGACGCCTTTACCCTCTTCGACAGGTTCGAAGGGAAAATAAAGGAGTACGGCGGCGATCTGACCCGGGCCGCCGTCGAGCTTGCGAAAGAGTGGAGGACCGACAGGATGCTGCGGCGTTTGGAAGCGATGCTTCTCGTGGCGGACCTGAAAAAAATCCTCGTTATTTCCGGTACCGGCGATGTAGTGGAGCCCGAAGAAGGGGTAATCGCCATCGGATCGGGGGGGAACTATGCCTACGCCGCGGCGTTAGCGTATATGGAAAACGAGAAATTGAGCGCGAAAGAAATTGTAGAGAAAGCTATGACCGTTGCGGCGAAAATCTGCATTTATACCAACGATCAATTTGTAGTAGAGGAGCTTTCGGAATGAAAATGAATATAGATGAACTGTCGCCAAAAGAAATTGTAGCGGAACTCGATAAATATATCA
>CAZSGZ010000094.1:0-12142 GCA_964606455.1 uncultured Spirochaetales bacterium
GTTTTGAGCTGAAGCGGGTTATCGAAAAAGGCGGGATTTTGTCCTTTTTAAAGGCGGCCTTTTCCGGAATCATGATAGTGGCGGGCCCCTGGCTGATTTCTATCGTGAGCATTTACAGCATCGGCAGACTGATTGTTTTTTTACCGGGGGTTGAGCAGCAGCTGTTTATCGCCGTCGTTATCTACTCCTTTGCCTTTTCTCTTATTCTTTTCGGGGGGGTGCATTTTATTTTTACCCGCCTCATGGCCGATTTCATCTATGAAAAGAAGCCGCAAACGGCATCGTCCCTGCTGATATTTTTTATCCTGCTTGTCGGCTGTATTTCGGCGGTTATCGGGGGGGCGGTTATTTCGGTTTCGGGTATAGAAACGGAACATCCTCTGCTCCTTATAAGCGCGGGCGGCCTGCTCTTCGGGTCAATAAACTGTATCTGGATCGTCATGCTCTTTGTTTCCCTTATTAAACGGTACGGCCGGATTTTGCTGTCCTACCTGGGCGGCATGGGAGCGTCCGTCGGCGTGATGTTTCTTTTAGCGAAACGGTGCGGCATTGCGGGTGCCCTTGCCGGATTTGCCGCGGGGCAGTTTCTCATTTTTTTAGCCCTTCTTGTTCTTTCCCTCCGAGACTATCCGCCGGGGAAGTTCGGAGAGGGGAGGGAATGGATTTTGCCTTATTGTAAAAAACACTCGGCCCTTTTACTAACGGGGCAGTTTTATCCCTTAGGTATTTGGGGGGACAAAATTCTGTTTTGGTTTTTAACCGGAGAGCGGATTGGAACGACGATGTTCCGGCTGTTTCCTTCCTATGATATTGCTGTCTATATCGGGACCCTGACGATGATTCCCGGACTGGTATATTTTATCATCGGCGCCGAACCTGAAGTGTATGTGCGAATTAAAAAATTCCTTCTTGCCCTGAATATCGCGAAGCTGCGGGAAATCCAGCTTCGGAAATACGATATGCTGCGGCACGTCCGTCTCTCGATAAACCGTCTTACCGTTTTCGGTGCGGTTATCGCGGCGGCTTTTCTTCTTTTCACTCCTCAGCTGGTCAAACTGATCGGCGGCGCGGCTTCCCCGAACCATCTGCTCCTCAGTTTCTCCGCGGTTTTCGCGCACTTCTGCTTTTTGGTATACATGAATGTTTTGTTTTACCTCAATTTATACCGCCATACCTGCATCGCTTCGTTTTTATTTTTCATCATTAATTGTTCCGTCAGTTTCGGGATAGGGGCCTTCGGATATACGGCCGCAGCGGGGGCGGGGTATCTTCTCGGGGCGGCGGCGGCGGCACTATATTCCTACAGGATGATATTTCGGGACGGCAAAAAAATCGACCGCTATATTTTAAGCGGAAAGCCCTCCTGAGAAATACATTGATTTTTTGAAAAAATGATATATATTTAAATCTATATAGGAGCTAAATGATGAGAAAACCATATAACATATTGATACTTTTACTGTTGAGTGCCGTTCTCTTTGCAGGTCTCGCGGCGTGCAGGCCGGCAAGCGTCGACCAAGTAACGGAAGAGGATGTGCAGGGATTACGGGACTATGTATTGAGTTCATATTATATGCTGAAAGGGGACGCGAACCTCTCCGGCGGTATTTCCGCGGGGCGCGCGACGGTCCCCGTCCATACCGACCCGCAGGCGTCCTTCTCCGGCGGTACAAAGAGGGACTATCCGGAACTCGGCCAGCTTACCACCTGGACCGTAGAGGACCGGGGAAGCGGTATCTACAAGATAACCGTGCTGACCGAATACGCGAACAACGGGGCCATCGATTATACCGAAGAGGTCTATTACGTTAAAGACGAAGCGGATGTCAATGCCGTTACGGGAACATGGGGGACCGAAGATCCCGTCGTGCAGCCCGACGGCAGCAGAAACGATATTTACCGGGACAAGTTTATTACCGTGTTCAAAGACGGCAGTATACGGTATGAAGAACTTGAAATGACCAATTTCTACGCCGCTCATATCGGCGCGGACAATCCGGCACAGTACGCGGCCTTCGGGCCTCCCGCGGACGCTGAAATACCGGCGAGCGAAGCGGCGGCCGTTACAACGGACGCTACCGCTAATTTTTCGAGTAAGGTCAATTATCAGCAGGAAGTATTCAAGCAGTTTGCCTTCTGGAACGTGCTGAACAAAGTGGTTGTCGGTACACGCTACTACACCGAGCACGGCGATCCCGCGGCCCCGGTCCGCACCTCGATTTCTTACGAACGTACTATTGAACGGGAAAACAAAGGACTCGGCGGACTGATGCAGCTGTTAAAGGCGGCCCTCTACGATCCGAGCACCCTCGATATAGAAAACGCCACCCTCGCGCAGACCGTCATCTGGTATAAAATCGATACCGACGGAACAAAAGAAATTGTGCAGAAAACGAAAGTGGTAAACGATTTTGGAGACGATTTCTACATTACCGGCAGCGGCGGGGAAGCGGTCATCTCGGCCGCCCCCTAAAGTTCGCCTTCTTTGACCGTTCTTCTTCCCCGTATTTCGCGTATCATAGCAAGGCGGAGCAGGGTGCCGATAATACGAAGGGAGATGTTGCTCTTCCAGTTCGTACCGAGATTGAATCGGAAAAACTGTTTGATAATCTGCGGAACGCTGTAAAAGCGGCGGACACCCCTGATAATTGCCTGCTGCAGTTCTTTCGGTTTCATGAGTGCGGGCTTGATAATTACCCGGTGTCCGCTGTACAGGTCCCACTGCTTGGTAAGTATTTTTTTTGCCTTTTCGTATTTTGCCGCTAAGGGAGTTCCCGGCAGGGGCAGAAGACTGACGGACTGCATTGTGTCGATATTATACTTGTTCGCGAAGCGGGTCGTTTCCATGACCGTTTTCGGAGTGTCGTAATCGCTGCCGAATACGAACATGCCGTGGATGGTAATTCCCGCTTTATGATATTCCTGAATTGCTTTTACAATTTTTTTTCTGTTTTGATGCTTGTTCCATTCCTTCAATACCTGTTCATCGATGGATTCGAACCCGATATACACCTTAAAGCATCCGGCCTGTTTCATCAGGGAAAGAAGCTCGGGATCCGAGGCTGTTTCCACCCGTACCTGGGCGGTCCATCTGGGCATATCGGGGATGTCCGTTAAGATCCTCCGCAGAAGTTCCTTCGTCCGGGAAATGTTCGCGCCGAAATGATCGTCCCCGAAAAAAATGCTGAACTTTTTCTTTCCCCGTTTCAGAGAGATAATGTACTGCAAATACTCTATCGTTCGGTCGATGGACATTGCCCGGTAGGTGCTGCCGAACTGGGTTACCACGGAGCAGAATTCGCACTTGTAGGGACAGCCGCGGGAAGTGTTGACGGTTATGTAGGCGGACTTTGCAAGGGTGTCTTCCGAGTACACCGGCAGCGGCAGTTCCGTAAGCTCTTCCGGCGTTAGGAAGGGACGCTGTCCGTTATGCCGGACCGTACCGTCTGCTTTCCGGTAGGAGATGCCTAAAATATCTTCTACTTCCGGCGCGCCGGAGCCGGCCTCTATCCGTTTCAGCAGCTCCGGAAAGGTGATGTCCCCTTCGTTCCGGACAACGTAATCGCAGTGCTCCAATGCCTCTTCCGGGAGCGCCGTTACATGGGGGCCGCCGAAAACGATAACGGCGCCGGGGTTTTTCTCCCGGACATAGTCGGCAAGTTCGAAGGACTGAGGGACCGTCCGGGTAATTGTTGAAATACCGACAACATCGGCGGAAACGATTGTACGCAGCTGTTCTTCCGTTAACGCTTCTCTGCCCGGATTGTGTCTCGGATTGATTGCCGTAACATGATGAAATCCTTCCGCCTCGAGAATTCCCTTGAGCAGGTCTATCGCTCTGGAGGGGAGGTAAAAAAAGGAGTACACATCCTTTGCCGGTTCTTCGAAAAGGCCGCCGTTCGGCGTTGCCGGCAGCTCGACTAAAACTACTTTACTATTCATAATGCGGCATGATAGCATCCTGCAAAGAAGAGGTAAAGACCGGATGTGGTTTCTGCGAACGGAGCCCGATATTCTCGAGACATTACAGGTCTCCCGGGACAGAGGACTTTCTCGGGCTGAAGTCGAACGGCGGCGGGCAAAATACGGACCGAATAAACTTGCCGAAGGGAAGCGAAAAAGTCTTGCCGTTCGTTTTTTTGAACAGCTGAACAACATTCTTATCTATATTCTCATTGCCGCCGCGGGGATGTCACTGGTTTTAGGAGAAATTTCAGACGGGATTATTATTCTTGCCGTGGTCCTGATTAACGGTATTGTAGGGGTTATACAGGAATCGAAGGCGGAAAAAGCTTTAGAGGAACTGCAGAAGATGGCCTCCCCGAAGGCGCTTGTTCGGCGGGACGGGGAAACGGCGGAGATAGATTCGGACCGGCTCGTTCCGGGCGATATCGTGCTCTTGGAAGCCGGCAGGGTCGTCCCCTGCGATATCAGACTTTTCGAAACCGCGGACCTGCAGATCGAGGAGTCCGCCCTGACCGGGGAATCGCTGCCGGTGCGGAAGGATGCCGGCGCGCGGCTAACCGACGAGGGGACCCCTTTAGGGGACCGGAAGAACATGGCTTTTATGTCCACTATTGTTACCTACGGCCGCGGATCAGGTGCCGCCGTAGGGACCGGAATGGACACGCAGATGGGGAGCATTGCCAAAATGCTCGAAGAGAGCAAAAGCGATTTAACGCCCCTGCAGAAAAAGCTTGAAAAATTCGGGAAAACCATCGGCTTTCTTATCCTTATTCTCTGCGGGATCATGTTCGGCATCTCCCTTGTAGAACAGTATCTGCGCTACAGCGTAATTCCTAAGGACGTACTGTTCGAGTTCTTTCTCATGGCCGTCAGCCTGGCCGTGGCGGCAATTCCCGAAGGCCTGCCCGCAATAGTGACAATAGTCTTGGCCCTTGGTGTTCAGCGGATGAGCCGGCGGAACGCCATTGTCCGGAAGCTTCCCGCGGTGGAAACCCTGGGGTCCGTTACCTTTATCTGTTCCGATAAAACCGGGACCCTTACCCAAAACAAAATGACCGTGCAAAGCGTCTATACCGACGGGGCCGTACGTCCCCTGGCGGAACTCCCCGCCGACAGCCCGTCGACGGACCTTCTCTTGAAGGTGTTGACGCTGTGTAACGACGCGACGCTGTCCGGGGGAACTCAAACCGGTGACCCGACGGAAGTTGCCCTTCTTGCCGCGGCGGACGCCCGGAGCATGGACCGGCGGGAACTCGCGGATACGCATCCGCGGCTGAATGAAAAACCCTTCGATTCGGACCGCAAGATGATGTCGACGGTCAACCGTTTCGACGACGGCCCGCTGGTGCTGACGAAGGGGGCCGTTGACAATCTGCTTACCCTCTGCGGCCGGATTAATGAAAACGGCACCGTCTCGGAACTGAATGATGAAAGGCGGGCGGAAATTTTGGATGCCGCCCGGATCCAAAGTGAAGATGCTCTGCGTGTTTTAGCGGCCGCCTACCGCCCTTACAATCCGGAAGAGAGCCCCGGCACTCTGGAGCGGGACCTTATCTTTTTAGGATTCGTGGGGATGATCGATCCGCCGAGGATGGAGGTGAAGGATTCTATAGCCCTGTGCCGGGCCGCCGGCATTACTACGGTGATGATAACCGGAGACCATAGAATAACCGCCCTCGCTATTGCAAAACAGCTCGATATTGCGCGGAAGGAGGAAGAAACTCTTACCGGCGCGGAGGTGGACGCGTTAAGTGACGACGCCCTCGGTGAAAGGGTGAAAACCGTCCGGGTCTTTGCCCGGGTGTCGCCGGAGCACAAGGTGCGTATTGTGGAAGCCCTGCGTAAAAATGGAAACATTGTCTCCATGACCGGCGACGGCGTTAACGATGCTCCGTCTCTGAAAGCGGCGGACATCGGCGTGGCAATGGGAATTACCGGCACCGATGTGGCGAAAGGTGCTTCCGATATGGTCCTTACGGATGACAATTTCAGTACCATCGTGGCCGCCGTGGAAGAAGGCCGGAATATCTTTCAAAACATTAAAAAAACCATTACGTTTCTCCTCTCCTGCAACGCGGGAGAAATAGCGGCGATATTTATTGCCATTGTATTCGGCTGGGTACCGCCGCTGCGTCCGATCCATATTCTCTGGGTAAACCTCATTACCGATACGTTTCCCGCCCTTGCCTTGGGGGTCGACCCCGGAGATCCGAACATTATGGAGCGGCAGCCGCGGCCTCCGGATGAAAGTCTCTTTGCCCGGGGGACCGGGAAAAACATTTTGTTCAATGGTCTCTTAATCGGTGCCATTACCCTGATGGTGTATTTTTTCGGCCGAAGGATGTACCCGGACTCACTTGCCCACGCGCAGACAATGGCCTTCGGTGTGTTGAGTTTTTCCCAGCTGTTTCATGCTTTTAACCTTCGTCATCCCACCCGGTCGATCTTCGGTGTGGGGCTGTTTACGAACATGTATTTAATCGGCGCGATGTTTTTCGGAATGGCCCTGCAGGTGCTCGTTATTTCGGTCCCCGTTATCGCACGGGTGTTCAAGGTAACCGCGCTGAGTTTTAGCGACTGGGGGATTGTCCTGGCGTTTTCGATTGTGCCGGTCCTGTTGAACGAAGCGGTGAAAATATTTCTGCGGAAAGCCGCATCGGCATCAGCTCCCCGCGGGTAACCGGCCCGAAACGGCGGTGCCTTCCCGCCGGACATCCGCCGTCCCCTGAAATTCCCGTCCGTTATGCCGGCGAAGTACGGCCTGAATGCAGCCGAGGTAAAAAGAGTACCGTTCCCGCCGGTCGACGCGGAACCCCTTGTCCGTGAAAAACTCGATTGTCTCTTCGGAAAACCCCTCCGCCTCGAGGCTTACACGGCCTCCGAGGGAACAGTGGAGCCGGGGCAGTTCCATGGCGGCGTCGATGGGCATTCCCCGTTCAAGGACGTTATAGAGAAAGAAGGCAAGGGTTGAAATAATCCGTTCGCTTCCGGGCGAGCCGAGTGCCATCCATATCGACCGGTTGTGATACACCAAGGTCGGGGCCACGGTGGCCCAGGGAGCTAAATTGGGCCGCAGATAAAAGGGGTGTTCCGGCATGCCGTATTCAAAATCGCACAGATAGTTATTGTACAAAAATCCCAGCCCGCCGGCAGCGGCCTTGCTGCCGAACACCCGTTCGATGGACTGGGTTAGAGACACGGCGGTGCCTTCTTTATCGATAACCGAGATATGGGTCGTTTCTCCGGCTTCTTCGTCTTCGTATATAATTGCTTTTACGAACTTCCGGATAAAGGCTTTGTCGAGCATTGCCGATTCTTCCGCAACTTGGGGAAAAAAGTGGGGGTCGAAGGGACGGTCGTTCCGTTCCAGCAGCGCCTTCCGGATAATTTTCAGGAAAACGAGGAGCTTGAAATTGTCATCGGTAATACCGGGAATGGATGAAAACAGCTCGAGCATCATAAGAGCGGACAGGAGGGTCCGGCCGGACCCCGGCGGCGGCATAGTGTGTATATCGGTGCCCCATATTCTTTTCTTAAGCGGCCTCCGCTCGTAGGGGTAGGGAATCAGTGCCAAATCGTCGTACCGGAGCAGCCCGCCGTTCTCCCGCATGTCGGCGTCGATCCGTTTCCCCGTTTCTCCGGTGTAAAATTCCTCCACCCCGGCACGGGACAGCTTTCGAAGGAGGGCCGCCAGGTCGGGCTGCTTGAATATCTCGTCCGGCGCGTAGGGTTCTCCCTCCGAGTAAAAGTACCGGAGGCCGGACCGGGACTCCACTTGTAAAAAGTTGTCCCGTTCACGGGCAAGAAGGCGGTGCTGCAGCTGCCCGACAGGGTAGCCGTTTTCCGCGAAGTGGACGGCAGGTTCGAGTATCTGCTGCCACGGAAGAGAGCCGTACTGTTTGTGGGCGTACCAGAGGGCGGCGGGAGTGCTCGGAACTGTCGCCGCCCGGTAGCCGACGGTCCGGTCCTTCCGGTAGATGGCCGACGGGTGGGCCAGGGAGGGTGCCCGGGAGGAGCCGTCCAAGGCGATCACCTTCCGGTCCGTTCCGATGAGCATCATTGTCTGCCCGCCCAGGCCGCTGGCCTGCGGTTCGGTAACTCCAACGACAAAGGCCGCGGCAACGGCCGCGTCGACGGCGTTCCCGCCGGCGCGGAGTATTTCTCCGCCGGCCTCCGAAGCCTGCGGGGAAGCGGTGGCGACCATCCCGTTCGTTCCGGCTGTGCGTTTCCCGTCGGGTGAAGGGGAAAACCCCTCCTCTATTGTTCGGACTTCCGGTTTCATGCCGGGTCCTTGCTCAGTTCGTACAGCGTCATTGCCAGCAGCGCCGAACGCTCCATCATACTGTGACGCAGAATATATTCCGATTTATGGGTCGGTTTTGTTCCCACCGGGCCGAGGCCGTCAATTACATGTTTTGCATTAGCTACAAAGCAAATGTCCGCAGAGCTCCACCGGTGTTCTTCCAAAAGCCTGATGTCCAGACCTTCGGCAATGTATTTGATAATTCCAAACAGTTCCGCTACCTGCGGGGTCCGGACCATGGGCAGCCTCCGCAAACCGCCTTCGAGCTGGTAGTGGATAGCTCCTTTCCGCCGTTTCGGAATATACTTTCTAATGCGCTTGTCAATTTCTATAAACTGGTCCGGTTCATTGAAACGCACGCTTAACGAAACTTCACCGTTTGCAAAGGGCTCGGTAATGTTCGATTCGATTGCAAAGTTCTGAGGCGAGATGATTATACCGCTCCCTTCTTCGGAAATGTCCGTCCACTGCTGTATGAGTTTCGCGAAGGAGCCGCAGGCGGCGGCCACCCCGGAAGCCGAGGTCTGTTCGATGAGGTTCATTCTGCAATGATAGGAGGCAGCTCCGGAACGGGAAGTCACGATGCCGCCGTTTAAGAACGCCCCGTGCAGGCCGAGAATATACTTCGCCTGCATCGACTTTTCTTCAACGGCGGGCTGGGAAAACTTTCCCTGCAGAGAATCGTCCGTGGTAAGGAGTATTCCTATCCGGACTTTTCGCAGCAGCCGGGCAAACTTCAGCGCCTGCAGCGCGTGGACAAGGACCGCAAGGCCCCCTTTGTGTTCCCAAATGCCGGTGCCGAACAATTTTTGATCGGTGCTCCGGAAATATTCGTGGGACGAAAGTTTTTCCTTGTTGTCCAGGCTCCCGAGGAGGAGAATATCGAAGGCGGCGTTATCGGAATTCGTAAAAAATAAATTGTTTCCCACTTCAATTTGCGGAATGACCTGACAGCCGAAGCCCAGGGCGGTGAGCTCCTTTTTCATGAGGTTTCCCAAATCGTTTACGCTTGCCTGGTTCCGGACATAGCTGTTTGTATTGACCATCGTACGCAGGAAAGACTCGATGTAGTCTCTCCGCCCCCGCAGGTATCCGCGGATTCGGACATGAAGGGGTGTTTTTTTCCGCTGCCCGTATTCTTTTTCCGCCGGCCAGGAATAGGCGGTAAAATATCGGACAGCCGCCGCGTCGAGCATTTTATTTACCAGAGCGTTAAAATCGTACCCTGCCTTTGAAGCGGCGTGGACGTAGGACCCCGTCTCGCCGAGGCTTGCCATTGAATTAATTTCCAAAAGATAGATGTTATTGTTTTCATCCATCCGGATATCCACCCGGGCGAAATCCCGCAGCTGCAGCGCCCGGAACGCTTGAATGCTCAAGTCGGTCATCTGCCGGGAGCATTCTTCCGGCAGTTCCGCGGGGCAGATTTTCCCCCGGGGTTTTTGTTTTTTGTCGGTAACCGTCTGGATAGCGTCGGGGTCCCCTTCCAAATCAATTTCGAGGATGGGAAAGGCCTCTATCGGGTTGTTGCCGATCAGGCCTACGGCGAATTCCCTGCCCCGGATAAACTGCTCCGCCAGTGCCTGCTGCTGGAACTCCGTAACGATAAATGAAACGGCTTCCCGTAAATCATCTTCATTGTAGACTACCGTCAGCCCGAAGGATACCGATTCCATTTTCGGTTTTACAATAACCGGGTATTCCACGTCCCGCATGTTTTCATCGGCACCGGAGAACGTCCAGAAAACAGGAGTAGGGATGTGGTTGTTCTGCATGATGATTTTGGTTATTACTTTATCCAGCGCGAGGGCATGTCCGGACGGATTAGAACCGACGTAGGGAATACCGAGCATCTCCAGCATCGAAGGAATGTGGGTATAACGGCTTTCGCCCTGAATGCCGTAGGCCATGTTGAATACCATCCCCATTTTTTCCCCTTCCATAACTTTCGGGATAAATTCCTGCAATGCTTCCACGACGTGCATATTGCCGTCGATTATCTCGACGTTGTGCCCCCCCTTTTCCAGGGCTGCCGCCGCCTTCTTTACCGTCGCGGGGTTGTAGAACTCCTTGTTCTGCATGCCGAAGGTGTTGATGACACCGGTCAAGTCTTTGTTGTAAATAATGGCCACTTTCATTTCTCCTTATTGTACAGCGGAAAGAAGCGGGTGGGCAATCCGCCGGTAAAAAATGTGTTGTGAAAAACCGACGTGCGGAGTACAATGCAAAGTAGAGATATTGGAGTATAGGATGGCAGCGCAAAAAGCCGGAAAAAAAATTCTAATTGTTGACGATGAATCAATTATCGCAATGCATGAAGCTTCCGTTCTTAAGAATTACGGATATGATGTTGTAACGGCATACAGCGGTAAAAAAGCCGTAGAGGCTGCGGCGGCGGAAGAAATTGACCTTGTCCTGATGGATATCGATTTAGGAAAGGGAAAGATGGACGGCACCGAGGCCGCGAAACGTATCCTCGAACATCATGATATTCCCATTGTTTTTTTAACGAGCCATACCGAACCGGATATTGTCGAAAAAACGGAAAAAATTACCTCCTACGGCTACGTCGTTAAAAACAGCGGCGATACGGTGCTGCTCGCGTCCATTAAAATGGCCTTCCGGCTTCAAAAAGCGAACGACGAACGAATTGAAAAAAGCAGCCAGCTCGATACCCTTCTCGACAACGCCGAAGATTTAATTAGCCGAATCGACCGGAACAAAACACACCTCTATGTTAACAGGACGCTCTGCAATGTAATGAAGATTGCTTTTGAAGAGTACGTGGGCAAGACAATCGATGACTTAGAATTGTCCGCGGAGTTGACGGACAAATGGAACAAAGCTTTGGATCGGACTTTTGAAACGGGGAAAGTCTCCCGGATAGAATTTACCCTGCCGTCGGAAACTGGGGAACGCACGCTGGACTGCAAAATGGTTCCGGAAACCTTCGATACCGACGGAAAGCCGAAAACCGTCGTGGCCATTTCCCGCGACATAACCGAACGGAAGGAGATGGAATGGGCCCTTCGTGTGTCTGAAGAAAAGTACCGGGCCCTCTTTGAACTGTCTCCCGTTGGAATTTACAGGACCGACATGGAGGGAAACTGCACCTATGCCAATCCAAAATGGCTGGAGATGGCGGGTTTGTCTATGGAAGATGCGAAGGGCCTTGGCTGGATGAAGGGCCTCCATCCCGACGACAGGGAATCGATCGGAGACAGATGGTACAAATCGGTCCGGACAGAGGGAACGTGGGGGTATGAGTACAGGTTTAAAACACCCGGTGGTAAAACAACTTGGGTGTACGGCAATGCCCGGGCACTGTATGACGCACGAGGCGAAATTACGGGATACATCGGGACTAATTTAGACATTACCGATCGCAAGATGATAGAAGAGAGGCTTAGGAAAAGCGAGGCCCTCCTCAACGAGGCGCAGGAAATTGCCGATATCGGTTCCTTCACCTGGGACCTTCAAACGGACAGGCTCGAATGGTCCCGGAATATGTATACCATCGCGGGCCTTGATCCCGATTCCTTCTGCGGAAACCTTCAGGAAACGATCTCAACGATGATCCATCCCGATGATCGAGACAATGTGTTCGAGCAGATCGAGGAGATGGTCAAAAAGAAAAAAACGGCCCCAATGGAGTTTCGGCTTGTACGTCCCGACGGCGATATACGATGGCTCCGTTCCGGTTCCAGATTTATCTTTGATGAAAAAGGAGTGCCGGTACTCAATATTGGTATTCACCGGGATTTTACGGACCAAAAACAGACCTTAGATAAACTGAAGGCGGGCAGAGAAAAGTTAGAGACTATCGTCCGGACGACTATGGACGGGTTTTGGCAGGTTGATGTAAACGGAAAT
>CAZSGZ010000095.1:0-12125 GCA_964606455.1 uncultured Spirochaetales bacterium
TCTTACCATTTCCAACACCGGCAAACCGTTTCCAAAAGATGCCGCTTTATGATGTATAGCGTATCGAGTAGACGATATGTTATTTCCGCTATCTTGTTCGGGTTCTTCTCCTGTTTTCCCCTCTTCGGGGAGGCCGTTTCTTTTTACGTGCTTGATAAGGACCTGGAAATACCCTTGGAAGGTGTCCGCGTTGTCGATACTCTTAGCGGTGCCGAAGCCTTTACCGATTTTAACGGAGAAGCCGAGATAGACCTTGACGTTTCCGGCGGACGGGCAATTGTCGTTGCCGAACTGATCGGATACGAGGACAAGAAAGTCCTGCTCAAAGCGTTTGATAAGCCGGTAACTATCGAAATGACAATGGAAGGACTTATTGTCGGGGAAGAATTGGTTATTGAAGCGGAGGCGATAGGCGAGTCAGACGAGGAGGTGGGCGTTTCCACGGTCATCGAGAAAGAAGTAATACGTTCCACCGCGAAGATTGGCGTTATAGAAGACGTCCTTACGGCGGTAAAGCTTTTACCGGGAGTCAGTTACGGCGGCACCTTCGGGACATCCCTTTCCGTCCGGGGGAGCGCCCCGGACGGAGTTACCGCGGCGATGGACGGTTTTATTGTAAAATACCCGTACCACTGGGGCGGCGCTTTTTCGATATTCAACCCCAACATCGTGGAAACCGTAAAGTTTTCCACCGGGATTTTTTCAGCCAAATACGGCCAGGCCACCAGCGGACTGCTCGACGTTACCACCATTACGCCGAACGACGGATTTAAGTTTCAAGCCAACCAGTCTACCTCTACCATCGAGTCGTTTCTCCAGGTCCCCCTCGGGGAAAACCGGGAGGCGGGCTTTTTTATCGGGGCCCGGCTTACCAACTACGATCTGACCCTGGCCGTTTTAAACGAAGCCGCGGACCTTTTTAACGACGAAACCCTGCAAGAGATGCTTTCGGGCATTTCCCGGTCCCCCTATATTTACGATTTTTATTGTAAGTTGAATTACAGACCTTCCGACCGCTTCGAATGGTATGTGAACGGCTTCTGGGGGAACGACGGTGTAGGAAGCGCTTTCGAAGACGCGAGTATCAATACCGAAGAGAACATAGCCTATAACTTTGATTTTCGGTATTACAATACGGACCTCTTCGCAAATACGGGAGTACGTGTTTTGGCCGGGGACAACCTCCTTATCCATTTTCTCGGCGGGTATGAGTACTGGCAATCCGACATCGACGCGTTTATTGAAGAGTTCGGGACCCATTTCTACAGCGATGCGTTCCTCGAGGAATACGGCCTTCTTCTCCCTCCCGGGGAAGAAAGCTTTTCCGTCAGTACCGAATCGTCGTATGTCAGCAGTACGGTAAAGCACGGAGTTCAGGGGCGGCTCGATTTCGATTTAACGCCGGGCAGCCGGGTGCTGCTTCAATTCGGCCTGGGTACGTATCTGGACTTTACCGATAACAGCGGTTCGGGTTCGTTCTGGACGGTAGAGTATAACGAGGGGATGCCCGTGTACCGGAACGTCAGTTTCGAGAATACGGCGGAAGATAACAGACTTCTAAACTCCTTTGCGTACCTCGGTTCAACCTTCACGCTGGTCCCGGACCTGCTTGAACTGGAAGCCGGTTTCCGGGTGGACCACAGTTATCTTATGGGGCGGATGGCTTTTCTCTCAACACCTATCCGGTACCCGGACCAAGGCTTACCCTCCGCTTGACTCCGCGCCGAAGGGGGACGTTTTTTACAAGCAATACCTTTACCCTCGGCGGAGGATTGTTTTCCAAAACCCCTTTTGAAACGGTCGATGTAACCGAGGAGATGGGGTTAAAGGATTTCGACGTGGCCGTTCCGAAGACCGTAATGTCGATACTCGGCTGGGAAACACGGCTGCCTCTGGATTTCCGTTTCAGGATCGAGGGGTATTATAAATATCTCTATGACAGTTTTTATACAAACACTGTAACAAACGAAGAAACCGACGAGCGGGAAGCGATAATACACAACGACGGCTTCGGCCATGCGGCGGGTTTCGACGTACTGTTCGATAAAAAGACATCGCGGTACTTCGACGGACTTATAAGTTATTCTTTTATTTGGGCCCGATATCAGTACCCCGTATCCGACGGGGTCGAGTCGGCCCGTGCCCCGCGGGAGCAGTGGTACTACCCTTCTTTCCACCGGTTTAACACTCTCAATGTACTGCTGAATATCAAACCCGTTCCCTGGCTTACGTTCACGACTACGTTGAGTTTTGCCACGGGGACCCCGAAGACCGAGTATGACGATAAACAGATGTTTGCCGGCTATTTCGAGGGAACGGACGGAACTACTACCGTGGCGGAAATGTATTCCCGTAAATCTTTCTATTCCGATACCCTGCGAAGCAATATTTCCCTTCCCCTGGACATAAAAATTACCTTCCACAATTATTTTCCAAATTCGAAGGTAAAGTGGGAACTGTATATTGCCGGGGAGGACATACTTTCTCCTCTGTTGTACAGACTCCTGCCGAGGGACAATTTGGATACGAGTTTGTGGAACGGGGAGGACAAGCGGGCCCCGTCGGCCTCCTTTGCCTTTCCGATACCGAGTATCGGTTTCCAATTATCCTATTAGCCGATAAGGAGAAGATAAGATGATGTCAGTACCGCGGCGCACGGTGAACCTGCTGCTGTTTTTCTTTACGGTCCTTATTTTCGGCGGCTGTAAAACGATCGTTCAAGAGTACGTCATGATCGCGGCCGATGTGCCTTCCCGTTTTACCATACTGCGGAACAAAGAAGGTGAAGTTTACGGCGAATACCGTAATCCTCTTATTCCCGCGGCGGTTATTTCCGGCGATATTGAAGATACCCGGGAGGGCGGTTTACGGTTCTATGTAACGGAGGTCCGTTTTTTCACCAATTGGCCTAACGGGTGGACCGAAGGCGTATACGAAGCATCGGGGACATACCTTCTTCATAATACGGGCGGAAAAACCCGGCTGGAAGTCGAGGAGGAATTTACCCTGTGGGACATCACCTCCGGAGGAATCCGGTATTTCGATACCTACTATCGCGGAGATGAGGGGTCTAGAAAGGTAAAAAACAGGATCGACAGAATGACCGAGATAAGCCGGTTTGTAAAAAAAGAAAAAGGATTCCCCGGGAAAGACAGAGTTACTTTTTCACGGAACATCCGGGCCTTTCTCTTTCCGGAAGCGGCCGTTATGGGCGCCGGAATTGTCTGGGACAAACAGTATACTGAAAAAATTTTACCGGAGCAGTATATTGAGCTTAGAAACAGCGGGACGATCTACCGCGATTTCGAGGAAGCACCCGTACTGTTTTACACGATGTATAATCTCGATTATGTAATGAATACGTACCTGCAAGGAGGGTAAACGTGGCATTAAAAGAGCTTATTGGTATGGGCGGCTGGGCAATGTGGCCGCTTATGTTTTTTTCGGTTGCTACACTGGGAATTATTTTAGAAAAAATCATCCATCTTTTAGTTCATAATTTACGGGTGGATGATATTCACGACGTTGTGTTAACTAACTTGGAGGGAGGCGGCATTCAAGAGGCGGAGAACACCTGCAGGTCTTTTTCAAAACGGAAAGTAGGCGCTTCAATTTTTTTGGCGGGGATTAAAGTTTCGTTTTTAGGCGAGTCGCGGATGGAGAAGGCCATGGAAACGGAGGCGGCGGACAGGATCGGCTCCCTGGAAAGCGGGTTCAATCTGCTCGTGGCCCTCGGCTCCATCGCCCCTATTACCGGTTTTCTCGGTACCGTTTCGGGTATGATCGGGGCATTTAAGGCCATTGCCAATGCCGCCGATGTAAACGCCCAGCTCGTAGCCGGCGGTATTTTTGAAGCCCTCATTACCACCGCTTTCGGTCTTGCGATAGCGATCGTGGCCATTACCGGATACAATATTTTTGCCCATGTGGTTGATAAATTCGCGGCGCAGGTTGAAAAGAACGGCAGCGAAATTGTTACGCGGATCCTGGTCCTTACCCGACACATTCATGCGGATTAAGACAAAGCGGAGAAAACGGACCGATATCGCGGAGTCCGGCGCGTTAAGCGATTTGGCATTTCTTCTTATCGTGTTTTTTATCGTTATTGCCGTGTTTACCGTAAATACCGGCTTCATTCTCGGTCTTCCCCGTAAGAACTCCACAAAAATTGTACATGTTGAAGACATCGTGAAAATCAAACTTTTAGAGGACGGGACCATCGAGCAGGATGGCGAAAAACTCGCCTTGAGCGTTCTCGATGAACTGCTAACCGAACGGTTACGTTTTAGGCCGAATATGACTCTTCTTTTAATTATCGAGCCCGAGGTCCCCTACCAGGAGGTGGTGGATATTATTGATTTTGTCCGCAAAAAAGACGTGGATAATTTTTCTTTTCGGATAGCGGAGGAGGGGCCGTGAATATTAAACGGAGTAAAAAGCGGAACCCCATTGTTCCCGTTAATTCGATGTCGGACATTGCGTTTCTTCTGCTCATTTTTATTATGCTCATCTCCCTCATTAATTACAGGAGGGAAATTAAAATCGACTACCCCGAAGCGGAATCGCAGGAGGTGACCCAGGCGGAAAAGAACCTGGAAATTTGGGTCGACAGGAGGGGCACCATTTTTTATGAAGGGGAACGGCAAAGCCTCTCCGGCATAGAGGGCATTATTGCCGACGGGGTCGCGGAGGACCCGTCCGTCCGCGTCCATATATTGGCTGATAAAAATACGCCGTATAAACATGTGGACGGTGTTTTGGAGATATTGAAGCTGCTGCAGCATCGGGCGGTGTCCCTCGTCGTTAAGGAACCGGTGAAGTGAAAAACTGGAAGAAACGAAGCGCACGTCTATGGAAGCTCATTATTCTTGCCGTTACCGTCTTGATCCATATTGTCGTAATTCTCACTATTACCATCGAGTCCGGGGAAAAACAGCAGCGGGAAGATACGACGATTTTTAAAGTGGTGGATTTGGAAGAATATGTTCCTCCTCCCGAACCGGAAAAAGAAGAGCGGCGGGAGAAGAAAGAGATCGAACCGGAGGAGAAGATCGAGGTCCCCCGCCAGGAGCCGATTGCCGAAGAATTCATCGAGAAAGAGGAAGAGGTTGTAACGGTTGAAACCGCCGCCGCCCCCGGGGAGGGAATACCCGCGCCGATACCGGACCCCGAACCGGAAGAAACGGTTATTGAATACCTCCCCCAGCACAAGATTTCCGTTCCGCCCCGGATGGATGTTGAAAAAATTCGCGGCAGGATTACCTATCCCCCGCTTGCAAACCGGCAGAAGATCGAAGGGGTGGTTTTCCTGGAATTGTACATCGATAAGGAGGGACGCATCCGCAAAATCGAAGTGTTAAAAGATCCGGGGTACGGTTTTGCCGGTGCCGCGGTAGAAGCCCTCGAAGGGATGACCGTCGAACCCGCTCTGGCAAACGGTATCCCCGTTGCCGTCCGTTTCCGTTATCCTATTCGCTTTACCATAAAATAACCATTCGCCGGGACTTCCGGTGAACACAAATAAGGCGTTGCTTTTTTTTTCGCGCTAGGGTATAATTACTAAAATAGATAAATTGGAGAAACGAGTTGTGAATTCCCCTTCTGTCAAAACCATCCTGCTTGTTGAAGACGAAGCACTTATCGCTATAGCTGAAGCGAAAATGCTTACAAACCACGGGTTCGACGTTATAACCGCCTATAACGCACAAAAAGCAATAGAAACGGTACGCGAAAAAGCGGTCGACCTTATTCTGATGGACATCGATTTAGGTGTAGGGAAAATGGACGGCACCGAAGCGGCGGAAATAATCCTGAAAGATAAAGACATTCCTGTTGTCTTTTTGTCCTCCCACACCGAGCGGGAGGTGGTGGAGAAAACGGAAGGAATTACCTCGTACGGGTATATCGTAAAAAACTCAGGCGAAACAGTTTTATTAGCTTCCATTAAAATGGCCTTCCGGCTGTTCGAGGCGAACCGGCAAATCAGAGAACGGGAAGAAAAGCTCAAACATTATATCGGGCTTATAGAAGAAAGGAACAAGCACCTCATTGAACTGTATGAAAAAATGGATTCCCCCCAGGAGGACCTTTTCGATTTTGTGCTCGACGGATCTATTGCCATTACAAACAGCAGCTTTGGCTTTTCGGGTTTTATTAACGATGACGAGTCGGTAATGTCTATTTTTAAATGGTCGAAAGATACCATGAAGCCGATTGAATTTCCCATCGAAAAAGCCGGGATATGGGGAGACTGTATCCGGGAGAGAAAACCCGTCATTATCAACGATTATGATTCCGATGTTCGGCCAACCAAACACGGAACCCCCGACGGGCATGTCCATATACGGCGGTTTTTATGTGTACCGGTATTCGACGGCGATAAAATAGTTGCCGTCGGAGCGGTGGCAAATAAGAATATACCTTATGACATTGCCGACGCGGATTCCCTTATGATGCTGTATGATAAAATGTGGGCCCTGCTGAAGCAGCAGCGAGCGGAAAAAGCGCTGGAAGAGGGTGAGCAAAAATGGCGCACCCTAGTCGAGAATAATCCCGATTTTATTGCGATTCATGACGCGGAAGGTAAGTTCCTCTATTTGAACCGGTATGCCGATGGCTTTTCAGCGGAAGATGTAATTGGAACAAGCGCGTACGAGTATATGCCGGAAGAGTCGAAAAAGTTGTTTCAGCAAAAGGAAAAGGAATGTCTTGAAACATGGAAGGTACAAACCTTTGAGCATAATGCGGTTGGAGCTAACGGTATTTCTTCGTGGTATGAAAATTACCTGGTTCCGTTTATTGAGAAGGGTAATGAGAAACGGGTTTTCGTTGTTTCGAGAGACATTACCGAGCGGAAACAATTGGAGCGGGAGCTTGCACGGAGTGAGGCATTTTACAATAATGTTTTGCAGTTTATTCCCGTCTTCGTTCTCGATCACGATTTCCGATATGCGGAGGTAAACGACAACGCGGCGGAGCTGGTGCACATGAAGGCGGAGGACCTAGTCGGGAAGAAAATTACCGACCTGTTTCCGGGTTTTGAAGAAACGGTCTATTTTAAAACCTATAAGCGGGTTATGGAATCGAAGAGAACCGAGATACTTGAAGCGGATTTTGTTCTTCCGAACGGTACGACCGGCTGCTACCAGTGTACTATTCTCCCCTGTCCGGAGGGTATTCAATGCGTTGCCGTCGATATTACCGGCTTGAAAAAAACCGAAGCTGCGTTGCGCTACGAATACGAAAAATTTAAAAACGTTATTGAACATGCGAATGACGGAATAGTACTTACCGATGAAAACGGGAATATTGCCGAATGGAACAAGGCCCAGGAGAGGATTACCGGATTATCCAGAAAAGATGTCGTTAACCGTCCGCTGGAAGAGGTCCAAATGGAAAGCGCCCTGCCGGAACGGAAAAAGACGGAGATGATGAAAACCTTTCTGAAAACCGGCAAAGCCCCCTGGCTGGACCAAAGAAGTGAAACAACCATGCTCCATGCCGACGGACGGGAAATTGTCATAGAAACAACGGCATTCGGTATTCCGACCGGAGAGGGGTATAGACTCGGGAGCATTGTCCGGGACATTACCCGGCGTAAGGCCGAGGAGGAGCAGTTGAAAACGCTTTTAACCGAGCGCGAAACGTTGATGAAGGAAATGAACCATCGGGTAAAAAACAATCTTCAAATGGTTTCATCCCTCATCAGTCTGAAAGAACATGATTTTAGCGGTAAAGAAAACCTGTCTGATTTGAAGAACCAGGTCGATGCTATTCGGTTAGTTCACGATCAGCTGAATAAAACCGGACAATTACATCATATAGATTTTAAAACCTATGCGGAGAATATTCTTCATCCTGTATTTGCTTTTTCACCGGTCCCGGTTGATGTCACTATCGAAACTGAAATCGGTTATCTCCATTCCCGGGTCGCGGTGCCCGTTGGGTTGATAATCAACGAGACTGCCACTAACGCCGTTAAATACGGATTTCTAACCGATGAGGATCATGCCTTTTCAGTGTCCGCGGCCATCGATGCTGAAACAGATGAATGTATTCTTGTTATATCTAACACCGGCAAACCGTTCCCGAAGGAGATACAACTGGACAATCCCATTACCCTCGGGCTGCAATTGATAACCGCCCTCGTGGAACAGCTCCGGGGCACCATCGAACTGCAGCGGTCCCCGCGTCCTGTGTTTACCATACGGTTTCCGGTGGAGGAGAGAGGGTAAGGAGATAGAACAGGGGTTGAATGTTCCGGGAGAAAAAGACGATAATTGACGTATAGGAAATATCGAGTTAAATTGTAAATGAGGAGCGGGATTATGCTCGAAAAAGAATATCAATATTACCAAAAACACAAAGAAGAATTATTGAAGAACTATAAGGACAAATATATCATCATTAAAGATGAGGAAGTAAAAGGACCTTTCGAAACCGAAGTTGCTGCACTTACTAAGGGTTTGGCAGATTACGATGCCGGAACTTTTCTTATCCAGCAGTGCCTCGAAGATGAAGCAACTGAGATGAGATTCTATTCCAGAGTAAGCTTCGTTTCCCATGAACAGTACGTACAATAAAGGTTTTTTCACTGCCTTTACCGTAAAAGGTTCAGGCGGGCTATTACGTGAACTTAAAGTTCCTATAAAGGTACGAATACCAGAAATTTTTAAAGACTCCTTGCACGATTTTCATGAAATTCAAGCAATTTGGGATACCGGTGCAACAAATTCAGTTGTTTCCGAACGTCTTGCTTCGAAAATTAAACTTATTCCAACAGGAATGGCAAAGTGTAGAGGGGTCCACGAAGAAAAAGAGGTCAATACTTACATTGTAGATATTTTGATCAACAATACTGTTCTTCTGGAAAAACACAGAGTCATTTCTGGAGATCTTGGGGATAGAGATTTCGATTTCTTGGTAGGAATGGATATCATTACAACAGGTGATTGCTCGATTACTCAAGAACAGGACGATGCAGGCAGGTTATGTACTGTTTTTTCTTTCCGTTGGCCATCAGCGATGCAGCCTATTGATTATGTTGCTGAAATTAACAAATTTAAAGCAGAGCAGGAACGACACCAGAAAAACCAAGCCAAAATTGCAAAATTTAAAAAGAAACAGAAAAAGAAAAAATAATCAGGCGTAAACTGTTTCAATCGCACCCACCTCAGGGGCCGCCGGTAATCACATCTCCAAATCCCATGTCGATTTGGAGGCGAGTCCGAGCTGATCCGAGGTATCCAATGATGCTCCCGCGTACGCAGACATGTTTTTCATATCATGAGACTCAGATGCATTTTTACCGGCCCTTCTACTCCGAGAAGATGTGAGTATTCGATGAGCCGGTCTACGTTGCTTCCCTGTTCTCTCAGATAGTTGCGGACAGCTTCATTGATAACCTCCTGCCCTAGAAAACTTCGATATCGAATAGCATCGCAGATGGTCTTTTCGCGATCATACATCTGAATCTCATGACCCTCGATTTGCTCTAGGGTTATACCGAGGTTATACCGTTTCTTGCCGAATGAGAACTTTTGTATGGGAGGGAACTCCGGGGGGAGTGTCCGATCGTCCCTCGGGATGGCTACGTGAACGGCCGGAGGCTCGTAGGTCGTCAGCTCGTAGTGCGTCAGGGCTGAAGCGAGACAGATCACTGCAGCCGGGAGCGCAAGTTGTATTTCATAGAATCCGGACACAGTTTGGGTCTCGACAGCGATATACAGACCTGCCTTTAGGCGAACAAGGCGGCCCTCTTCGTTGAGTTCCGACAGATAGGTGTTGTGGAATCCTGCCTGTTGGAAATACGTGGTACGAATTACTCCATCGTGTGCTTTGAGGTATTCGGTAACGCGTTTTTTTATCCGGTTGTCCATCAATTTACCCTTGATAAAATCTACCACATTTCGCATTATTTGTGGTAGATTTTATCATTTATTCTTTAAAACTTTTACCATCCGTTAGCTGATATATTGGGCTTCTTATTGATAAATATATTTAAATACTCTAAAATTGCAATCATCTTGCATGAGAGGTTTTTATGTCTAACTCCCATTCTAAAAAAGTCATCCTCCTTGTCGAAGACGAAGTCCTCATTGCCATGAATGAAAAGATGGAGCTGGAGAAGCGTGACTACGTTGTTCATCATGTAACTACCGGGGAAAAAGCAGTACAAGCCATTCTCGATAATGTACTTCCTATTGATTTGATCCTTATGGATATCAATCTTGGCTCCGGTATTGACGGAACGCAGGCTGCTGAAGAAATATTGAAAGCGAAAGATATTCCCGTTGTTTTTTTAACCTCCCATACCGAGCCTGAGGTAGTCGAGAAAACGGAAACAATTACGTCGTATGGTTATGTAGTGAAAAATTCCGGCATTATTGTCCTTGATACGTCTATCAAAATGGCCTTTAAATTGTTTAATGCGAAAATATCACATAAACAGAAGGAAGAAGATTTAAGAAAAAGTGAATATAAATACCGCATGCTATTTGAAAATATGAATGTTTCCTTCGGTTTGCATGAAGCGATTTACGATGACAATGGTAATCCGGTAGACTATCGCTACCTTGATATGAATCCAATGTTTTTAAATAACTTAGGCTGTACAGCTTCGGCAATTAGGGGACATACCGCTAAAGAGCTGTTTCCGAATACCGAGCAATACTGGATTGATACTTTTGGCAAGGTAGCTAAGACCGGTGAATCCGTTGCATTTCAGAATTATTCCCGTGAACTCGACCAATGGTTTAACACATTTATTTTTTCTCCTCAGAAAAACCAATTCGCGTCATTCTTCATAGATATAACGGAGCAGAAAAGAGCGGAAGCACAACTAAAAGAAAATGAGCATAGACTGCGTTTAGGACAGCAAATTGCAAAATTAGGCGACTTTCGTTGGGATGTTACAACCGGTGAAGTTGCATGGTCCGACGGGCTTTATGAACTGCTTGGCTATGATAAATCTGAGAAAATAGATTATGCTAAAGTGAACAAAGAAATTCATCACCCCGCTGATTTAGAGCGAGTGACAAGATGGTTAAATGAGTGCCTGAAATCTGGTGATGAAAAGCTGTCTCCAAATGAATACAGGCTTGTCCGTAAAGATAAAAAGGTTATTTATGTAAACACTGTCGGTATAATTGAACGCACTGGAGATAATCATGTAAAAGTATTCGCCACAATTCAGGACATTACCGAGCAGAAGAAGTCCGAGTTTAGATTTCAAAAACAGATAGAGGAATATGAACTCATTTTCAACAACAGTATGGACGGCATTCTCTTCACCTCGCCAGACGGACGAATATTTTCCGCAAACCCTGCCGCGAGCAGGATCCTCGAAACTTCTGAAAAAGAGCTTCAAAAGCACGGGAGGAAAGCCGTTATTGACACAACAGACCCTCGCCTCCCGAAAGCATTGGAGGAGAGAGAAAAAAACGGGATGTTTCAGGGGGAGCTGCGATTCAAAAAAGGAACAGGGGAAGTTTTTCCCGTGGAGTTAAATACACGAATTTTTGAAAATCCCGACGGTGAAGTGAGAAGCTGTATTTTCTTTCAGGATATCACGGAGCGCAAGAAGGCTGAACAAGCATTACAAGAGAGTGAAGAAAAATATTATTCTCTTTTCAATCAGGCCGTAGAAGGAATCTATTTGCATGACCTTGAAGGCAATATAATTGATGCTAATAATGTTGCATGTGAGCAAACCGGGTATTCTAAAAGTGAACTGTTACGGCTCAGTGTTTTTGACATTCATGTAACCGGTAAAGACACAATCAATATGTCAAAGGCTGAAACTAAACGTATCTGGGAACGTTTAAAAGTTGGGGAACGGAATTCTTTTGAACTGGAACATAAACGCAAAGACGGAAATATTTTCCCCGTTCGTTTATCTACCGGTGCTGTTCGTTATGGGAACGGAAAGATCATCATGGCAATTGTAGAGGACATCACCGAGCGTAAGCAAGCCGAGGAGGCACTTAAAACGAGTAAAAAGTTTTTTACCGGTATCGTTGAAAATATACCGACGATGGTGTTTATGAAGGAGGCGAAAAACCTAACCTTCTACCTGGTCAACAAAGCCGCTGAAGAAACAATGGGCATGAAACGGGAAGAGTTAA
>CAZSGZ010000096.1:0-1280 GCA_964606455.1 uncultured Spirochaetales bacterium
GTCATAATTCGCAACAATAAGGACATCTTCCTGGACCTGGGAGGCTATAACGGTGGTTTCGGTGGCGGCGTAGTTGTCAAAGGTAATGATTTCCGACGGGGAGTCCCAGCCGATGAAAGCGTATTCGGGATTTGCCGACATTTCTACATTAAAAGGAATTCCCACCTTGACGGTTGTCGGCCCCGACGGGGTGGTGGTCCCCATTTCGCTGCTTAACGGCTGGACACGGACGGTTACCTCCGGAGCGTTTGCTTCCGCTACTTCAGCCTTTATAACGTCCTTTACTTCATTTCCCTGCATGAAATTCGGACAAGCCGTGAGGAGGAGGAAAAATAAAAACAGCAGAATTCCATAAATCGTATATTTCATTCCCGCCCTTTCCATTCCATTACCTCCATAGTAAAATCCTCAAAATCCGCGGTGTCAAGGGTCCGGAACACCACAAACGCGCCTTCCGTTAATCCGTCCAGCCCGTCCGCCTCCATTCTGTTTGCCCCGTTGACCATTACCGTAATGCCGTCATTCACGTTGTTGAAAATTATTTCATACGCGTTGCTCTCAAATATCGACTCGGGTATGACCGTACTCTTTATAAGCTCCATATATGTATCGGAATAGGAGCGGTACATCTGCAGCCTCGTAGATGTATCTCCTGTATTTTTCGGATCATAGGTAACCCACACGAGGATAGAGTTCCCCGCACCGTATCCGCGGTGGGTTGCCGAACGGTCCCGGTAAATATGCAGGCCAAGACCCGTCCAGCCGCGGCCGGTGGATTTTGCCGAAAAAGAGTATTTCGTTATCCGATCGCGCTGAATTGCCGGAAGAACGAGTTTTGCAAACAGCTGCTGATTATCATCCTGCCTGGCCTTTTCACCGGCCACCTGCCAGCTTCCCATGGCCGGCTCGGCACTTACAAAGGATTCGGTTACAACCCGCGACTGCAGCTCTTCTGTAAGTATATCTTCCAGTAACGGAAGCTCTACGGGAAGCGGCTGTTTCTGCTTTTCCGGTGCCGGCTCGACGGCCTCTGTTTTGATTTCCGGTTCAGGTCCAGGTTCCGGCTCTTCTTCGACAAGAGATTCTTCTAACAGCGCGGCTATGTATTCATCATCGGTCCGGGGTTCAACCGGTTCTGGTTCCGCCTCTTCCGGTTCAGGTTCCGGTTCGGGCTCTTCCACCGGTTCCGGCTCACGCTCCCGGGCTGCTTCTTCTTTCTCTTCCAGCTCTTTGTCCGCCGGTACCGCCGCCGCTATTGCAGGAGGTTCTTCCGGTTCAGG
>CAZSGZ010000096.1:1380-12119 GCA_964606455.1 uncultured Spirochaetales bacterium
TTCCGGTTCTTCCACCGGTTCGGGTTCCGGTTCTTCGTCGAGTGCTGCTATCGCAGGTTCTTCCGGTTCAGGCTCCGGCTCTTCCGGTTCGGGTTCCGGTTCCGGTTCTTCATCGAGTGCTGCTATAGCGGGTTCTTCCTGCTCCGGTTCCTCGGGCACTTCAACTGTGTCAACGTCTTCTACAATTGTTGCTTCCTTAAGGCCCATTACCAGCGTGTCCCCGTCCTCGGCGGCGGAAGTAATATCGGGATACGTTTCACGGTCTTCCGCCCACACGGTGGAAGAGAGGCGCTCGGTAAAGGACCACGCCCTCCCTTCGCCTCCTAACAGGGACGCGAGATAGCCGAAACCGGACGCCAGTTCCGGGTCCTGTTTTTTCAATTCCGCGTACACCCTGTCCGATTCTTCCAGATTTTCCAACTCGTACTGACTCCTGGCAATGCCGAGGAGAGCAACGGAATCCTCCGAATTCTGTTTTAAAGCCCACGTGTAGTAGGAAATTGCCAGCTCGTAGTCCTTCTGCAGAAAAGCGATATTTCCCAAATTGACCCACCCGCGGAGGTTTCCGGCCTTCGCCGCCGCGGAAAACGCGTCCCAGGCCTCGTCGAGCATACCGTACTTTCCATAAAGAATCCCCAAACTGTTCTGCCGTTCCTCCGGGGTCCCCGACGCCTGCCGGAGAATGCGTTCTTTCATCGGACCGATTTCCCGGGCCACATAACGGTTCATGCTGATGTCAAAACGCCTGACGGTTTCCACCTCGTCGGGCAGGGAAAACCGCGGGCTGACATTCGGCACACTTACGGGCTTGTATTTTTCCCAGGATCCATGCATGGGATAGAAAACCGCATTTCCCGTTTTTGCATTGTCCGACCATTCCTTCGCCCCGACACGCCAGGCCTTCAGGAAGCCTTCCTTTACCATGGTAATTTCCAACGGTACCCAGGCCTCTCCGTCGATAAAAACAAGCAGAGAAGGATCGTAAAAGGTTTTCCGTGCTTCTTCTTCGCTGATGTCCAGAGCAAAGGCCATATAAATATGCCCCGGAATAGTTATAAATCCGGTCCGTATTCCAATGGATTCCATAAGAGCGGAAAAAAGGATCGACAAATCGTCACAGTCGCCCCCTCTGTAAAACAGTGTTTGATGGGGGAACTGCAGATAATCGATGGTTTGCGCGTTTTCCGACAGTTCGACATAGGAACTGTTCGGGTCTATAACGTAATTGAGCCCGTACAGCCGCAGGGTTTCGAACATCCCCATTCCAAACTGCAAATTTGTATTGAGGTCCCCCCGCATCCGGTTCCGAACTATTCCCGCCGCGTGCCGGGAAAACCAGAGCACCGCGGGGTCGGTGGGAGAAACAAAAGCCGCGGCCTTCCGGTCATCGTCCCAGGTCATTGCGTTCCTGTGATACAGTGACAATTGCATCGGCAGCGCTGCCTTCCGCTTAAAACCGAACAGCCGGTATTCGACTATGATCTCCGCCTCTCCGCGACTGTTTTCGGTAAGCTCCAAAACATCGTCATTGAAAAGGGCGTAGAGCGGGACCGATACGGTTTCCCCCGGTCCGAGCCTGTCAAAATTACCGCACTCCCGCGGCCGGGACATATACTCCGGTATGAACACCGAAACAGTGAGGCTGTCAATTGTAGATTTTTCCCGGTTCGTTACTTCTATACTGCCGAAGGTGTTTTCGTCGTAGTAGGAATAAAATACGGGAAAAATCGGTTCTATCTGACGCGGCTGCAGGTCCGCGTTCGCCTCCCTCTTGCCAAACTCGGAAAACTTGAAACTGACCGACGCCCCCGCCGACACCGAACGCAGAAAAGGTTCGGGACTGCTCAAATAGCCGGCAAATCCGCCGTGGAGAGAAATCGTGATGGCCGGCGTAACCCGGTATCCTGCGCTTCCCCGGCCCCCGAAAAAGATTCCCGAAGCGCCGTAGTCCCTCCACCGGCTGCTGTAGACACCCCCGAAGGCATCCAGGCGCAGACGGATTCGCTCCGTCGGACTAAAGAGAACTCCCGCTCCGGCGCCTGCCTCCAACAGGGAGAGGGCCTCGAAACCGGGTACCGGAAGGATATGGACCCCTCCGTGGAGAAAGGGCGCTAAAAACGGAAGCGCAAAATACTCAAAGGAAGCGGTCCCGCCGAAACCGGCGGAAAACACCTCTTCATCGCCGAAAACAGGCACTGCCGCGTCCGCGAATACCGAAAGGGAAATCTTTTCCTCTATTGTGCTGTTTCCCGGTGATTGACTGAACACCGGAAACGGAAGCAGCATGAATATGGCGAGAACGACGGAGATTTTACCGAGGGTCCGGTCCATTATTCTTCTTCATCCCACAACATATCACCTTTTCTATCTGCGGCGGAGGAAGCACGGGAGGCCGTACCTTCGGCCCGGGATGAGAGATAGGAATACCTGTCCGCGAGTGCCGGATCTATCTCCTGTATTTGGCGGTATAGTTCATCAGCCTCCGTAAAGACATCGAGCTCATATTTTGCCCGGGCGAGGCCGATTAAAGCCGCCCTGCTGTCCGGCCTGTATTCCAGCGCTTTGGTAAAATAGAGTACCGCATCTTCGTAATTTTCCTGAAGAAACGCCAGGTTCCCGAGGTTGACAGCCGCCGGACGGAAACCGTCTTCCAATGCCTTTACGAACCATTCCTTCGCTTCAGACAGCAGGCTGTATTTCGCGTAGAGAATTCCCAGCCGGTTAAAATCTCTGCCTGTACCGCCGGCCTGACCGAAACTGCCGATCATTTCCCGGGCCTGCGGCTCCACTTCCCGCTTGATAAACCGGTAGAGAGAATTTTCAAATGCGTTCAGGACACGCTGGTCCTGGGGTTTTACCACTTTGGAGGTGTCGCCGGATACGCCGACGGAGGGATATTCTTTCCACGCTTCCACCACCGGGATAAACAGCGGATTTTCATCAGTTTCCACGTGACGGTCCCAGAGACCGATCCCGTCAATCCAAGCCCGCATAAAACCTTCTTTTATCTTGGAAATCTGAAGCGGCACCCACGCGGTCCCGTTCCTGTATATCAGTTCATCGTTGTAGTAAAAAAGCCCGCGGGCCTCGGTCTCGTCCATCGCCAAATCGACCGCCACGAGGAATTCATCCTGTAAAGGAATATACGCGGCGTGGATTCCCACCGATTCGAGGGCCGCCGCGTAGAGCAGACCCAAATCGTCCCTGTCGCCGCCTTTGTAGGCAATGGTTTGATATGGATATTGAATATAGTCTACCATCCTGCTGTCGGAGCGTGCCTTTACATACGGAGTAGAAGGGTCCGGCGTAAAGGCAATATCGGAAAGGCGCAGCCCCTCAAAGAGGCCTATCGCGTACTGCAGGCCGCTGCTGATGTCGGGCCGTACATTTTCCCGGACCAGTCCGGCAATAAATTTTGAATATTCCAGCACCGCCGGATCGTTCGGAGAGATAAAAGCCGCCGCAATCCGGTCATCCTCCCATCTCGCAGCGTTCCGATGATGGATAAAAACCGATTTTGAAAGGCGGGCCTCCCGTGGAGAATTCAGAAGTTCGTAAGTTACGACAACCTCACCCTCAATTTTCGTGTTTTCCGAAAACGACAGAATTTCCTCGTTAAACAGCGCGTACAGGGGAACTTCCCGGGAATCTCCTCTTCTTAGAAGGGGCAGCGTTGCCGACAGCGCCTCTGTGCTGGTATATTCTCCGGCCTGAAAAGAAATTTTCACATTTCGTATTTCCGCCTGTTCGTTATTGATGACCCGCACCGTCCCTAAGGAAAGTTTATCGTACATTGTGTAGAGAATGGGAAAAACCTGATTGTCGGAAATTGATTCGAAGTTGATTCCCGTGCTCTTTCCGCTTAACGCGCTGAGCTGAAGGTGGCCGGTAATTCCTACGGAAAGCCCGGAAAAAACCGGTTCCGGAACATAGAGATAACTCCGGTATTCGGCACCGGCGGAAAGCGTGAATGACGGTGAAAATCGAAAACCGACATCACCATAGCCGCTCCAGTACAGTCCCGAAAAATTGCCCGTCCCCGGATGAATACCGATGTAGGAACCGAACGCGCCGCCCCCGTTTAAATACAGCCTTGATACGGGATAGGCAAAAAAGTTCGCTTCCACCCCTCCCCGGACAAGGACTAGGCTGCTGCCGACATTTTTCAACGGCTGTACCTGCACTCCCGCCTGGATGCCCGGAGCAAAAAAATTAAACAGACCGATTCTTCCCCGCGCGGTACCGCCGCCTCCGATGGAATAATAGGCACTGTCGCCGCCTAATGGAATTGTAAGTTCAGGGGACGCTTCTACCGAAAAATCGACACCCCATAAGACACTTCCCGACACTAACAGCATGAGAATACATATCGAGATGACGCCCCTTTTCGACACTTTACAACCTTACACTAGATAATAGCACTTTATCCTTAAACTAACAAGGAGATCGCAATTGACATGAATAATTTTTCGGGTAAGAATGGACGCAATGAAGGTACAAGCAACAGCCGCCGCCGTGTGCGCGGCGGGAATTATTTTTATGCTGCTTTCGGCCTGCGCGGGCCTTCCGCTGCCGAATACACCGGAAGAAAGCCTGATTATCTTCTCCTACAATATCGATCCGACATGGCAGCAGGGCAATATTCACGTAAAATCGATTGATATAAAACTTGAAAACAGAGACACAAAGGAACAACGGACGATCAGCCTCATTCCCGGGGGGAAATTCAAGGCCGTCACCCTCGATCCGGGCCCGTATGTTATAAAAGGTTTGGTTGTTGCCAATCAATGGCAGAACAATGCGGGCAATATCTGGTTCGACACGCACCACCATTACGATTCCCTCTACCTCAATCCGAGAACAATTTACCTGTACCGGAAAATGGTCCGGTTTCAGGCACAGAAGGAGCGGGACGGGTACAATATTTATCATTTTGGTATCGCCGACAAGGAGAAGGAGGCGATTCAGAACACACTTCAGGAAGACAGACACTGGCTCGCCTGGAGGGATTATACCCTCTACGGATTCTAAAAGCTCACCCGCATCGAAAGACCGTACTGTTTTGGGACGGTAATAACCGGAACTACCGTAACGGAGGCACCGGCACCGCTGCTGTCCGCCCGGTATTGGTTATGGTCATGGGCCCGTATCCAGGCATGAGTTGCGTCCCAAATTCCCGCCGCAAGACGTGTACACATTGCTCCGACCATCAGGTAAATCGGCAGCCGTTCTCCGATGTTTTCAAACGTAGTTTTCAGCGTAACGTCTTCGGGCAGGAGTTCCCGGCTGAAACCGGGGTGTCCCTCCGGTCCGGCAGTCGCGGCCATGATGAGGGCGGCAGCAGCCATGACATCCGCGGCCAGCCCGGCGGCGAACAGACCGCCGTGAAAGGTGCCTCCGTAAAGATGTCCCCAAATAGGCGGAAGGGCAACGGAAGCGGCGGCAATACTTGTGAGAATCAGCGGATCGGCACCACTCCCGGCAAGTCCCCGGTACACACCCAATGCAGCCGCGCCCGCCAGCACCGGCATCGTCCCGGTCCAGATACCGATGCCCCTCGCTCGTCTCAGTCCTTTGTATTTGTCCCGGTCCAGCACATAATCTTTCTCCATGGAAAGGGACTGCAGATTCCGTATTGTTCTTTTCCGCATACCGGTATTATTCATCAATTCCAAAGCCCCCGATGTCAGCAGCATGGCAGCCGTACCGAAGGCGGAAAACTGGGCAATGTCGGCAGTCAGGCCGAGATACCAGCGGATGTCGGCTTCGGTATGCAGGGCCGTGGCGGCGGCACCGTCACTTGCCCCCCGATACTCTCTATATGTTGTCAGGTATTCCTGCCGCAGAAAATCAGTAAGGAATGCCAGTCCCGCCGTTCCCCCGAGGGCAATACCGGAGCCGATCATGCGTCCCGCCGCCGGCCCGGGGCGTATCTGCTCCTCCGTTTCAGCGAGCCTTTCGAGCGCCTCCCCGGCTATCCGTTCCCGCCGCCTGAACTGCACCCCGTACCGGGACACTTCCGGAACAAGGACCGGCGGGGAAGCCAGTTCCAAAATTTGTATCCGGTAGTTGTAGGTATCCGCGACATAAACCGTTCCGTTATCCGAGACCGCACAATCCGCGGCCCGGGAAAATTCCCCCGCCCCCTCTCCGAATTCTCCAAACTGGGTCACGAACTCGCCGTCGGGGCCGTATTTTCGTATTACACTGTCATCCGGAAGGGTGAGATAAAAATAGCCGAGGGAATCAACCGTTACATTTGAACCCTCCCGGGCGTCGGGAAAGGAAACGACGGAGTGGAAATTCCCCAATTCGTCGAAACGCAGGCATTTCCGGGCCTCTGCGCTGAACAAAAGCAGCCGGTCGGTTGCGTCGAATAAAGCGGAAGAGAGAGGAAATGGATCCTCCCGCTCGAGTTTCTCCGTAATTTTTTGTTCAATCTCCTTCCTTCTATAAGAAACGGGCTCCTCCGCTTCATCCGGGACCTCCGCGGCCGGATCAAGCACAACGGTCCGCCCCGGCCCGATTATGTACAGCAGCCCGGAGTCCGCGCGGGTCAATCGGTAATCCCTGCTCTCCGCCGGTTCAAAGTCCGGAACAGAATGCCGGGCAAACACATTCAGATTGCCGTCGTACACCGTTATTTCCGGCAGAGGAGGATTGAAGAGATACAGCTTTCCGTACACATCGGTACACATATCTCCCGAAAAGTCTTCAACGGAAACAGGAAAAGAGAGCTCGGCCTTCTGATTCCCGTCCGCGGTAAATGACCGGAGTTTCAGTCCATCTTCCCCGCCGTCGAAGGTAAAAAAACCTTCTTCCCCCGCCGTACGGACAAGGACCGGAAGCTTTATATCGAGCTCTTCATCATCGATAAGAGTATAATGAAAAATATTGTTCAGGAGGTCGGAAACAGCTGAAAAGAGGGTAAAGGCCGCGGAAAAATCCGGGTCCGCTCGGTAATAGAAGCCGTCGCCCTGTTGTTTCAGTTCCTCGAGCACCTCCACCGCCGTTGTGCCCGCGGTTTCCAATATTTCGTTCCGCCCCTCCTCGAGACGCGCGTCGTAGCCGGTACGCCGGGTTTTCCGCTGAAAGTCGGCTATGCCTGATAAAAACTGCTCTATATTTTCCGGGTCCTCCGCGAGGTCGAGAAGTTTTTTCCCCTCTGTTTCGAGATAGCGAAACTCCTCCTCTGATGCCCCGGGAATATTAAAAGAAAGAGAGCTTGTCTTGTTTTCGTAGACTTCAATCTCTTTTTCAAAAATGACGGTGTCCCCTAACAGCCGCTCCTGGTGCACGGACAGCAGATATCCTCCGTTGAGGACCCGGCGGAACACACGTTCATAATTTCGTACCGGTTTATCGTCGAGATAGACCTCGAACGTTCCGTAGCCTTCCCCCCGCTGCAGGTCGATTGCGCCGAAGCCGATGTGAATATCACTTACCTGTGCAATCAGCGCCATGGTAATGCTGTCGGCCGCGTCAAAAATATCGAAAATTGATTCGGCCTCCGCCGTTTCTTGCACCTGCACGGTCCCTTCGTAGGTATTAAAAATAGAAAGGGTAAAGAGAAAGCCCCCCTCCTCCCTAAGCTCGGCGCTTCCGAAGATAATTTCATCCAGCCCTTCCTCCCGGCCAAGTGTGTTCAGGGTTTCCGGACCGGTTTCTTCAAGCTGGGCAATTTCGGGGATTTCATCCTCGGTAAAGACCAGATAATCCTTCAAGAACTGCAGGACAAGTCCGACCGTATCGGTTACCGTGTAGCAGAGGGCATCATACTGGGCATCCCCGGTATTATTTACCATCGGTACAACCGCAATGCGTGTTTTGTAATCTTCAAGCCCGCCGGCCGGACCGGCCGCGGCTAGAAAAAGAACTGAGACCAGGAAAAAGGGCTTGATTTTTCCGAACACGGGGCTATGATATAGCGTAAAGGCCGATTTGTAAATGAATATTTTTTCAGGAAACAGGAAAGCGGATAAAAAATACTCCATCCCCCGCCGGTGGGCACTTACCGCGGCCGTAATTGCCGCCGGAATACTCGCAAGCGGCTGTCCTCCCTACCCCTATAGCAACCCATACGATCAGAACTGGGAATCCCGGGACACGTTTAACATCCCGGAGGCCGACATTACCGTAGACGGCAGCCCCGCCGAGTGGGCGGACCTGTTTCTGTCCGTCATACCCGACCCGGAAGGAGACGCGGAAGGCGGCGATGCCGCTGTCGACCTGAAGGCCGTCTACGCCGCACAGGATTCCGATTATCTGTATTGCATGCTTGAATTTTGGGAAAGCATTAACAGTACACCGGAGAGAGATGTTGAATACCAGTTTTCGATCAATTACCGGAACGAAGCGGGCGATTACATCGGAAGCTACAACGGGAGGGTATCCTACAGTGCGTTTGATTCGAAGTGGAACGGAGAGATAACGGACTCACTCTGGGGGAGCGAGGATAATCCCGGCGAAAACACTCTTTTGCACGAGGGGGCCGATCTGTTTGCAATCGGGGAAGTGGTGGAAATGAGAATCCCCCTTACCGTCTACGCCGAAATAGAGGGGGTAACATTCGCGTATGTCGATGTCGGCAGGGAAGTCTACGACCCGGCGGAGGAAACCTATTACTGGTACCATGATAATGCCGGCTTTGATATAATGTTCTAACCGGCCCGTTTCCAGACCATCCTGCCGCCGGTCCAGTCGGGGATGATCTCTCCTTTCTCCGCCAGATAAGACAGATAGGACCGAACGGTTGAACCAATTAACACATACTGGTTCGCGTCCAGGCTGATGCCGTAGCGGCCGCAGACCCCGTCAAGAACTTCTTCAAATGAGGCGCCGCCGCACCGGTCCGCTATAACTCCCGCAATCTCATGTACTTTCTTCCGGTTTGTTTCGAGCAGCCCGCCGATGTCCCGCAGCGGTTTCGCATGGGACGGCACGAAAAGATCGGCATCCATTGCCGCAATTGCATCGAGGGTGCGCAGATAGCCTGCAACATCGTATATATAGAAGAGATGATATTTTTCGATAATGTATTCGGAAAACACCGCGTCGGCTAAAAACACGATGTTGTCCGGAGTACGGATGCCGATCATGTCGAAGTAGTGGCCCGGCAGAGGAATTGCCTCGAGACCGCTAAACCCGCTGCCGCCGATAATATCGGTTACCTCCGACGGGGCGGCCCGTAAAAACTTATTGTCCAGCCCCGGATAGGGAAAGCCGCCGTATAAAAAAGCCGCTTCGAGCTCCGGCCGTTCGATAAACGGCGCCTCGCCGGCGGTTGCGGCGATACGGCAGCCGGTTTTCTTTTGCAGAAAGGCGTTTCCCCCGATATGGTCGGCATTGGAATGGGTGTTGATAATGCACTCGAGTTCCCATCCCTGCTCATTTATAAGCTTATTGATCTGCCGTCCCGCTTCTTTATCGTTTCCGGAGTCAAAAAGAATAACCCGGCCGTCCCGTACATACAGGCCGATGTTTACCAGCCCGGGAATGAGCCAAGTCGGGCCGCCTAGTTGTTCCAGTTTCAGCTGTGCCATACGCTATTCATCCATACGCTATATAAACGGATTTTTTACGGTAATACCAAAATATTCCTGATCTGAATTGAGGTCTTCAGAAAGAATTGCCCTGGAGTCACTGAAAACTGCCGCCGCAACAATTAATGAATCCCACCAGGAGAGCAAATATTTTTGTTTACATTCCCACGCTTTCCGCGTAACCCCTTCATCAATGGGAACCGGGCCCCAGGTAAACAAAGATACAATATCTTCCCAGGCTTCGGACTGGTCCATACCGGGTTTCAATTTCTGCGTGACCGTAACAAAATATTCGCTGCACACCTGCATACTTATTCTTCCGTTACGATTCTTCCACAGAGAGGACATAAGGTCCATCGCAATCGGCTGTTTTTCCGGTTCCGAAGAATCCCTGGCATACACGATAACATTCGTGTCAACAAATACATTAGCGTTCATGTAAACTGTCTCTCGAAGGATACCCGCCCTTTTGCTTCAAAGGGACGGGGTTTCGACCGAGAAATTGTTCCCTCGCGGTAAAATATTCCTGCTCCCGGTCCATTTTTTCTTTCAGCATATCCGCAAGCATTTGGGAAACACTTGTATCGTTTTGTGCCGCCCATACACGCACCCACCGTGCAACTTTATCTTCCAAAGAAACTGTTATATTTCTCATATCATACCACGAAAACAGTGTAACACGAATTTCGTGTAAAAACAAGAATATTAATCTTCCCGAAGCGATTTCCGTATGGCTTCTTCATCGATGCCGCGGGCGGCAAGGGGAGTCGGGCTGGGTTTCATCGAATATACGTAGTTATCCTCTAAATATTCCGCCATTTTCGCCCTGTCCGCCCATGGGGAAACAGATACTCGGCGGAACCGACGTAGGTCCCTTCCGTATTGAGAGAAAGAAGATTGTTCTCCTCCAAAAAATCCAATTTATGAAGAAAACCGTCGCTGAAAAATTTCATCATTTTATGGACACCGTCGGGGTTATCATACATATCGAGCATGAGATTCTGGATTCCCCGGAGATGGACATATTCCATCGTCATTCCCAAGGACCACCACCATACTCCCCGCAGGCGTACGGTAAGGATGCCGTTGAAAATTTCACTGGCGAGATCAAACATTCTGTTCGTCCGTTCATAATCAATAGTTATCTTAGGAAAAGAAAGCCGCTGAAAATCCTCATCGTAATCTGTAATCGCCGCA
>CAZSGZ010000097.1:0-12073 GCA_964606455.1 uncultured Spirochaetales bacterium
ACAAGCTTATTACCGGAAAGATAGAGTTCGGCGGATAGAGGTGAACTGCCTAATGACGCGGCTAAGGAGCGGCCGGCCCGGGGATGCCGTCCATGGACGATAAGAAAAAAAAGCTCTTGGCCGACGGGGCGCTTCTCATATCGGCCCTCATTTGGGGCGGCGATTATATCGCGGTAAAGATGAGCCTTGCTGAGCTGACGCCGCTGTACATGACGGGTCTCCGTTTCGGGGCGGCGTTTGTAATTATGCTTGCCGTTTTCTGGAAGCGGATGCGCCGTGTTACGGGAAGGGAGGTTGCCGCCGGCGTGGTGGTCGGGGTTTTCATGTTCGGCGGCTTTGCCCTGCAGACCATCGGGATGCAGTATACGACGGCGGGAAAGTCCGCGTTTATCACCTCGATTTACGCAATTGTCCTTCCGTTTCTCGTTTGGATTTTTTACAAACGCTTTCCCGGCTGGCATGTAATGATTGGTGCTTCCGTCTGCGTTGCCGGGGTTGCTGTTTTATCTTTGGACGAACTGGCCGGACTGACGGGAGGCGACATTCTTACCCTCGGCTGCGCCGTCTTTTTCGCATTGAATATTCTGTCGGCGGCTCATTACGTTCGGACGATGGACCCGGTGATTATTACGGTTGTGGAGACAGGGGCAAGTGCTTTGTTCGCTTTTATCGGCGCCTTTATTTTCGAACGGCCATTCCCGCCCTTGGGAAGGACATCGGTTATAAGTCTGGTGTATCTTATTATTTTCGGGACAATCGGTACTCATCTGCTCTCGAATATTGCCCTGAAGCACACGCCGTCGGTGCACGCCGGAATTATCTTTACAACGGAGTCGGTCTTTGCGGTATTGTTTGCTTATCTCCTGCTGGGAGAAATACTGAACGGAAAGATGCTTCTCGGCTGCGTGCTTATCCTGCTGGCCATCGTTATAACCGAACTGGGGGGCCTGCTGGTGAAAAAGGTATCGGCGCGTCGGCAACAATAAACCGTTATCGCAGACCCGCTTCGAAGGCCTTTGTATCGAGGCTGCGCTTGTATTCCGAGTCCATTTCCACCATCCCCGCCGGAAATTTGTACCGGTCCATCCGCTCGATAAAAGGTTCGGCGGGAAAGTATTCCGGGTTCTGCACGCCGTTTCCTTTCCATATACCTTTGGCTATCAGTTCCATCATAATAACGGGATTGAAAGCGGTTTGCGCAACTACCGCCTGGCTGCCGACTTCTTTCATGCATTCCTGATTGTCCGCCACCTGGTATATGTAAACGGAACGCTTTAAACCGTCTTTTGCCCCTTTTACCCACACACCGGCGGCTGTTTTCCCGAACATATATTCGCCGATGGTCGCCGGGTCCGGGGAGGCCGCCGCGACAACGTCCCGGGGGGAAACTTCAACACCGCCGACACGGATTTTCTCCGTTTTGTCCAGATTCAGCATTTCGAGAATTTTCAGGACCTGAATAAACTCATCGCCTAAACCGTATTTAAAGGTCACCCGTTTCAGTCCCTTCTCACGGAAATAGCGGGGCATCATCAGTACTTCTTCGTGTTCCACATTGACCATTTCCGTCGGGCCGATCCCTTCGGGAAGGTCGAAAATTTCCGGTTCCGAAAAGGGTTCGGTAACGTACCATTCCTTTCCTTGTTCCCAGATAATCGGCGGATTCAGGCACTCTTCGATGGTCGTCCAGATGGAAAATCCGAAGGGAGTGTCGATGCCCCGAACTTCGAGGTTTGCCCCGTCCCGGACATTCAGCTCCTCGATGGTATCGAAGAGGTGGTCCGCGGCGTAGCGGGCGAACACGTTGACCATTCCGGGCTCAACCCCGGACCCGCAAACCGCTAAAAGACCCTTGTTCTGCCATTGTTCATGCCGGGCATACTGTTCGTCACCTAATTTGACTCCTACGGTCCCGTAGGGGTCCTCCGGGTGGCGGCGGGAGAGACTCATGGCCATGTCCATATACATACAGCCGGATTCAAAGGCTGCGTTGAATATCGGCATATTAAACTGCGGGGCGCAGGCATTCATTACCATATCCGGGGAATACTTCTGTATCAGTTTTTTTATTGATTCTTTGTCCGAGGCATCAACCTGTTCACTCGGAAAGACACCGGAGTCGTTCCCCTCCGCGGCGACCTGTTCCGCCCGCTTTACGTTATAGTCGCACACAACCATCTGTTTCAGCCAATCCGCGTGGGATTTCTGCCGCACAACGATATTAACAATTGCCTCGCCAACGCCTCCGGCGCCTATCAGCAGTACTCTCATCATTTCCTCCGGTATTTCCAGTCTGGAAGTAAGCATATAATCCGATGCTGACAGCATTCTGTTACGTCTTTAATACCGCTCTGTTTTGTTGGCTAGTACATATACCGGCGTAATTGGCTGTTTGTCCGGTCGATATCGAAGCGTGCGGGATCGTAGCTGTCCGCCAGGGTTCTAAGTTCGCGTTCTTCACCGTCTAATGTTTGTTTCGGCCGTTTCAGGATCTTGATAAGTTCTTCATATCCGTCAATGCCGCCGCAATCTTCCGGGGGAGCGGCCCTCTCCCCGCCGATACAAACGCCGAAGGCCCGTTCTTCTCCGGGTACAGCTTCCGCCGGGATAACATCCTCGATTAATATCGTATGGTCCCAATTATCACCGTAGTCGTAAACATAGGTGAAGGAGTCGTCTCTTGCCATTCCAAGGTCCTCGATGAGGAAAACGAGCTCGTCTTCCACTTCTTCTCCGTCTCCGTCTTCAAAGAACTCGATGTCGGTGTACTCGACGTTTTCTACGTAAAAAGAATGGAGATGATAATTCCGCCAGCCGAAACTCAATTGGATAATATCATGCAGGTCCCGAAGGGAGCAATTTCCCGGGATCCGAATTCTGCGCCAAATGGACGGGCTGATACCCTCGATGGAGATATGAACAATATAATAGAAAGGGGATTCCGCCGGCACGGGGTCCATCTCGATTCTGTGCCGGATGTCCGCCGTAATTTCCGAGAATATCGTTTCCAGCGGGTCGATCATTTCCAACATCTCTTCATATGATGATTTGTCCGTATCGTCGGCAGTATTCAGTGTTACCAGTACGTTTTCTACCTGCTCTAGTAAGCCTCGCAGTTCCCAAAACGGTTTTTCGGGTATCTCTTCGAGCATGACCTCCTCTTCGTCCATATCCCGCAGGAAGAGGATGTGCGCGTGATGAATACGCAGCAGTTTGTCCCGCAGAATTCCGCTGTATTTGTCTTCCGACCGGGAGTATTCATGCTCGAGGGCGTTCCAGTATTCTAAGAGGAGAGTGTAAAACGCTTCTTCCTGTTCACTCGACGCAAACATAATTTGCGTCTTGTAGAGGACCCTTCCCAGGGTAAAAGAGAAATCGTCGTTATGGAATAGAGCGTCCCGCATATACGCTTCCAGTTCTTCCATATCCAGTGAAAGGCCGATATCGGCCATGATGGCTTCAATTGAACCGGTAGCATTTTCAAAACCCCGGGGCAGGGCCTCCCGCGGTGCCCGAAAGATGTCGATTGCTTCCTCTTTTTTCCATAATACAAATTGATTGCCGAATTGTGTCATTTCCGCGATGTCGTTATTATTAATATACGCGGCCAGGCTGGATCCGGGATTTGTTACCGCTTTCCGGCCCGCAAAAAAATAGGCATGGGCAAACATCCGGAAGCTGTCGTTAGGTGAATCGAATACCTCGAACAATTTTGAAAAACCCTTGTCGGCCCGGCCGCGCCATTCCTCGGTGAGCGATTTTTTTATGCTGTCTGCCGGAGAATAGGAACAGGTGAAAACACCGTTCCGGAAATCGTTTAATTCGCAGAGGATATAATCCCCTTTGCTGAAATTACGGCTTTTATAAAAATCTTCCATATCGAAAACGGAGATACGGACGAGGGTGTCCGTGCCGTCGGCACCCGATCTCATTGCATCCAGGTTCGTGTCGCTTTCAGCCGCAAGCAGTTCCGGAAAATAATGCAGGCCGAAGAGGATATAATATTTGTAGAGTTTTTTAAGGGGGGTTGTAATCATTTTCCGGATGCGGAAATCTCCATTGCCGTTTTTCAGCTGTATCTCATTCGGCAGCACTTCGGGCAGATAGAAGGGAACAAAGCGGTGTCCGGGTATCAGAATGCCTTCGTCAATTTCCTCCTGAAGCGGCTGAATAAGCAATTTCCCCTTCCTGAAGAACCACGCGGCCGGCGTTAAATCCGGAGTATTGCCGGCAACAATGAGGCCTCTTCCGAAAAGTATTTCCAGAACTTTTCCCGGGGGAGCATCGATATTATGGCCGTTAATGAAGTCATTAATCCGAAATTTTCCCTCCGTCCCGAGGGCGATATCGGTAATTTGTTCTGTAAGCTGTTTTTCCCGTTCAAGCATGGTTCTACTATAACCGCTTTTCCTCTTTATTTCCAGAACGACGGGAATGAAAAACCGCGGCTGCGGAGTGCTGAACAATCATTATTCCCGTGTAAGCAGGGGGATGATCACTTCCCTCGGGGCCGCCGGACATACCCGGCCTTTTCTTCCGCGAATTTCATCGGCGTTGAAGAGGACGTTTGTTACCGCTTCTTCGGTTGCTTCGATAACGGCTTCGTAGAGGGGGTTGATATTTATGTCGCTGATATATTTTAAGGAAAGATATCTGTGTTTGCCCCGTTCCGTCCGCGCTAAGCGGTTGCCGGTGCTGAATGCGATAATAATTTCGCCGCTGGTAGACGCGGCGTACGATCCCGTACGGCCGAGGCCTAAGGCCGCACGCTTCGCGATTCGCGAAAGCTGGCTGGATAAAAGGGGGGCGTCCGTGGCGGCGACAACGATAACGGAGCCGTAGCTGTGGGACCTCCGTCCCTCCATGGGAAACATCGGATCTACTATTTTGCCTACCTTGCAGCCTTCTATTGTCAGATTGTGCATTTTACCGAAATTGGAAAGGACGAGAACGCCGATTGTGTACCCGCCGTCGGATTCGGGCAGAACACGGGAGGATGTTCCGATGCCCCCGGCGAAATCAAAGGTTGTCATTCCCGTCCCCGCCCCGACGGTGCCCTGCTCGACCGGCCCTCCCGCGGCCTGCCTGATAGCAGCTGCAACATCACCGGCGGAATTGGAGGGAACGCGGACGTCGTTTAGAAATGAATCATCGGTTTCCCCGACAACCGGGATAATAACATCCGTTTCGGTCCCCAGTTTATATTTTTCGAACATGTAGGACACTACCCCGGAATGAATAGTTCCAACCGACATGGTGTTCGTTAGGAGAATGGGCGTTTCCAGCCATCCCCATTCCAGGACCTGGGTAAGGCCCATCATTTCTCCTATCCCGTTCAGGACAAAGCCGCCGGCCACCAGGTGTCTGTCGTAAATGTCCCCGGTGGCGGGAAGGACCGCGGTAACGCCTGTTCGAACGCTGGTTTCCTCTCCGGTCCCGGGTATGGATGTTTCGTAGGAATGGGTCACATGTCCTACTCGGACACCTTTTACATCGGTAATGGCGTTGTACTCTCCCGGAGAAAACCTGCCAATGGCGAGACCGTAGTCGCGCAAATTGAAATTGTTCCGCATATCCATACTGTACCCCCTTTCTTCATTTGTTTCCAGAATAAACAATTTCGGAATCTCCTTTGTTGCCGAAGAGGAATGAAAAGGGTACTATTGATGTCATGAAAATACGCGATATTGTTCCGGTGGCCCTTGGAAAGGAACCGGCTGATGTGCTGATAAAAAACGGGAAAATCGTCAATGTGTTTACCGGCCGGATAGAGGAGGCGAACATCGCGCTGTTCCGGAAGCGGATAGCCGGCATCGGAGACTATACCGACGGAAAGAAGGTCGTCGATGCGGGAGGCGGATATATCGTCCCCGGCTTTATCGATGCCCACCTTCATATCGAGAGTTCCATGGTAGCTCCCCGGGAGTTCGCCCGGATGGTCCTGCCGAAGGGGACCACAACGGTTATCGCCGACCCGCACGAAATAACGAATGTGTTAGGGGTCGACGGCTTGAAATACATGATCAATTCTACCGAGGGGGTGCCGCTGAATGTTTACATTGCCATCCCGTCGGCTGTTCCTGCGACTCAATTCGAGACCGCGGGCGCACGCCTCGGGCCCGAGGACATGGTCAGTTTCGTGGACAAGTACCCCCGGCGGATTATCGCCTTAGGGGAGGTGATGAACTTTCCCGGCGTTCTCAATGTCGATAATGAGCTTATTACGAAGATAGAAATACTTCGGCACAAGTACAAAAAAATTGACGGCCACGCCCCGGGGCTGACCGGGAAAGAGCTGAATGCCTACATCGACGGATTCATCCGTTCCGATCATGAGTCAACCACGGCTAAGGAGGCGCTGGAGAAGGTCTCGCGGGGAATGCAGGTCCTTGTTCGGGAGGGGACGGCGGCGAAAAACCTGGAGGCCATCATCAAAATCATCGATATGTCGAATCATACATCGTTCTCCTTCTGCACCGACGACCGGGAGCCGCTGGATATTTTAGAGGAAGGGCATATCGATTTCCTCATTAAAAAAGCGATCCGCTTCGGCCTCGATCCGGTTATTGCGCTGCGGATGGCCACCATCAATACAGCCCGGCACTACAACCTGCGGAGTATGGGCGCTATCGCGCCGGGATACAAGGCCGATATGGTCGTTGTGGACGACCTTGAAAACTTCAATATCGAGATGGTAATTAAGGATTCCCGAATCGTTGCCGAGGAGGGACAGACGTCGAAACCCCTGACCGGCCTGCACAACGATCTGCCCGAATCGATCGGCAGAATCAGACTTGCCCCGTATACGGAAGAATCATTCGTCATACCCGCGGAATCGGAGGAACTGAATGTCATCGGTGTCCGGGAGGGCGACCTGTTTACGGACTTGATAACGATGAAGGCGACCGTACGGGGCGGAAGCGCGGTAGCGGATCCGACGAAAGACCTGGCGAAGGTCTTGGTGTTTGACCGGCACGCCGGAATATCGGCGGCGAAAGCTTTCGCGAAAGGGTTTGGCATTGCCAAAGGGGCAATCGCGACGACTATCGGCCACGATTCCCATAACCTCTGCGTTCTCGGGATGAACGACGGAGATATGTACAAAGCGGTACGCAGGGTGGAGGAGCTGAACGGCGGAATTGTCGCGGTAATTGACGGCAAAATCGAAGCTGAACTGCCGCTGCCCATTGCGGGACTCATGTCGAACAAGGACGTCGATGCCGTGGTCGCCGAACTCGCGGAGATGAAAAAGGCGATTCGCGAAATGGGACCGAAAACCGATATCCTCATGGTCCTCCATTTTATCCAGCTTGCGGTAATTCCCGAACTGAAGGTGACCGATTTAGGACTTGTCGACATCGGCCGACAGAAGTTCGTTCCGCTGTTCAGGTAGATCTGCTGCAGGACAACCGAGGGAGATTTTATATGGCCCGGGAGCGTAATAAAGAACGAGAAGCTCTGATTCTCCAAACGGCAAAATCGTTATTTGCCGAAAAAGGGTTTTTCAATACTTCGGTTTCGGACATTGTAAAGGCCTCGAAGCTGCCGGTGGGCAGCATCTACACCTATTTCAGCAGCAAAGAGGATATCGTCAAGGCAATTATCGAAGACGGATGGGCGGACCTGCACGGCAGGCTTCTGGAAAGACTCGATACGGCGGAGGACCCGGCGGAGAAGATAACACTCCTTTTAGATGATTTTCTTCCGGAACTCTTCAAAGATATCGAGCTGATTACCATTCTTTTAAGCGAAGCGGTGGATTACACCCGGCTTGAAGAGAAGCTCGAAGAACTGACGGACATCGTGTTTACGGTAATAAAGGAGCATGAGGGCGGCCGATCCTTCTTCGGCGAACTCTCCGGCAAGGAGATGCGGGCCGCTTTTATTATTTATTTTCTCGGGGTGCTGCACACCGTAAAGATCGCGAAATCCGGAAATATCGACCTCTCCGTTCCGGACATTCTCGGCTTCCTGCGGAACACTATCAGGAAGACCCTGTACCGGCCTGATTAACGGATACGCAGCCCGGGGGTAAACAGATATTTCAGCCGAAGGGCGGCGATTGTCGGTCCGGCCCCCCGCAGGAGCCGGAGCTGCTTTATAAAATACGGAGACGTTAAATAGAGTATTTTATTCGCGGTTTTTTGAAGAATGCGGACAAACAGGCGTCTCGAGGTGTAAATTTGTTTTACGTCGGCATAGAAATCGTCAAGGGAGTGGTTCTGGAAGCGGAGAAGTCTTTGGCTTTCGTCGGTGTCTAAAAATCCGCAGTGGAACGAACCGGTGCTGAATGCGCATTCGGGTAATCCTGTCCCGTCGAGTCCCATAAGCGACAGCATCCGCTCGAGATAACAGCGGTAACTCGTTCTGCAGCTGGGTCCGCCGCCGATGTGAAGGATTTTTCCCGCCGCGCCCGGGGAAACGGCCGCTTCGGCACATGCGCTGCCGGCGTCCAGGGTGTGGCAGATTTCCAGAGATGTTTCCAGGGGCATTTCAAACATCAGCGGATCGAGCTTCAGGCTGCGCGGATCGGCAATATAGGAAAGGCGGAGTATTACCCACTCCAAGCCGGAGTTCCGTACCATGTCCTCGCAAACCAGCTTTTGGGCGGCGTAGTGGTCCTCCGGGTTCGGCTGCGGATCGTCCGAAATCCGGATAAAAGGCGCATCGAGGCGGTCGCCGTAGATAGCGACGGAAGAGGCGAATACCATACGCGGGGTCCCGGCAGCTGCTTTCATGCAGTAGAGAAGGTTCCTTGTCCCTTCAACATTGACAAGCCGCGCGGCTTCCGGATTACGGTCGGCCGCGGGGGGTATTACGGCAGCGAGGTGCAGTACGGCATCGATTCCCTCGAGCGATTTCATGACATCGCCGATGTTTAAAATGTCGCCGAGCCGAATGTCCACGGCGGAATCGAAGGTGCGGGCGGTTTTCCTTTCCCCGCGGCTGTCCTTTTCCAAAATCCGGATGCAGTGCCCCCGTTCCCGAAGGGCTTTTACGGTGCTTTTTCCCACATTGCCGAACGCGCCGGTAACCAAAATGTTCATTGTTTGTACACTCCCTTTTTATAAAAGAACGATCATTCGCTCATAATAGTAAGATAGACCCTCCGTACCCCGGTGTCAAATAACATTTTGTTTATAACTCCTCCTGCCGGCGGACCCCGTACTGTACCGACATCACTCCCACGGGTTAACGAGGGCGGCCCCGCTCGCCTCCATGTCACCGGTATTTCGGGTAACCAGCGTAAGGTGATGGACCTTCGCGGTTGCGGCGATTAAAGAATCAACGGCAGGCATTGGGGTGCCGGCTTTTTCTGCCGTAAACTGAATGCGCCCCCACTCTTCCGCTATTCTTGTATCGATAGGAAGGATTCTTTCATGAAAACGCTCTTTTAGATCGGTTTCGATCCAGTTGTGGAGTATTTCCTTCTTCGAGGATTGCGGAAGTTTTTCAATGCCCTTGTGAATTTCGCCGATGGTTAGAACACTTAAAAATAAGTTTGCTTCATTTTGGTTTGTAAACCATTGAAGTACATTTTCGTGAGGATTTTTCTTAACCAATTCGGAAATTGCACATGTATCAATTAGATATTTCATAATTCCACGTCTCGTCCGGGGCTCTTGTCCCTGGTCGTATCAATACCGCTGTTGTATAGGGGTGAATCTTTAAAAAAAGATACAATGTCTTTGTCCGGTTTTATTAACTTTTCATACGCTTCACAGGATAAAATAACCACCGAATCCTTTCCGTGTTTGGTAACAATTTGCGGGCCTGTGTTTCGGGCTTTCTTTACAACATTGCTGAACATATTTTTTGCTTCCTGCAGCTGCCATTTATCTTTCACCTCGCCTTCCTCCTCTTTTAGGCTAGACTGTCTAGATTGTATAATACCGACACAAAAATTTCAACCGACAATCGTCCCGCCCGCCGCTTATACCGTAAGCTTCCGGAATGCCGCGGTAAGCCGCCCCGTCACCGGGCCGGGCTTCCCGTTGCCGATGCTGCGGCCGTCTATCGACGTTACCGGCATCAGCTCGGCACCGGAACCGGTAATAAAGCACTCATCGGCGGTATACAGGTCGAAGCGGGTCAGGACGGCCTCCTCCGTTTGCAATCCCGCCGCCGCGGCGAGTTCGAGCACCGTCCGCCTGGTAATTCCTTCGAGAATGCCTAGATGCGGTGCCGGGGTTTTCAGAACTCCCCCGGAAACGACAAAAATGTTATCCGCGGTGCATTCGGTAACGTAGCCGGCGCCGTTCAGCATGACCGCTTCCAGGCAGCCCGCCCGGACCGCCTCCTGTTTCGCGAAAATATTGTTCAAGTAGTTGAGGGTCTTTATCCGGGGGTCGAACACCGTGCTTTCCAGCCGGCGGGTCGCCGCTGTAATGACCGGAATTCCCCGCTCGTACAGCTCTTTCGGATACAGCTCTATCGTGTCGAAAATGGCGATAACCGATGCCGTCGGGCATTTCCGCGGATCCAGGCCCAAATCGCCTTTGCCCCGGGTAACAATCAGCCGGATGTAGCCGTTTGTCAGTCCGGAATCTTCGCAAAACCGGTGTGTTCCCTCTTCGAGCATCGACGCAACTTCTTTTCGCGGCATCGGAACATCTATTAATAAAACCCCCGCACCCTGGAACAGTCTGTCCAAATGCGCTTCGAGCTTGAAAATTTTCCCGCTGTAAATCCGGATCCCCTCGAACAGGCCGTCGCCGTACAGCAGCCCGTGGTCGTAGACGGAGATCTTCCCGTCATTTTGCCCGTACCACCCGCCGTCGATGTAAATTACCGCCATCGTTTTTCTCCTCTTTCTCTTCGGTATCGCTGAAAATGTCCCGCAGCCGCCGGTAGCCGAGTTACCCCTCGTGCGGATAATCGAGGTCGACCTGCTGCTTACTTTTGCTGATCCCGTTCGGAACAATGCACAGAAAGCCGAAGGGCTCCTCACCCTCCTGAAACAGCTGGTGTTCCTCGTTCGGCGCAATCAGCACCGCGTCGTTCCGCCTAAGCCCGTACTCCTGCCCGTCGACAACGACCCTGCCCCGTCCCCGCAGAACGAACACCTCGTGCTCGTAATTGTGCTTGTCCTGGGAAGAACCGGCCCCAGCGCCGAGCTCGAAGTAGCGCATCTCGAAATTCGGTGCCCCGAACTCCTCTACAATCGGATAGCGGATGCTGACGTTTTCCCGGTACAACCGGTTTATTCCCTTTTCCGGTATTTCATCCAAATTAATTTTATACATAACAGCAACAGGGTAGCCGAAAGCGAATCCTTCGGCAACCCGGATACGTTCCTACCGCAGCAGCCCGTCCACCTCGACCCTCAATCCCGGATACAGAAAGGACTCCGCGGTTTCTCCGGCCCGAAACACCCCGTCTTCCGCCAAATCGTAATCCTTAAAGCTGAGCACCCGAATCTCCTTCTGCTTCGGATCGATAATCCAGAACTCTTTCATGCCGCTCTCCATATACAGGCCGAGCTTTTTCACCATGTCCTTGCTGCGGGTGGAGGGGGAGAGAATTTCCACCGCCAGCTCCGGTGTCCCCTTGTAGCGGTCCTTTTCGTTCACGTCCTTTTCCGGGTCGCAGAGTACAATCAGGTCCGGCTCGACCACGTTGATGTCGTCTTCGGTAAGCTCCCGTTCCTCTTTCAGCGGCTGCCGCACTAAGTCCACATCGAAGGGGGAGAGGTAGGGGGAGCATGAGTCGTTGTCTTCGAAAGCGGCATGGAAAAGAAGGTATAGTTTTCCAAGCACGTGTTGATGCGTAAACCCCGGGGAAGGCATGGCGTAGACCACCCCGTCGATCAGCTCGTAGCGTTCCTCGTTGTTTTCCGTTAAATCGAGGAACTCCCGGTAGGTCACCCAGTCCGACCGCCGCTTCTTCGGGCTTGTTCCGTAATCGTAGACCGGCTCCCCCGCCTCGTACCCGTCGTGGTTCCGTGGGTAATACAAAAGCAGGGCCCGCTTCTTCCCGTTTTTCGTAATAATCACGTTCTCTTTTTTGCACAGTTCCAGGTACTTCCCGAAATTGTTCTGCATCGTCGTGGCGGATACGTACATTGTTCTCC
>CAZSGZ010000098.1:0-12010 GCA_964606455.1 uncultured Spirochaetales bacterium
GCTCCCCGGCTGATACAATACGCGTAAACTGTTCTGCCTCAGGTTCGTCGAAGAGAATAGCGCAGAGAGCGGAGGAATCGACAACCACTACCAACCCCCTTGTTCATTGTAACCTAAGATTTCATCAGGAGTCCTGCCGTCAATAGTGGGGAGCGCGCCGCAACGCTTTGAAATAGAACGAATTTCATCAAACATCCCGGGACCCCGTTTTGCCCGCCGGATCTTTTCGAAATGTTCCTCTAAAGCAGTCCGTATCGTCTCGGTTATGCCCTCTCCGGTTTCCGCTGCTATCTTCCGTACGAGTTGTTCCACTTCATCATTTTTTATACTTAAGCCCATAAGCACTTCTTCTATATACTATACATTTTTATATATTATAGAAAATATCCCTGCTCTTGTCAATACCCCCCTTGTACACCTTGAACAGCATCTGGAAACCTGGTAAACAATCGTTATGTCCAAAGAGCCCCTCACCCACCGGGTGGGCTATCTTCTAACTCTCGGCATTATTGCAAAGCTGATGGTGGACACCACCGTCCAGATCTTCAACCCCTATTTAACCATCATAGCGGCGGGTCTCGGCATCGGCGTGGTAAAAATGGGAAAAATCGTCGCCCTTCGGAGCCTCATGGGTTTGAGCGCTCCCGTTTTCGGCACTATGGCGGACCGGATCGGGTACCGTTCGGTTATGCGGATATCCCTCTTTGTGGGTGGAGCCGGGATGATTTTAGCCGCTTTGTTTCCGAATGTTGTTACCTTTACCATCGCAATGATTTTGGCAGGCGCCGGCCAGTCCGGATACACTCCCACACTGCACGCCTATTTAAGCTCAAAACTCCCCTACGAAAAGCGCGCGAGGGGGATCGGCATTGTCGAATACAGCTGGGCCTTAGCGGGCATCGTCGGCCTGTTTGCTACGGGATATCTCATCGAAGCGCTCTCATGGCGGGCGCCGTTTTTTATTCTCGGCGGTATCATGGTACTGATGTCCTTCGTGTACCTTACTCTGCCGAAAGGACAGCGGCGAGCCGGGCCCGCGGGCCGTCCCTTTAAAGAGAACCTCAGCCCGGGCAGGATTATCGAACGGATAATAGCGTTCCTCGACTTAGGCCCGAACGCCCGGTCCGCCTGGGGGAGCATCATCATTAACGGTCTCAATTTCTTTGCCATGATGCATGTAATGATTATCCACGGCGGCTGGCTGGAAAGAGAATACGGCCTGGGACCGGCAAAACTGGGCAACGTTGCCCTGCTTTTCGGTTTCTGCGACCTTATTGCCAGCGTCATCGTAAGCATTGCGGTAGACAGGATCGGGAAAAGGCGGAGCGTTATAATCGGCGTTGCGGGAATGGTTTTTGGTTACGCGCTGATGCCGTTTTTAAACCGAAGCATTACCCTGGCCTTGGTCAGCCTTTCCATTCCCCGGGCGTTTTTCGAGTTTGCCACCGTCAGCAATTTTCCCCTCATAAGCGAACAGGTGCCGGAGCAGCGGGGAAAAGTCCTTTCCTTAAGCATTACATTCGGCCTTATAGGTTCGACAATAGCCTCCGCCACCGGTCCTGCGGCCTATGTCCGCTTCGGTGTGTGGGGTTTAGCCCCGGCGGGCCTGGCCGCGGCCCTCGTTTCACTGCTGCTGCTTATTTTTATTATTAAAGAGCGGCCGAAACACCATATTTAGGTGTATACTCTTACTAGGAGCATGTTTTGAAAACCATACCTTCCCTGTTGATAATTACATTTTCCGCCGCGGCTTTCACCCTTTTCGGCTGCGCAGGCGTTCCGTCGTCAACGGAATGCACCGACACGGCAGCCCCTCCGGGAGACGCCTATTCGGAAGCAACTCCCGCCGGATCAAGCTGGCTCTATCAGCTGCAGAACGCGGACCCCGGGGAAATCGCGGGGACCGGTTACGACATTCTCGTTATCGACTATTCCCGAAACGGCAGCGAAGAAGGACGATACGCCGCCGAGGAAATGGAAACGCTGAAAACGCGAAGCTCCGGTCCGCCGCGCACGGTCCTTTCCTACCTAAGCATCGGGGAAGCGGAAGACTACCGGTTCTATTTCGATCCATCCTGGACCGGGGGCATCGCAAATCAACCCTCGGATGAAGCCCCCTGCTGGCTGGGACGGACGAACCCTGAATGGAAGGGAAACTACAAAGTGCAGTACTGGTCGGAAAGCTGGCAGCAGATTGTTCTCGATTATCTGGACAGGATAATAGACGACGGCTTCGACGGCGTGTATCTCGACATTATCGACGCCTATGAGTACTGGTCAGACGAAGACAACGGAGAGGGTTTTACTGTTCCGGAGGGCGAGGCGGCGGCGGGGATGATCAATTTGGTAAAGCGCATTGCCTACCATGCCCGGATAACACGGGGAATTACCGATTTTCTGATTTTCCCGCAGAACGGGGAGGGGATCCTCGACTACGATACCGGCAACTACCTGCGGACGATCAACGGCATCGGTATCGAGGACCTGTTGTACTGGGAAACGGAAAAAATAGATCCGGAAGTAACGGCATACCGGAAAGAATACATTAACAGAATAACGGCCGCCGGAAAAACGGTCCTGGCTGTCGATTACGTGGACAACGGTTCGGACACCGGCGCCAACAGAGAACGGATTGCCGATTTTACCGCACGGACCGAAGCGGACGGGTACATTCCCTTTGCCGCGGCAGCGGACAGAAAACTCGCGTCGATTCCCTGAAGCCCTACATAAACGGGACACCCCGGTCCCGGAACGCCGCCGCCACCTCATCCTGCCAGAGTCCCGACTGGACTTCGCCGATGTGGGCCTTCCGGAGATAGTACATGCAGAGCCGCGACTGCCCGATGCCGCCGCCGATGGACTGGGGCAGTTCGCCGTTTAACAGCCGCTTGTGCCAGTACAGTTCCTTCCGTGCCTCCAGTCCCCGGACTGCAAGCTGCCGCTCCATGGCTTCCTTGTCGACCCGGATACCCATGGAGCTGATTTCAAAGGCGTCCCGCAGCACCGGGTTCCAGATCATGATGTCTCCGTTTAAGCCGCTGTATCCGTTTTCCGCCGGTGTGCTCCAGTCGTCGTAGTCCGGGGCCCTGCCGTCGTGAATTGTCCCGTCGGAGAGCTCGCCGCCGATCCCTGTTAGAAAATAGGCGCCGTATTCTTCGGCAAGTTTCTTCTCCCGCTCCTTCGGGCCCAGGTCCGGGTAGCGGGAACGGGCCTCTTCGGTATGGATAAAGGTAATCTCATCCGGAAGTATCGCTTCCAGTTCCGGATAATACTCCTGCAGAACGAACTCCGTCCGCTGCAGCACCGAATAAATCCGCCGAACAATGGATTGAAGAAACTTCAGACTGCGCTCTCCCGGTTTCATGATCCGCTCCCAGTCCCACTGGTCGACATAAATAGAATGGGTGTTGTCGATTAGATCGTCCGGGCGGACGGCATTCATATCCGTGTACAGGCCGTAGCCCGGTTCGAGCCCGTAGTCGGCAAGGGCCATACGCTTCCACTTTGCCAGGGACTGCACCATCTCCACACGTTTCTCCCCCAGGTTTTTCACCGGAAAGGAGGCCGGCCGTTCGACACCGTTTAAGTCGTCGTTAATGCCGGTCCCGGTGGGGACAAAGAGGGGAGCGGTAACGCGGCGAAGGCGCAGCTCCGCCGAGAGGCTCTGTTCGAAAAAATCTTTTATCAGTTTTATTGCCTGTTCTGTCTGCTTTAAGGTTAAGACCGGTTTGTAGCCGTCGGGTATAAATGCTTTCATCGTGGCCCATAGTAGAAAATGTTACCGCCCCTGTCAAGTTTTAAATTTTTTGTTTAAAATCCGGATTTTCGTTGACAAATCGGTGTTCCGGCACTATGTTAGTTACCAACCGGTAGGTAACTAATGACGAAACAGGACATCATCGACACCGCCCTGCGCGAATGGGGCAAAACGCATTTTACCCGCACAAACCTGAAAAGCGTGGCTGAAGCCCTCGGCGTAACGAAGACCGCCCTGTACCGCTATTTCGACGGCAAGGAAACCCTTGTCCGTGCCATCCTCGACCAGGCGGTGGAAGATTTCAATACACTCTGTGCCGAATTTGCACAGGGGGCCCCCTATCCGTCTATTCTTGACGGGTTGGATTGTTTTTTCTCATCATTCTTTCACCATTATTTTAACAACCTGGAACAATTCTTTTTTATCATGGTGTATGCAACCTGGAACAGAACGGAATCGGCGCACCCGTACCGGGAAGGCATCGACCAGGTAAAAACGGCAATTACGCGCACCCTAACGAAGGGGGGGAAGAAACAGCCGTCCGACCCGGCACGGGGAAACATTGTCAGCTTCATGATGATAACGGTTTTTTTCTGGATTATTAAAAGCTGCATCCATTCGGCCCCCGCAAAGCCCGCAATCTCCCAAGCCGACATCGATAATGCCGTACAGTTCTGCCGCAGCGGCATCGGCGGAGGAGCGAAGGGCGCAATGCCGGATACGGAAGAACTAATCCGGAACTGCCGTGTCGACCCGAAAGAACTTCCCGAAAACAACAAGTTCTTTACGGCAATAGCGAAAACCGTTTCCGACTACGGAATGCGGAACGCGTCGATGGACAAAATAGCGGGGCAGCTGAGCATGAAGAAAAGCAGCCTCTACTTCCATTTCGCGAATAAAGAAAAGATGATGAAGTCGATGTTTACAGAGGAACAGCAGACAATGGAGGCAATTTACCGCCGTCATTCCCGGGCCTTCACGGCGCCGTGGGAGAAACTCGTCTGCTACGCCTTTACCCTTACATCCTACCTCGTTAATAAGCCGGAAATGATTATTACCATCGGCTGGATGCGGATGCAGGCTAATTTATTCAACAAAAAGCAGGACCACGGAAAAAAAATCGGACAGGGCGCGGCCTATCTGCGCGAGCCGCTGTTGTCGGGAGATTTCGTTTTCCACGGATTAGTACCGGAGGAGATAATTTTCCTGTTCAATATTCATCTGACCCGGGAAATAATCCATTCATTTCATGCCGGCATGAACAACCGCGAAATATTCGAAGGGATACACCGTCTGTGCCGTCTGTTTCATTCCGGTCTTGAAGGAGCTGATGTATGAAAACAATATGTATTCCCCTGTTTCTAATTGCATTTTTCACCGCCGCGGGCTTTGTCGCGGCAGGGGGGGACCGGGAAAAAGCCGCGAGAGTTCAAAACGAAATTGACGCACTGCAAAAGAGCTCCGGCAGCGAAATGCTAAGCGAAGACGATACCATTGTACTCGACGCGGAAACCGCCGTTGCAGTCGCCCTGGCGAACAACTTGAACATCAAGACCGAAGAGGTGACCCTGCGTGTAAAAAACAGGACGAAAAACACGGTATTTAATTATTTTTACCCGACAATCAGCGCTTCCGCTGTCCTGTCCCGGATGCACGAAGCACCGGGTACGTTTTCGCAGCTTGTGCCGGTACCGCCGGAGGAATTGGAAGAGTACGGCCTGTACGATTACATGGCGGACAATCCCGCCTATCCGTTGGGCCCGGCCTATGTACCGGTAAGCAGCGACATGCTCGAAGAGGGGATTTACGGCAATGTAACGATGATTGAAGAGGAAATACCCCACACATGGAATGTCTCGGCGGCACTGAACATGAACCTTACCCTTTCGGCCGCCCTTTTTTTCGGGATAAAAGCGGCGGTCCTCGACTACGAAGCCGGGCGATTGAACCTGGAAACGGCAAAAAAGAAACTCACCAGGGACGTACAAAAGCAGTTCTATAACCTCCTGCTGTTAGAGGAAAACATACGGCTTATGGAAGACAGTGTCGATGCCGCCTTGGATCGGTACAAACAGGCGGAAATAAATTACGAGAACGGGCTGGTATCCGAATATACAAAACTGAGCGCGCGCGTTGCCTACGAAAATATGAAGCCGTCTCTGGCAAGTATGAAAAGCGGCTACGAATCCGCCCTGCTGGGTTTTACAATGCAGCTCGGCCTCCCGCTGACAGCCGGCCTCGAACTAACAGGCTCTATCGAACAGGAGTCCGTTTCTTTGGAAGCGGACCCGATCATCCGGAGGGCGATCCCCCGCCGTCTGGACATTCAGAGTATTATACAGCAGATCGACATGATTGAGAATTCGAAAGACCTCACCATCGCGGGGATGACCCCGGCCCTTACCTTTATGCTGAACTTCGACCCCGCCTTTACCGGGGACCCCTTTACCGATCCGTGGTTTGAAGAGGAGGAGGGAGAAGACAATTGGACACAGCGGGGCGGAATGTTCGGTATTACCCTAAGCGTTTCGCTGGACAAACTGCTCCCCTATTCAAAAACCTGGATGGAGCTGGAAACCACGAAAGACAATGCGGAGAAAGCGAGAATTGGTCTGCAGCAGGCAATACGGGGAGCGGAAATGGAAATCCGGAATATCGTTATGAACCTGCGGAAATCGGAAAAGCTGATTGAAAGTTTACAACTCAACGTCGATTTGGCGAAACAGGCATACGAAATGGCGGAAGAGGCCTACAATGCCGGAAACCGGGAGCTTTTAGAAGTCCAGAACGCCGAGCTTGAACTGAAAAAGGCCCGGCTGGAAGTAGTAAAGGAACAGTACAACTACATTACCGGGCTGCTCGATCTGGAATATGCCGCAAACGCGACTCTTGAAGAAATACAGGATGGAATTTATGAATAACAAAACAACTGCAATACTTATTGTCATTATTTGTACCCTGTTCGGACTAACGGGATGTGAAAAGCTGCGGGAACGCCTTCCCGAAGGCTTTGGGGACAGAGGGACCGCCGCCGGGACCGAGGAGGTGCGGGAAACGGTGTACGCCGTTACCACGATTGAAGCCGTGGAAGGACAGATCCGGGACTACATCGAGCTAAACGGTGATGTTATTACGGCGGGCACAGTGGATGTGTATGCCGACACCGCCGGAAAACTGACGGTACTGAATATCGACGTGGGAGACACCGTCGAAGAAGGAGAGATTATCGCCGAAGTTGACCCGTCAAAACCCGGAATGAAGTTCGTGGCAAGCCCGGTAAAATCGACAATCAGCGGAACGGTAGTGGAAATACCGGTCAATTTAGGGGCAACCATAGGACCGTCCCTTCCCGTCGCGCGGATCAGTAAAACTACGGAACGGCAAATACGGACGTTCGTATCGGAAAAATATATTTCAAAAATTCGGCGGGGACTCTACGCGAAACTGGATTTTGCCGCTTTCCCCGAATCTGAATTCTGGGCGGTCATAACCGAACTGAGTCCCGTAGTCGATCCCCAGTCCCGTACCTTGGAAATAAAAATGAAACTGCTCTCTGAAACCGAACGTATCAAGCCGGGCATGTTTGCTGAAATAAAAATAATAACGGAAACCAAGGAAAATGCAGTCAAGCTGCCGGTGGACTGCCTGACAAACCGTTACGGTGAATATTTCGTATTTATCGTTTTAGAAAATACGGTGGAAAAGAGAATAGTAGTGCCGGGGATTCAAATAGACAACAAGGTAGAGATCGTCGAAGGGCTTACTCCCGGCGAGAAGGTGGTATTGCAGGGGCAGACGCTTTTGTCGGACGGTTCGAAGGTGAAAATAATGGAGGAAATTCCGCCCCTCGACACCGAAGACTCGATTGAATAGGAAAAAACATCTATGAGTTTACCAAAAAGAATTGTTAACCGGCCGACGATGGTGGCCATTATTTTCATGATCCTCGTCGGTTTAGGCCTCTATACGGCAACCGATATCGCAATCGATCTGTATCCGGAAATCGAACCGCCTATTCTGATTCTCTTTACCGATTATCCGGGGGCCGGCCCCGAAGAGGTGGTAAAGTCGGTTACCCGCCCCTTAGAGGGGGCATTGAGCAACGTGGGGAACATAGAAAATATGTCTTCCGTATCGTCGGAAGGGTCGAGCCAGATCCAGATCGAATTTACCTGGGGGACCGACATGGCGGAAGCCTCCAACGATGTTCGGGACAAACTCGAGTTTGTAAAAGGATACCTGCCCGACGAAACGGGAACGCCGCAGATATTTAAATTCGACCCCTCCATGCTGCCGATTTTAGACCTCATTATTACCGGCGACCGGACCCCGGAGGAACTCCTCGAGATTGGGGAGAAAATAGTCCAGCCCAGGCTCGAGCAGGTAGAGGGAGTTGCTCTTACCAGCATTATGGGCGGCCGGGAGCGGGTGGTCCGGGTTGAAATACCCCAGGCACGCCTCGCCGCCTACGATCTGACCATGACCCAAGTGGCAAACATGATGCGGGGACAAAACGTACAGATCAGTGCCGGCAGCATCACCGAAGGGAACAAAAACTACCTCGTCCGCACTTCCGGCGAATACAAAGACATCGAGCAGATAAAAAATACCGTTATTTCATACAAAGGCGCTCCCCCTTCCCCGCGGGCACCGGAGAGCGCGCTGAAAGCCATCCGCCTCCGGGACATTGCCGACGTGTACGAAGGCTACCGGGACGAGCAGAGTTCCGTCATCATCAACGGGACCCCGGGGGTTTATATTTCGGTCCAGAAGCAGAGCGGGACAAACTCCGTCAGGACCGCGGACAATGTAAAGGAACGGCTGAAAGAGGTCAACGAAGAAGTCCCGGCGGGAATTTCGGTATCCGTCATCGGGGATACGACGAAAATTATCAAGAATTCACTTCAGCAGGTATCATCCTCCGCCGTCTGGGGTGTCCTGTTTGCCGTCCTTATTCTTTTTCTCTTTCTGCGGAGCATCAAGAGTACACTGATCGTCGCGCTCTCCATTCCCATATCCATCGTTATCACGCTCATGCTGATGAATTTTTTTAACCTTACGCTGAACATGATGACCCTCGCCGGACTTACCTTGGGGATTGGGATGCTGGTGGACAACTCCATCGTTATTTTAGAAAACATTTTCCGATACCGCGAAAAGGGAACGAAGCTGACCGTAGCGGCAGTCCTCGGTTCTCAGGAAATGCTCAACGCTATTATGGCATCCACCCTTACCACCATTTCCGTATTCGCTCCCATGGTACTGTTCAAGCGGCAGCTTGACATTATCGGGGAGATGATAAGCGGCCTGGCCTTTACCGTTGTCATTTCGCTGATATCCTCCCTGGTCGTGGCGGTCTTCCTGGTGCCGGTGCTGTCGAGTAAATATCTTCCAATCAGTTCCCGAAAACAGCGGCCTCTCCGGGGTCCCTTTAGAATTTTAGATAACGCCCTGGGGTGGTTTTTTACCGCCCTCGATAATATGTATAAAGCCGTCCTCCGGGGTGTCCTGAAAGTTCGGTGGGTCATCGTCATTTTAATGCTCCTCCTGCTCTTAGGGAGCCTTGTTTTTATCCCCGCTGCCGGATTCGAGTTTATGCCCTCCATGGGGGAGGATTCGGTTACGGTAAATGTAGAACTGCCGATTGGAACGAAATTAGAGGTAACGAAGGACGTCATGCGGCAGGTGGAACAGATGGTGAAGCAGGAAATCCGGGGTTACGAAGACATTATCGTTTCTTCAGGGGAACGCGGTTTTTTCGGCATGGGATCGGGACAGCCGAACAGAGGTCGCCTGACGGTCATTCTGCCCGCCTTTGAAGAGCGGATCGACAGCTCGGAGGTAGTGCAGCAGAAACTGCGTTCCCACTTCAACGATTTTCCGTCGGCGGTCTTTTCCTTCAGCGGAGGTAATTTCGCCTTAGGGGGAAGCCCTATCGATATTCTCGTAAAGTCGGAAGACCTGGAAAAAGCAAAAGCCACGGCAGTGAAAATAAAAGAAATCCTCGAGGAGCATGTCCCGGAGATTACCGAACCATCCTTAGACCTGAAGGAGGGAAAACCCCAGGCTGAAATTTTCATCAACCGCGACCGGGCCTATTCCTTCGGCCTTACTATTTACAATATCGGCCAGGAAATAAAGGCCAATATCGACGGGATAACGGCATCCAAGTACAAAAAAGGCGGCTCCGAATACGACATCCTCGTTATCTTGGACGAACAGGACCGGAACGAAATACCCGACCTGAATAAGATATTTGTCGTCAACAACTTAGGGGACAGGATCCCCCTTTCAAGCATCGCGAGAATTGAAAAGACTACGGGACCTATCAGCATCAACAGGGAAAACCAGACACAGACCCTGCACATCCAGGGGGGTATCCGGCCGGGGACCAGTATCGATGTTGTCCAGCGGACGATTCGGACCCTGATAACCGAAGAAATCCCCGCGGACGAAGACGTTTTAATCGAGTTCTCCGGAGAGTATGAAGATTTAATGGAGTACGGCGGGAAGTTTATGATTATCCTGATCATCTCCGTATTCCTGGTATTCGGCGTTATGGCAAGTCAGTTTGAATCGTTCTTAGACCCCTTTATTATTTTCTTTACCATGCCTCTGCTTCTGATCGGAGTTATTGCCATCTACGTGCTGACCGGGACACCTTTCAGTATTTTCACGGCGGTGGGGCTGGTCATGCTTGTGGGAATTGTCGTGAACAACGGCATTGTGCTGGTGGATTACACGAACCTCCTGCGAAAACGGGGTTTGAGTATTAACGAGGCATGTATCGAAGCGGGAGGCAACCGGCTGCGCCCGATTTTAATGACCACCCTTACCACGATTTTAGCATTGGTCCCCATGTCCTTTTTTGCCGGCGAAGGCGCGGAACTGGTACAGCCCATCGGAAAAACGGTCATCGGCGGACTTGCGGTCAATACCATTCTTACCCTGATCTTTATCCCGGTACTGTATTCGTTGTTCAACGGAGTGGCTGAACGGCGGAAGAGAAAAAAGGAAGCCAGAAGAGTCCGTCGTATAGAGGCGGAAAAGGAGCAGGCATGAAACGGATAGAAATAATTGCAAACCGCTCGATAGAAGAGGACATGCACGATATTTTTCGACGGAAACAAATTGCTCAGTACTATACCAAAATACCCGAAGTTCACGGGGCGGGAAAGTCCGGTCCCCGCCGGGGAGACCACATCTGGCCCGAGGAAAACTTTATCCTTATCGTATACTGCGGCGACGAGGAGGCGGAAGAAATCAAGTCGGCCGTCGCCGAACTGAAACTCAGTTTCGAGGGAGAAGGAATAAAGCTGTTCGAGATGGAATGCAGCGAAATCGACTGACAGGGACGGAAACAAAGCCCGGGAGGCCCCGGCCCTAACGGGAACCTCCGGTGAGCACGGCAAGCCAGTCGGAGGAAATAATGCCGGGGATTTCCGTAGTCATGTCCTTTTTCCCATGCCGCTTGAATAAATCGTTCACACAGCGCGGAGCATTATCCAATTCATAAAGAATCAGGACCCGCTTGTGGAGCATAATAATTTCCTGTTCGAATTTTTAATCCATTTCAGCACCTATCCTTATCCGTACATATATCTGGATAAACACAAGCAAAAATAACACTTGTTATTCTCTATAACATATGTTATCTTAAACAAGAGGACAGAAAAATGATTCAGCCATCGGTTTTTTCCAGGGACCAGATAATCGACGCCGCCTTCGAGCTTATCCGGGAACGGGGCTGGGGGGAAGTATCGACCCGCGGGATCGCAAAAAAAATGGGTTGCTCCACCATGCCCATCTACTCCCATATGCGGTCCGTACGGGAATTGAAAGAGGAACTGCTTAAAAAGGGAAGGCGATTAATGAAGGAGTATCAAACCAGATCTCATTCAAAGGACCCGTTACTGAATCTTGCCGTCGGATACGTCGTATTCGCCCGAGAAGAAAAAAACCTGTTTCGTTTTCTCTATTTGGACCAGACATGGTCGATTTCCATGGATGATCTTGCGGGAATGCGAAAATCTTTCATGGATGATTTTGGAGAAGACACCCCTGCGGGTGCCGGCTTAGCAGGCATCTCCCGCTCCGGACAAGAGGGTCTTATCCGCTCTTCCTGGATATTCACTCACGGCCTTGCGATGCTCGTGCACGCGGGGGTTTTCGAAGATTGCTCGAATGAAACAATCGAACGCTTTCTCGCAGCCGCTGGAGGCGCGTTCTATCTATGGGAAACGCAAAAAGGAG
>CAZSGZ010000099.1:0-11976 GCA_964606455.1 uncultured Spirochaetales bacterium
AGGAGGCTGAGCAGCTGAAAAAAGGTGACGGAAAGAAGGACAAGGACAAAGAAAAACGAATTGTGCAGAATAAGGAGGGCGTCCCCTATCATCTGGTGCAGGAACCGAAGGCAAGCCAGCTGGCACGGCAGCTGCAGCAGCTGACGGGGATCGAAGCGAGGGTAACCTCCCTCGGCCACGTTCAGCGCGGCGGCGCTCCGACGCCGACGGACCGGCTTTTATGTACAAGACTGGGGACGAAGGCGGCCGAACTACTTGCCGCGGGGGAGTACAACGTTATGGTGGCGATAAAAGGCGGGGAGTGTACACCCGTCCCCCTCAAGGATGTGGCGGGCAAAAAAAAGCTCGTACCTCCCGACCACCCATGGATTGAATCGGCCCGTTTGGTCGGGACCTGCATGGGTCGGTAGAAATAAGATACGGAATAGTATAGTATGCTCTGCGAGAAATATGACACGGAATGGAGGAACTAGTATGGACAATAACGCACTCAAAGCAGTTGCGGCATCGGTACGAACGCTGTCGATGGACGGTGTTCAGAAGGCAAATTCAGGACATCCGGGCATGCCCATGGGCTGCGCGGAGGTAGGTGCCGTTCTGTATGGAGAAATATTAAAACAGTACAACAAGAAACCGGACTGGATAGACCGGGACCGCTTCGTTTTAAGCGCCGGGCACGGTTCGATGTGGCTCTATTCGCTGCTGTATCTGTCCGGATACGATATGAAAATGGAAGATTTGCAGCAGTTCCGGCAGCTCGGTTCGAAAACGGCCGGACATCCGGAATACGGTTTTGCCGGGGGAATTGAAACCACTACGGGACCGCTGGGGGCGGGCTTTTCCAATGCCGTCGGCATGGCGGTTGCCGAGCAGATGCTTGCCGCGAAATACAACACCCCGGAACACACCGTTATCGACCACTACACCTATGCCCTTGCCGGCGACGGCTGCATGATGGAGGGGATAAGCTCCGAGGCCGCCTCCTTCGCGGGGCATCAGAAGCTGGGAAAACTGATTGTCTTTTACGATTCAAACCATATAACGATAGAAGGCTCCACGGACTTGGCCTTTTCCGAAGACGTCCCCGGCCGTTTCCGGGCCTACGGCTGGCAGACCCTGGAGGTCGATGCCTATAACGTAGAGGAGATACGGAAAGCGGCGGAGGAGGCTAAGGCCGATACAAACCGGCCGAGCCTGATTCTGCTCCGCTCGGTTATCGGGAAGGGTTCGGACAGCATGGAAGGTTCCCACGAAACCCACGGGGCGCCTTTAGGAGAAGATGAAATAAAGGCCACCCGGAAAAAAATCGGAACGCCGGTGGACCAGGATTTTTACGTCGATCCCGCGGCGGTTTCCTATTTTGACGGGAAGCGGAAGGAATGGGAAGAGAAATATGAACAATGGCTGAAGCTGTACAAGGCTTGGGGAATGGCAAACCCAAAGCTGAAAGAACAGTTTGAAAGGGAAATGGACCCGAACATCAGCTATCACGATACCCTCAATCTGCCGGAGTTTGCCAAGGGCGATAAAATCGCGACCCGTGCCGCGAGCGGTAAAGTCCTGCAGAGCATCGCGGATTCCGTCGGCAATCTCGTGGGCGGTTCGGCGGACTTAGCGCCGTCGAACAAGACTGCCATACCGAAACACGGCGATTTTTCACCGGAAAACCGCGGCGGAAGGACCCTGCATTTCGGTGTGCGGGAACACGCAATGGGAGGAATTGTAAACGGAATAGCCCTCCACGGCGGTTTCCGTCCCTTCTGCTCGACCTTTCTGGTGTTTCTCGATTATATGCGGCCGGCGGTCCGGCTGGCTTCCCTCATGAAACTGCCGGTTATTTATGTATATACCCACGATTCAATTTACGTGGGAGAAGACGGGCCGACGCATCAGCCCATTGAACATTTTGCCTCCCTCCGGATTATTCCGAATTTGAGGCTGCTCCGGCCGGGTGATGCCGAAGAAACGGCGCTGGCCTGGGCCATGGCCCTGGAACGGAAAGACGGGCCCACCGCGCTGGCCCTTACCCGGCAGGGTCTGGAGGTCTATGCAAAGGCCGACCCGGACTGGAAACACTCCTGCGGTAAAGGCGCCTACATCGTCAAGGATGTGGAAGGAACTCCGGAAATGGTTATTGTCGCTACCGGGTCGGAGGTCAATCTTGCATTGAAAGCGGCGGCGCTGAAGGCGGACAAGAAAATCCGGGTTGTATCGATGCTGAGTAAAGAACTGTTCCTGCAGCAGGATGAATCGTACAGAACGCACATACTGCCGCCGGGGGTCCGGGTGCTTGTCGCGGAAGCGGGAGTTTCATACGGCTGGGCGGACATCGCAACTTCTCCGGGAGACATTCTGTCTATCGACAGATTCGGCGAGTCCGGTCCGGCGGAAAAGGTTGCCGAACATCTCGGCATGACGGCGGAAAATCTGGCAAAGATGCTCTAACGGCGGCGGTGGGAATATGGAAAAAACAATGCTGTTAGGGTTCGATGTCGGAAGTTCGGGGATAAAAGCTTCGCTGCTGAACGCGGAAACGGGAAAGGTAGTCGGTTCGGCAACGTCGCCGGATACGGAACTGCCGATGGAAGCCGCGAAGCCCGGCTGGGCGGAGCAGCATCCCGCTGTCTGGTGGGAAAATGTGCAGGCGGCGGCTGCGGAGCTGAAAGAGCGCTGCCCTGCCGAAATGGAAGCGGTCGGCGGGGTGGGTATCTCCTATCAAATGCACGGACTGGTTGTCGTGGATGCCGCGGGGGAAGTCCTGCGGCCGTCGATTATCTGGTGCGACAGCCGTGCCGTACCCTACGGGAACAAGGCGTTTCAGGAAATCGGCGAAGACCGGTGTTTTACCCATTTGCTCAACTCGCCGGGGAATTTCACCGCCGCGAAGCTGGCCTGGGTAAAAGACCGGGAACCGGAAATTTTCAATAACATCGATAAAATAATGCTTCCCGGCGATTATATAGCCTACAAAATGTGCGGAGACATCCGGACCACCCCGTCGGGGCTGTCGGAAGGTATTATGTGGGATTTCCCGGAAAATACAACCGCTTCGTTTCTCCTCGATTATTTCGGCTTCGACGGCTCCCTTATTCCGAAAATTGTTCCTAATTTCGGCATTCAAGGGGAGGTAAGCACCGAAGCCGCGGCGCTTATCGGAATTCCCGCCGGGACCCCCATTGCGTACCGGGCGGGGGACCAGCCGAACAACGCTCTGTCCCTAAGCGTCCTCGATCCCGGCGACGTTGCCGCCACCGCGGGGACCTCCGGAGTTGTCTACGGTATTGCGGATACCCCCGAATATGACAGCCGTTCGCGGGTCAATTCCTTTGTCCATGTCAATCACCGGGAGGGGAAGGACCGTTTCGGGGTCCTCCTCTGCGTAAACGGAACGGGGATCCTGAACAGATGGATGAAGGAAAATTTTCTGGCCCCCGGAGGCGGTGCCTTTTCCTACGAAGAAATGAACCGTCTTGCCGAAACCGCGGCGCCGGGAGCCGACGGACTCTTTGTTCTTCCATACGGAAACGGTGCCGAACGCACCCTTTCGAACATGGACCCCGGCGCGTCGTTTCACAACCTCAATTTTAACATTCACGGCACTCCCCATCTGCTGCGTGCCGGACAGGAGGGCATTATTTTCGCCCTCAACTACGGTTTGGAAATTATGAAACAGATGAACATTCAAGTAGGAACAATTAAGGCCGGGTACGCGAACATGTTCCTCAGCCCGTTATTCAGAAAGGTTTTTGCCGCCGTTACCGATTCGCCGGTGGAGCTGTACGCTACCGACGGGGCCCAGGGGGCGGCACGGGGCGCGGGCATCGGCGCGGGAATATTTTCCGACGAGAAAGAGGCATTTATCGGTTTGGAAAGGAAGGAAATGATCGAACCCGATGCCGCTGCCCGGTCCGTGTACGCCGAGCTGTACCAAAACTGGCACGAGACCTTGACGGAAGTTCTGAAAGGCCAATGAAAAAAGCAAGCTTTCCTCTTTTTCTCCTGTCCGTGTGCGCGGCGGCCGGTGCTGTATTTTCTTTTTCCTGCGCAACCTCGTACGAAAAATCCGTTACGGAAGAACGGCCCGCCGAAAAGACCGTTGAGGAGGCCGTCGAGGAAACCGCGGAGGAAGAAAAGGACGCGGGACCGACTCCGGAAGAGATTCGCCGGCTGGAGGAAGAACGGACCGACAGGGCCGTAGAGGAATACATTCAAAACGGTGAGACCGAAAGGGCGCTGGAAACGTTTGAACAAACCTATTCCCCCGATACGGCGGAAGACCCGGATGTGCTGCTGATGTACGGCCTGCTCCTTATCGCGGAGGGAAACTTCGGCAAGGCGGGGGAAGTGTTTAAACGGGCGGCGGAACTCGATCCCGACAATACAAAGGTGTTGTACAATCTTTCCATAATCGAAGGCTCGCAAGGGAACAGGGAAAAACAGCAGGAACTGCTGGAAAAAATTATCGAAGAAACACCCGGGCACGTGGAGGCGCAGACCAGTCTCGGGGACCTGTATTTGGAAAAGAAACAATGGAAAGCGGCAAAAGAGGCTTTCCAATCGGCCATGAAGGGGGATGAAACTTTTATCCCCGCTAAGATGGGCTACGCGGAAGTCCTGCGGCAGGAAGAAGCATTCGCCGAGGCGGAAGAGGTATTGTCCCGAATTATCGAAATGGCCCCTGGTTACGTTCTCGCCTACATTGACCGGAGCCGTAACAGGGTCGCGCTTCAGGACCGGCAGGGTGCAGTGGAGGACCTTTCCACGGCCATTGACCTGGACCCGGACAATTTTTGGAACTATCTCGACCGGGGCCGTATCAGGCTGCGCCTCGGACGGCTGCGGGAGGCTCTGGCAGACTTCAGCCGGGCCGTCGAACTGGACCCGGACAATTTTTTCCCGTATGCCTACCGGGGGGGCATTTACGATCAGCTCGAAGAATATGATAAAGCCTTGGCCGATTTTGAACGGGTGGCGGAGCTTCGAGAGGACTACTACTTTGCCTATTCTTCCTTAGGGAAGCTGTATTACATGAAGGAAAAATGGATCGACGCGGCCCTTGCCTTCGGGAAGGCCTTTACCTACGAGGATGATATGCAGCCCTACGCAATGTTTTCAGCGGCCTGCATGTACCGCGGCGGCATGGAAGAGGAGGGAAAAGCGTATCTGCAGGAAGTAATGCCCTCAATTCCGCGGGAAAGTATTTACTATCACCTCATGAGGCTGTATCTTGATGATAAATATGAAACATATTTTTTAACGAAAATCGAAGCCATGCAGGACAGACAGCTGAAAGGGGAAGCGCTCTTTTTTCTCGCCCTTTTCTATGACCTGCGGGGCCGGCAGCGCTTGTCCGCGACATACTTTCTGGAAGTAACGGACTTAACCGGCCCGGAATCGATAACGCATCAGCTGGCGTTGTGGGAATTTGAACATTGAACGTGCTGAAACTGCCAACAAGGAACGGGTATGGAAAAAAGTGATACGATAACGGAAGTAACCCTGGGAAAGAGAAAATTCACCCTCATCGGGACGGCTCATATTTCTCAGAAAAGCGCGGATGAAGTCGAGGAAGTTATCCGGCAGGAGCAGCCCGGGCGGATATGTATCGAGATCGACGCTGTCCGGTTTAAATCGATGACGGAAGGACAGAGCTGGAAGAACCTCAATATTGCCCAGGTAATCCGCCAGCGGAGGGGCTTCCTGCTGCTGGCAAATCTGGTGCTGTCCTCCTTTCAGCGGCGAATGGGTGAAAACCTGGGGGCCCAGCAGGGCGGTGAGATGAAACGGGCGGTGGAGATTGCCGACGAATTGGGAATACCCTACACCTTTGCCGATCGGGAGGTCCAGGTTACTCTCCGCCGGGCATGGGCAAAATCCAGTTTCTGGAACAAAATGAAGCTCCTTGCTTCCCTTATCGGTTCGGTCATTACCAAGGAGGAACTTACCGAGGAGGAACTGGAAAAGCTGAAACAGCGCAGCGCCCTGGAGGACATGCTTGCGGAACTGTCCAAAATACTGCCCTCGGTAAAGGAAGTGCTTATCGACGAGCGGGACAGGTATTTGGCTGCCAAGATGTTTGACACCACGGAGGACACGGTGGTGGCGGTTGTCGGCGCGGGACATGTCCCGGGAATCGTGCAGTGGCTGGAAAAGCTGCATTCCGGTGCCGCGGATTCCTCGCTGGAGGACATCGAACAGGCGCCGTCTCCTTCGAAAATCGGCAGGGCCATCCCCTGGTGTATTCCGGTCGTCATTGCCGGTCTGCTGGTGGTGGGGTTCTTCCGGTCCGGCTGGGAAGAGGCCCTTTCCATGCTGTGGATGTGGATCCTGGTAAACGGCACTCTTTCCGCCGCGGGCGCTTTAATCGCGCTGGCCCATCCGCTGACGATTGTCATGTCCTTTGTGGCCGCCCCGATAACATCGATGAATCCGACAATCGGAGTGGGAATCGTTACCGGGCTTATTGAATCGTTTTTAAGAAAACCGCAGGTGAAGGACTTCGAAAATATTCATGAAGATATTAAAAGCTTCCGGGGGTTTTACCGCAACCGGCTGACCCATATTCTGCTGGTGTTTTTGTTCAGCACTATCGGAAGCGCCATCGGGACGTTTGTAGGCATTCCCTACTTGACCGCGCTGCTGACAAAATAAGGGCCGGCAGCTGCCGAACTATTCCGCGCGGCCGAGTTTGGCAAGCATCTTGGCCTGCAGAGATGAATGGATAAAATCCTGCAGGACTTCCCGTATGTTCTCGGGCATGCGCCTGTCGAACATGAGGACAAAAAGACGTTTTTCGCTGTCCAGTCGGCGCTGCAGCAGCGTTTTTCCGGTAATGGCGTAGGTCTCCCCTTCCAATGTCAGATTGATCCGCCCGATAAAAGTGTTCAGCTGCAATTTCGTGTCCTTGTCGAAGGCGCATGACATACCCGCCGAACTAATATCATAGACATACCCGGAGTACTCCCTGCCGTCTGCCGTAAAGGTAAAGGCGACGTTAACATTGTCGGACCCTCCAAAGCGTACATACTGCCGCTGTCCCCGGGCGCGGAGCGATTCAAGTTTGTCGATAATCGCCGCTTCCGCCGAGGATGTCAGGCCGCCGGAAATATCGACGGCCGTTCCGCCGCTGGAATCCGCGCCTTCCTCCCCTGCATGGAGAACAATCGCGTTCGTGGTATCTCCCAATTTTTCGGCCCATTGCCTGCCGTAAACAACCCGGACGGAACGGGGATACTCCCGCAGGACCGTATCGAGATATGTTTCGTTTTCCAGGGAGTATACTTCATATTCGTTCCGCACCATCAGCCGGACAATCTCCGGCCCGTACCGTTCCGGCAGTGCGATGCAGAAAATTTTACGTCCCAGTTCTTCTTTGTACTGTTCCATCCCGTTCCTTCGAGAATATAGAATTTATCGCCTGTTGAATAGTGCTGACCTGCCGCCAAGCTGATTTTTTTTCCCGTTCGCCGCCGCCCCGGCTGAAAAGAGGGGAGATAAAGGTGTTGAAGCCGATTTCCCCGGCGGTTTTCATCCGTCTGTCGATGTGCGGGATTTTCCGGATTTCCCCCGCCAGGCTTACTTCACCGCAGATCGCGGTGTCCGGCGGAATGGCAAGGTCTGTCCGGGCGGAATATAACGCCATTGCAAGGGGAAGGTCGATGCCTACCTCGCTTATCCGCAGTCCCCCGCCGATGTTGATGTAAATGTCCTGATCGGAGAAGCGGAGGCGGAGATGTTTTTCACAAACCGCCGCGAGGCGGGAAACCTTGTTGCGGTCAATCCCTTCGGAAAATACCCGGGACATACTCCCCTGCCCCGGCACCGTTAGGGCCTGAATTTCAACAAGCAGCACCCTGCTGCCTTCGTATACGGCTGCGACGGCAACCCCCGGGGGCGTGCCGTTGTTCCTGTCGTTTAGCAGAAAGCGGCTGGGATCGTCCACTTCGATCAGTCCCCGCTGCTCCATGGTAAACAATCCGATTTCCTGGGTCGATCCGAAACGATTTTTCATTGCCCGGATAATGCGGAGGTCCGCGGCGCCGTATTCGAAGTAGAGGACCGTGTCCACCATATGTTCTATTACCTTCGGTCCCGCGATGGAGCCTTCCTTGGTAACGTGGGCGACAAAGACCACCGCTCCCCGGTTTTCCCGCGCCCAGGTTATCAGTTCATAACTGCAGTATTTTATCTGATTCACCGTTCCCGGAACGGCGCCTAATTCGGCGGAGATGAGGGTCTGAATGGAGTCGATGAACAATATGTCCGGTTTTTCCTTTTCCACGGCGTGAAGTATTTCGTTAATGTCCGTGGCGTGAAGCAGCAGCGTCGTGTCCCGTACCCCGCCGATTCTGCCGGCCCGGGTTTTTATCTGTTTCGAAGATTCCTCCCCGGAAACGTAGAGTACCCGGATGTCCGCCGGGAGGGACGCGGTAAGATGCAGCAGGAGGGTCGATTTACCGATTCCCGGCTCCCCGCCGATAATGACCGCGGAGGAGCGGTTAAATCCGCCCCCTAGAATGCGGTCGAATTCCCGAATTCCCGTTGGAATCCGTTCTTCCCGGTCCGTTTCCAGACTGCCGATACGTTCGGTTTTCGGAACGGCCCGCTGCCGTTTTGTCCCGGCGGATACGGCCTGGGGGGAAATTTCAATAAATGTGTTCCATTCCCCGCATTCCGGACACTTTCCAAGCCATTTCGGCTGGGAAAAACCGCAGGCGGAGCATTCGAACACGGTTTTCTGCTTAGCCATTGGCTGTATTGTGATTGAGTTTCTGGAAAACATCAATATACTGTGGTATCCTAAGAGGCAGCGGGAGGAAGCATGGAGCAAATAACCTATTTTATTAACGACTATCTATATTCAATCAGCAGTGCAACGGGAATGTCTTTAGGCATTGTAGGAGTGCTTGTAGGGCTGGTCCTAATGCTGTTCGGGTTTAAAATAAAGAAAATCGCGCTGATGGTCATCGGCTTTTTAGCGGGATACGTAGGAGGCAGCTTTCTGGCGGAGCGGTTTATCAATCCGGGGACGGTCATGTTTTCCCTTACTCCGGTTATCGTCGGAGTTGCCGCGGCGGTCGTTATGTTTGCGGTGTATTACCTTGCAATTTTTATTATGGGGCTGAGCATCGGCGGGATAGCCGGATTTTACCTGGGGGCGAATTTGTTTCAGCGGCCTATCTGGGGCCTGGTTATTGCCGTCGTTGTGGGTGTGATCATCGGCTCCATTGCTCTGGCTGCCGAAAAGCCGATTGTTATTTTCGGGACCTCTTTTATCGGCTACATTGCCTTCCGCCAGGGGTTGTATGTTCTTGTATCCAGAAACGAATCGATTGTTATCGAGGCGGTCTGTATTGTTCTGGCGCTGGCTGCCGTCGTTCTGCAGTTTCTCATGAACAGGGACAAATCGGGGACCGGCAGGGCCGAAAGGGGCGGTACCGAATATTCTGAAAACGGTTAAGGTCCTTTCCCTGCCGCTTACCGATACACCTCCCAGGAGGACCGGACCAGGGTGTCCATATCGCTGAATCGGGGCTTCCAGCCCAGCAGTTCCTTCGCCAGGTTTGAAGTGGCCACCAATTTCGAAGGGTCCCCGGCCCTGCGCTCGGTTATTTCAGCCGGGAGGGGTTTTCCGGTTATTCCCCGGGCGGATTCGAGCATTTCCAGCACACTAATACCCGTATCGCTTCCCAAATTGACGGTGATGCTTGCATCCTTTTCCGTAATATACTTCATGGCGGAAACGTGGGCGGCCGCCAGGTCGCTTACGTGGATGTAGTCCCGAACACCGGACCCGTCTTCCGTCGGGTAATCGGTACCGAAGACCAGCAGTTTCTCCCGTTTCCCGGCGGCGACTTCCATAATTACCGGCAGCAGATTTGCAGGATTACGCTCCAAGCCTTTTACCCGCGTGTCCGGGTCGTATCCCGCGGCGTTGAAATACCGCAGCGCCGCGTAACGGAGTCCCTTTAGTTTATCGTACCAGGAGAGAAGGCGTTCTATTTCCAGTTTGGTAAATCCGTAGTAGTTCTCCGGTTCTAATGGATGCCGTTCATCGATGGGAAGGTATTTCGGATTGCCGTACACCGCCGCGGAGGAGCTGAATACGATGTTGTGTATTCCGGCGGAGCAGGCGCTGTTTAAAATATTGATGGAGCCGCAGATATTGTTAACCGAATATTTTTCCGGCTTTTCCATCGATTCCCCGGCGGCCTTGAATGCAGCGAGGTGGACGATCCCGTCGAACCCTCCGGCCATTGCGTCGCCCAGTGCTTTTGTATCGAGGACATCGCCTTCGATAAATCCGGCGTCGGGAAAGAGATTTTCTCTTGAGCCGGACGAGAGGTTGTCGAAAACGGTTACCCCGTGTCCCTGCTCCAGCAGCTCCAGTACGACATGGCTGCCGATATAACCAGCGCCGCCTATGACTAAAATATTCACTATACAACTCCGCGGCCAGCTTACGAAGGATATAGATTTTGGTCAACTGGCTTGATTTCAGCAATTCTCATTTTGTTTCTATGAATAGAAACAAAATGAGAATTGCAACTAAAATGTTGCATTTTATGTAGAACCTGGTCGGTTAATGAGCGATTCGCATGATGAACTGCTCACGTGCAGTGCATCATGCGAATCGCTGTCTTGATTTTGTTACTGCAAGCTGTATAATAAGCCAATGAAAACAGCCGCGAAACACGACTTTACCGTCGACAGACTGGGACCTGCTACGATCCCTTCCCCTTTAAAACGCTCCACGATCCTGGGAGACTCTTTGGCAAATTATGTCAGGGATGATGAGTATGTGTTGTACGACATCGACGTAAAGGAGGGGGAAACGGAAAAAAAATTCGCGAAAACGGAGGTCCTGGAAAAGGCGGGGCCTAGGGAAAAAATCTATTTTCATCCGGGACACACCCATGCCGGTATCGTTACCTGCGGGGGACTGTGCCCGGGGCTGAACGATGTTATCCGCGCCATTGTCCGGGGCTTGTGGCATTTGTACGGCGTTACACGGATAACGGGAATAAAAAACGGATACCGCGGTTTTCTGCCGGAGTACAACTTGCCCACTGTCCGGCTCGATCCGGAAATTGTCGACGATATCCATTACAAAGGCGGGACGATTCTCGGCTCTTCCCGGGGGGGCGGAAAGCATACGGAGATAGCCGACGCGATAGAGCGGCTGAACCTGAATGTGCTCTTTACCATCGGCGGCGACGGTACGCAGCGGGGAGCGCTGACCATCGCGGAGGAGCTGGAAAAGCGGAACAGTAAAGTTTCAATTATCGGCATACCGAAAACCATCGATAACGATATCAGCTTCGTTCAGAAATCCTTCGGCTTCGAAACCGCGGTGTCCATTGCCGTGAACGCGGTTTCGGGCGCCCATGTGGAGGCCCACGACGCCATTAACGGGATCGGCTTGGTGAAAGTGATGGGCCGGGAGTCGGGCTATATTGCCGCGTATACCGCATTGGCTCAGAACGATGTCAATTTTGTGCTGATCCCGGAAATTCCCTTCGACTTGGACGGGGAATTAGGACTCTTCAATCAGCTCGAACGGCGGCTCGAGCGAAGAAACCATGCGGTTATTATCGTTGCCGAAGGAGCGGGGCAGGACCTGCTCGAAGCCTCCAGCGAGAAGGACGCGTCGGGAAACAGGAAGCTGCAGGACATCGGGCACTTTCTCGAGAGGCGTATCCCCGCCTATTTTAAAGAAAAGGGCATCGAAGTAAGTTTGAAATATATCGACCCTAGTTACATGATCCGGAGCGCCCCGGCGGAACCGAACGATTCGGTATACTGTGCCCGCCTCGGTACCCACGCGGTCCACGCGGCGATGTCCGGGAGAACAAAGATGTTGATCAGTTTGGTGAATAATAATTTTGTTCATCTTCCCATCGAGATGGCCGTTTCCAGGAGAAATTACATCGATCCCGAAGGCCCCCTCTGGCGGGACGTTCTCGAGGTAACGGG
>CAZSGZ010000100.1:0-4714 GCA_964606455.1 uncultured Spirochaetales bacterium
CAGTATGATTGAAACATTACGAATCGGCTTGTTGTACGGCGGCCGGTCTGGGGAACACGAGGTTTCTCTCCGTTCCGCCGCCGCGGTCTACCGCCATTTAGACGGAGGAAAGTATAACTGTATCCTTCTTGGAATTTCGAAAGGGGGCGGCTGGTACCTCCAGGAGGAGCCGCACGGAGAGGTCCCGGAAAGTCTGCCGGTATACGAAGGGGAGGAGCGGGAGCTGATGCTTCTACCGGGGAAGGGAATTACCGGTAAACAGGGACCTGTTCCCGTCGATTGTGTCCTTCCAATTCTTCACGGCTCCTTTGGAGAAGACGGAACGGTACAGGGGGCCTTGGAAATTGCAGGAGTTCCCTATGCCGCTTCCGGGGTCCTCGGTTCGGCTCTGGGGATGGACAAAGGGGTGGTAAAAAAAATCTGGGCGTATCATGGGCTTCCCGTTGTTCCGTATAAAATGCTTCGAAAAGAGGAGTACAGACCCGATTCGGCGGAATTTGAACGGGCTGTCGACGGCATGTTTTCCGAATTTATTCCTCCGGTATTTGTCAAACCGAACCGTGCGGGTTCCTCATTGGGCGTTTGGAAGACGGAAACCAGCGGCGAGTGCAGGGATGCTGTCCGGGACGCCTTCCGGTACGACCATACCGTGCTGCTGGAACAAGGCATTAGCGGAAAGGAAATTGAATGTGCCGTCCTTGCCGGCAGTCCTCCGGAAGTAAGTATTCCCGGACAGATTGTGCCGAAAGGGGAGTTTTACGATTATGCGGCGAAATATATCGATGAAGACGGCGCGAAGCTTGTTATTCCCGCCGACTTAGATACAAACACTGCCGAGACTATCCGGGACTTGACGGCCCGTGCCTTTTTGTCCGCCGAAACGGAAGGGTTCGCGCGGGTTGATTTTTTTGTGGAAGAAAAGACCGGCAGGGTATACATCAATGAAATAAACACGATTCCAGGGTTTACCAGCATCAGTATGTTTCCGCGCCTGTTTATAGCTTCCGGAAAAACCTTTGGCGGTATTTTAGATTCTATTATTCACAGCGCCCTGAAGCGGGCCGGGGACCGGAGGGACATCATTTATTCTTATGGACCTTAATACTTACCAGTGATTGAAAGCACTGATACGGTCGAGAGACTTTCTTTGTTCCTTCATTGTTTTTTCTAAAGGATGTCCGATAAGCAGAAGCATGACCGCTTTCATCGAGTAGGGGACGGTCAGCATTTCTTTGACTTCAATTTCGTCGAAGGTGGTAATAATGCAGGACCCTAAGCCTTCATGCTCCGCCTGCAGGACCATAAAGGAAGCGGCGAAGGTAATGTCGATGGGGTAGGAATATTGGCCGTTGGGCATGCGGTAATCGATGTTTGTTGAACAAAGGGCTATAATTACCGGTGCCTGCCCCACATGTTCCTGGTTAAAGGCAGCTTCCGTTATTCTGTTCCGCAGGGATTCTTCGGTAATAACAACGAACCTCCAGGGCTGCCGGTTTTTCGCGGAAGGAGCAATTCGTCCCGCCTCTAATATACGTTTTATTTGGTCGTCCTCTACAGGGCTGGAGGTGAAGGACCTTATACTCTGCCTGTTGAAAATTTCCGGCAGCAGTTCCATAAAAGGGCTCCTTTTATTGTATTTATATTGTATTATAACGATTAATGAGTAATATTGCAAAAGGTAGTTGGTAAATTTAACGTTAATTTTATGAGGAATGGGCTTAAACTGGTACTATTTCTTCTCCTTTCGGCTTCCGTCTTCTCCGAAGCGCGGACCGGAACGGAAGAACATTTTCAATATTTCCAAAAACATTTTCCCCGCCGCGACGGAAGTGAAAACGAAAAACTGGTATTTGAATACATTGAAGAAAAGCTCGCGGAAAACGGCCTTTCCTACACGGTAAGCGATTTCAGCGGTTTTGCCGACGGTCATTCTTTTTCAAAGAACATTGAAGTCGTTATTCCCGGCAGCAGTGACGATACCCTTCTTCTTGTAGTCCCGGTGAATCATTCCGCTGATGCGGACCCCGACGGTCCCGCCTGGAACCTTGCCGCCGGGTTAGGGTATCTCCTCTACAAAAAGGAGCGGACGGACTTGGAGGGGCCGCCGGCGGCGGAGATACGGGTTTTGTTTGCCGGAGGTGAATTCGTTCCTGATTCCGAACGCCGGTTGGGGACGGAGCTGTTTTTGGAATCGTACTATCCCGAGCAGAATGCCGCGGTACTCTATCTCCAGCTGCGGGAAATTCCCGGAACTGTTACCGTTAAAAACGGGGAGGACGATTATTTTTCTCCCTATTGGATTATCAAGCGGTTTGCTGAAAGTATGGAGCTTGAAGAAGTGCCCTATACGCTCGAACTGCAGTACACACAGCTGTTTCGATTAGGCATTTCCGGGAAGAACAGCAGCATAGCCGATTATCTTCATCAAGAATTACCCGCGATTGAAATAGGCAGTAGAAACGCGGGCGGGGCCGCGGAAGCCGTCCCGGAAGAACGGCGTCTGTGGCTGATTTCCTTTTTTCAGGGGCTGGACCGCTTTCTGGAAAAAAATGAAGGCAGGTTCCCTTCCGGGTGGGACAGACATTACATTTTTATCCGCCTAGGAGAGAGCAGTTTCTTGGTTACCGAAGGAGTATATATCCCATTGCTGTTAGGTGTTTTTACCGCGATACTGCTGTTTGTTTTATTTTTTCTGCGGCGGATGGGGAAATACAGAAAGGTCCTTTTCCGTAAATTTTGGGTCCTCATTATTCTGTTTATTCTCATTTTTCTGTTCCTCTTTATCGGCACCTATGTAATCAAGGGGATGGCGGTGCTGCGGGGATTCAGCGGGATATGGCAGCAGCGGCCGCTGCTCTTTTTCTTTTTAAAACTGTCGGCGGCGCTGTCTTTCTTTTCCCTTGTGTTTAGATTTGTAAAACGGTTTCCGTTTCCGATGATACGGAGCTTTTACAGCGCCTCTGCAATTCTCCTGTTTTTCCTGCTGATGGCGGTGGTAAGTGTTTATAATATTTCTCTTACCTACTATTTTGTCTGGGCCTTTCTCTGGACGGTGCTCTTTTCCATTTTTCCTAACCGTTTCGCGAAGTTGTTCTGTTTTGCTGCCGCTGCCTTTTCTCTCTTCTTCGGCCTGTACGAAGTGTTTATTCTCGACGCCCGCGGGGCGATCGAATTTATTCTGCTTTCACCACTATACGGCAATCTATTTTTCTCCCTCCTTCTGCTTCCTTTTATCCTCATGATTATCCGTAGTACAAAAGCTTTTCAGGATACAGCCGAACAGGAACTGCATGTACACGGCTGGGTCATTTCCGCGCTGCCTGTCGCGGCTTTCGTATCGCTTATGGTCTACGGTTTTCTTTTCCCCCCTTTTTCCGCCGTTAATCCGAGAAAGATTGTTCTGCAGGAAGAAATCAATTACGAACTGCGGGAACGGAAGCTGACCGCGAGAAGCGAGGCGCCTCTGTACACGGTACATATCGACGGCGGCGGCTACGGGGCCATGACGGCAGGCACGGCGGAGAGTGCCGTGCAGTATAGTGAAAATATTCCCGACCTTTTCGATATTAGTTATGAAAAGGACGAGTTCCTCGACCGGAAATATTATACCCTTACCCTCGCGGCGGAAGGAACGCCCGCCCGGGTTGCGTTGGAGCTTCATTCAAAAGCACCGCTTATCATTTACGATTCCAATTTTCCTTTCCGCACCTCCCGGGATGACAACAAGGGGGAAATTTTTATCGGCGCTTTTCCTCCTGACCCTTTGACAATAGAAGTTGTCCTGCCGCAGGACAGTGATGTTGAAGCTCAATTTACCGTCGATTACCTGGAGCCGCCGTACAGTCTCGCTTTTTCATCGGAGAACGCGGTTATCCGGCACCGGCTGCGCTGTATCAGCTGGGTGGAATTGTAGCCGTATGGAGCGGATTATTTTTCATGTCGACATGGATGCCTTTTACGCGGCGGTGGAGCAGCGGGACAACCCTTCCCTTCGGGGAAAACCGGTCATTATCGGGGCGCGGCCGGGGACGAGGGGAGTGGTTTCCGCCTGTTCCTATGAGGCGCGGAAGTTCGGCGTTCACAGTGCCATGCCCATATCTGAAGCGTACAGGAGGTGCCCCGAAGGTATTTATCTGCCGGTTAGAATGTCCCGCTATCAGGAAATATCCTCCCTCATTATGGAACTGTTCGGGAATTACACCCCGGTGGTGCGGCAGATATCGGTGGATGAGGCGTTTTTGGATATGACGGGGACGGAACGGCTTTTCGGCCCGCCTAAGGAGGCTGCCATGAGAATTAAAGCCGATATACGGGAACAAACAGGCTGTATCCTTTCCATCGGCGCCGCCGCAAACTATTACATTGCCAAACTTGCGTCCGAGTGCGATAAACCGGACGGGCTCTGCATCGTTAGGCCGGGAGAGGAAATTGATTTCCTCGATACGCTGCAGTTAAAAAATTTGTGGGGAATAGGCAAAAAGACCCTATCCAGAATGGAGGAGCTCAATATTACCTCGATACCGAAACTCCGGTCTTTTTCCAAGGGGCTTTTGGAGTCGATGTTCGGAAAAGCCGCGGGGGAATATCTGTATCGGGCGGTCCGTGGAGAAAATCCGGGGGTCTTCGAAGAGGAACCGAAATCGCGGTCGGTAAGCAACGAAATTACTTGGAGTCCGAAAGCGGGGCATCTTGTGCGGATGAGGCGGCTTTCAAT
>CAZSGZ010000100.1:4724-11950 GCA_964606455.1 uncultured Spirochaetales bacterium
CCGATACCAGCGACCGGGACGCTGTTCTCCGGGTCCTTTTAGAATTGTCCCACCAGGTGATGTTCCGGGTAATGAAGCACAGCTTTGTTTCATCCACCGTCAATTTAAAAATCCGTTTTGCCGATTTTACAACAACTTCCGTACAGAAAACCCTCCGGCACCATATCCATTCCGCCGAAGAGATGTACGCGATTGCCCGTGAACTGCTGGCAAAACGATGGAACGGTTCCGCACCCCTCAGGCTGATCGGGGTGGGCTTGGGAAACGTCGAAACCGAAGATTCCGCCGTACAGGGAGAACTGTTTGAAGACCGGCAGGACAAACAGAAACGGGTGGAAAAAACCGTTTTTGAATTGACAAAAAAAATGCCCCGGGAAGCCGTTGTGGTTAAAGCCCATCTTCTCGGCCGGAAACCCCGCGGGAAGACGGATTAAGGTACAAACAGCTTAGAACAGGTCGTTATAGGTTTCTTCGACAAGCTGTATATAGCTTGTCAGCATGTCGGTTTTTTGCGGAAGTGAGCGGAGTTCCCCGCGCACATTCAAAAGCAGCTGTTCAGCCTCTTCCCGGTCGGAAAGGTCGGGAATGTTCACGCTCCCTTCGTAATTGCAGCCCTGTTCCATAACGTCGGTGCTGCCGTGAAACGCGAGGAATTTTCCGTCCATTTCGTTTTCCCGCTTCTTTTTACTCCAGTTTCTTGCGTGGAGAGAAATCGCGAGCTGGACGTAATAATCGTAACGGATCCTGTCGATGCTGCCGGTTTCGAGTTCCCGCTCCATGGTATCCACGGCTTTTCTCCCCAAAGAAACGGCGTAATCGTTGTTTCCGAAGGAGATAATGCCGCCGGGGACCATCCGGTACATCTGACCTAAGGAGAACCAGGCAAAGCTGAAATCAGGTGCCAGTTCCACGGTGCGGACAAAATCGTCCCGCATGTCTTCTACCCTGTCGAGAGCTGCAAAAACACCTTTCAATTTTCCCCACATGCCGGCGTTCGATCCCCTCCAGAAGTAGGCGAGATGGTTCGAGGGATCGAGTTCAACCGCCTTGTCCGCAAGCTGTTCACCTTCGGAATAGAGAGAAAGCACGGCATTTTTCGGGCCTCCTCCCAGGTCCAGACGGGCGGCCTTTTGGAGCATGCACTGTGAAAGGAAGGCGTACAACCGGGCTTGCCGCGGGGCGGATGTTTCGTTTTGTATCGTTTTCTCTACAAGTTCTATCGCTTCTTCAATACGCTGCTGCTCCAGAAGCATTTCCGCCTCGTCGATAACAGCGGGGGAGGCGGAAATCACCGTCAGCGGCAGGAGTGTAACAGCCGCGAGAAACAGGAAAAGTTTTCTCATCGCATCCGTATAGTGTAAAAAGATAAAGGAATTGTCAATATTCACCCTATCTGCTCTATATCGCGGTGTTTCCGTTTTTTGTCATCCTGTTCTTTTCGCTTACCGGGATCAGTCCAGCAGCGCCGTAGTTTCTCTGGTCCCATCATCATCCCCGGGGCCGCCGCCGGTATATTCTTTCAAAGACTGTGTAACCATATAGTACCGGTTGGAGTTGTTCCACAGGGTAAATCCCGACGCGAGCCCCTCCCGGGCCCCCTCTAACTGCTGGATAAGATAATCAGTATACTCCGGCTCTTCGAATTTCAGCTCGCCTCCGAGAAGAAACGCCTGAACGTAGGGGCGGATAACGCTCCGTCCTTCGGTTATTATACTCGAACGCAGTGAGCCTTCCCTGTAAATAAGTCGGGCCCGCGGAAAATACGCCAGGTCTTTCAAGAAATCCCTCGGAAAATGGGAGGGGTAGTACATGGGGCAGATGACATCCACATAATGGGAAACCATTTCTATATTCTGTCCGATCCAGTTGCCCATCCGGTACCAGGAGTTGAAACCGTACAGGTCGGTACTGATGGGAATGTGTATCCGCTCCCGGGCAAGCCGCAAAAACGACTCGATTGCGTCGATTCTCCTCATACCTTCCTTTTTATACCGGTAATTGATGTCCGTCATATCACCGTCGGAGGGGAAGCGGATGTAGTCGAACTGTATCTCGTCGATGCCGAGTTCCTGCAGCTCTTCGGCAATGGAAATATTGTAGTTCCAGGCAAATTCGCTAAAGGGATCGACCCAATACTCCCGCTGCACCCAGGTGGTTTCTTCGGTTTCTTCGTCTTCCACCTTTATTTTGTGCCCCCAGGGAGCGTCCTGCCGTTTATTCCATACCGCGTATTGGTAATTATTATACTTGTAGAGTTTCGGGTCCTGAAAGGTCACTATTCGCCCAATAACATAAATATCGTGTTCGTGGGCGGTTTTTAGAAGTTCTTTCATGTCGAAGTGTTCCCGGACCGCTCCCGCCTTACCGGGAAGGTCGAGACCGGTGTTGTAGGTTACACGGCCGAGATCGTCCTTTACATCGACTACGAGGGAATTCATGCCGTGTTCCTGTAAAAAGGTAATGAATCCGGTTAAGTCCTCTCCCGAGGCATTCCACGATTTAAGATAGATACCCGTTTTGTCCGAGGCCTGACGCAGCCGACGCAGTTTTATCCTGTCGGATGCCGGGGCAAAATGTTCCCGAGGCTTCAGTTCCCTCCAGGAGTCCGCCGCCGGGTTATATTCGTAGGACCCCGCCGACGTGTGTACTTTCAAGATGAATTGTTTCGACCTTCCGGACTTGAATATTCCATATATCTGACGGATATAGGCGCCGCCGTTTTCGTAGGGGAAACGGATGGCAGTCATTTTCTCCTTTTCTAAATCGGCGTGATAAATACCGTTACCGAACCCCGCCGCTATAAAGGCTTCGTTTTCTTTTTCGGGAGCAAGGACGACAGAGGTAATTTCTTCCAAAAAACCGGCCCCCCGGTACAGCGGCCGGGTAAGATCTTCGTATTCCTGCCAGGTTTTTCCTCTGTTTCGGGTAATATACAGGCCGCTGAAGGAGGTCCCGAGGAGATACGTGTCCGGGTCCGCGGATGAAAGAGCGGCACTGGTAATATAGGCGCTGCTTCTAATCGGTTCTCCTAACGGTATTTCCTCCCATTCCTCTCCCCGGTTTTCGGACACATACAAGCCCCAGTATGAGGTGACCGCGATTCTGTCCGTATTAGACGGGTCTGCCGCGATAGAGGTAAGGGGAACGGGGTTTGCTGCAGTAAAGGGATAGGCGACCTGAAGCGGAAGGCCTCTATTTTTTGCATTCCAGGTGGTGCCGCCGTCGTCGGAAACGACAAATCCATTCTCCCTGCTGATACCGAGGAACAATCCTTCGTCGGTACTGATATATTGGGTTACGTGCATTTCCTCCGGAAGGGCGGGAGCAAAAACGGTGCACAGCGCGGTAAGCAGCAGAGAAATAACAACGGTACGCATGATGTCTCCTTTTATTATCGGCATTCTATTTGGCATATAGAGGGAGGTCAATACCATTTGAAGCAGGAATTGAGTTTTCCCCGTTACCATAGGTATGGAAGCAAGAGACAGCTATTTTACAATTTCGGACCTCCCGGAAGAACTCAGACCCCGGGAGCTGCTGGTGAACAGAGGAGCTGAATACCTTACCGATATTCAGCTGATTCAGATCCTCCTCGGAAGCGGGACGAAAGGGAAGGGTGTACATCTTCTCGCGGAGGAGGTATTGAAGGTAATTGACGGCGTAGGCGGAGAGCTGCAGCCGGCGGTATTGACGGTCATCCCCGGTTTGGGGACGGCGAAGGCCTCCGTCATCTGCGCGGCCCTGGAGTTTTCAAGGCGGCGGCTCTGCCCTTCGAGGAGGAAAATAAAAAGCCCCGCGGATATTCTTCCGGCGGTGACCCACTTTGCCGACCGGAAGCAGGAGCATTTTCTGTCGGTTTCGTTAAACGGGGCCCACGAGGTAATAGGGGTCCATGTGGTCAGCGTGGGACTGGTAAACCGTACTCTGGTCCACCCCCGGGAGGTCTTTGCCGAACCTTTAGTGGAGCGGGCCGCCGCGGTAATCGCCGCCCACAACCACCCGTCGGGGAACGTAGAGCCCAGCGGCGAGGACCGGGAAATAACGGACCGGCTGAAAAGGTCGGGGGACGTTTTAGGCATCCAGCTGTTAGACCACGTTATTTTCAGCAGCCGGGGGTACTACAGTTTTTTGGAAAACGGGCAGTTATAGGGGTAATCGACTTTCTTTTTCCGAGTAATGGAGTATAATGGGTACTATCGTGGAACAGTCCGCCGTTTCCAGAAATATTGAAGATCTTTTTCGGTTAGTTGAAGAAATCTATCAAATTCAGGATTTAGATACCCTTCTTGAAGAGGTACTGCGGAAAGCACGGACTTTTCTGAAAGCCGATGCCGGAACACTCTATTTAAAATCTCGAAAAAAACTGTTTTTCAGCTATATACAAAACGACACGTTATTCAATACTGACCGGGCGGAAAGCAGATACGTGTATTCCAGCAGGAGCCTGCCGTTAAACAGGTCTTCGCTGGCAGGGAATGCCGCGATGACCGGGGAAGGTATTCTTATCGATGATGTGTACGACATCAAAAGCGGGGTGGATTATTCTTTTAACCCCGATTTTGACAAAAAGAGCTCCTACAGAACGAAATCGATGCTTATCGTTCCGCTGAAAACATCCGGCGGAAAAGTGGTGGGAGTGCTTCAGCTTATTAACGCGAAAGATGACGACGGCAGTATTGTCTCCTTTTCCCGGAATGATCTGCTTCACATCAACCATTTTGCGCAGCACGCGGCGGCGGCAATTGAGCAGTCCCGGCTGAACCGGGAAATGGTCCTCCGGATGGTGGAGCTTACGGAACTTCGGGACCCCTTTGAAAGCAGTCAGCACGCGAAACGGGTAGGGGCTAGTTCCGTTGAACTGTTTGAAAAATGGGCGCTTCAAAAGCATCAGCCGAGAAACAAAATCAATAAAATACGGGAAATGCTGAGAACGGCGGCAATTCTTCATGATATCGGAAAAATTGCCATAAGCGATACGATCCTGAAAAAAACCGGTGAACTCGATGACGCGGAGGTGCGGCATGTACGGACCCACCCCATTCTCGGGAGCAGACTCTTCCGGCACCAGGAGTCGGAATGGGATAATTTAACGGCCCAGGTGGTACTGAACCATCATGAGAGATGGGACGGCAAGGGGTATCCGGGAAAATTTAAAACGATGGCCAACGGCGATATTGTCTTCGGTCCCGGTAAAAAAGAGAAAGAGATCCCCTGGGCCGCCCGGATCGTTGCCATTACCGATGTATACGATGCGCTGCTATCGAAACGGGCCTACAAAGAGGCATGGTCGAAGGAAGATGTTCTGCAGTATTTACACGTTAATGCCGGAAAGCAGTTCGATCCCGAGATGCTGGAGGTTTTTTTCGGCATTCAAAATATTATGGATTCAATCCGGAAGAAATATTCCTATTAGAGAAGCAGGGGGTATTCACGCGCTTACGATAAGCCACGTCAGGTAGCCGCCGAAGCAGGCAATGAAAACGAAGGCCTCCCAGCGGTCGAGTATTTTCCGCTTGCCGGTGAACATGGTAACGAACAGCAGGAGGGTAGCGGCGGTGAGGACGGCAAGGTCAATACCAAAGCGGGACCAGTCGAAGGCAACGGGTTTTATCAGCGCGCTTACCCCGAGTATGAGCATGAGGTTGAAAATGTTCGACCCTACAACGTTCCCGACGGCTATTTCATTTCTTCCCCGGAAAGCGGCCACCGCCGAGGTGAAGAGTTCGGGGAGGGATGTTCCCGCGGAGACAATGGTAATCGCGATAATTCGTTCGCTTATTCCCAAAAGTGTCGCGGCGTCCACCGCGGCGTTTACGACAAAACGGCCGCCGAAGGCAAGTCCGCCGAGCCCCCCGATTATAAGAACGACCGTCAAAAGCGGCCCGCGCGGTTTTATATCAACGCTGTCCATAACGCCGCTGCCGGATAGCTTGAAAGCGTAGATAATGAACCCGGCAAAAAACAGTAGCAGAATAGCGGCATCGATGCGGGAGACAATACCCGGCCGTCCTGAAAGAAGAAACCCCTCCACCGTAAGAACGCCTAAAAGGACCACCGCGAACAGGGAGAAGGGTATTTCCCGCCAAACCGTACTTTTCTGCACCTGCAAAGGACGAATAATTCCGGCAATGCCTAAGATGAGAAATATATTGAATATGTTGCTGCCGATAACGTTTCCGAGGACAATTTGATTTTTGTCCTGAAAACTGGCAATTCCGTTTACGATGAGCTCCGGCGCCGATGTGCCGAAAGCAACGATGGTAAGTCCTATTACCAGCTCGCTGACGTTGTACCGCTTGGCAAGGGACCCCGCGCCGTCGACCAGGAAATCGGCGCCTTTAATAAGAAGGACAAAGCCGCCTAAAAGTTTAACGATAATCCAAACTATGTTCACGCCGGAATTATACCGGAGGAAGTTCAGCTTGATAAGCCCAGGGGATCTATATTGTCCAGGATCCTTTTATCTTGTGACGTGACCTCCAGCTGAGGATACAGCTTTTTATATTCCATCGCAGTCGCTAAATACAGAACGTTCATCTGTCCTCATTCCGTTCTTCATTTAAAAGTTGTTCCGCAGTTCCCTCTGGTAACGTTACCGGTGACGGTCCAACTTTTTTCTTTTCAATGAGCGGTATCCGAAGTTTGTTCGAATCGATCCATTCCTGCTTCTGGTTGTCCATACATAAATAGTAACTGTAGAAAACTTTTGTATCAAGGATTTATTGCGTTTCCCCGTTCATTTGCAGGTTTCGCTCTTTTCCGATATACTGCATCTCGATTATGATACCCGAGAAAGTTCAACAAATTTTAGAAGCAGCCGGTCTCGAGGCACTGCAGTTCGAACCCGGCAGCACACCCACGGCGGCAGCCGCCGCGGAGAAGATCGGGGTAACCGTGGGACAAATCGCTAAATCGATACTCATGCGGGGGAAGGACGGTGTGTACCGGCTGTTCGTCCTGACCGGAGACCGACGTGTCTCTTCGTCGAAGGTGAAGCAGCAGACCGGTGTCAAGCACTCGATGTGCCCGAAAGAGGAGACGTACGAAGTTACCGGCTTCAAACCGGGCGGAGTGTGCCCCTACGGCTTGGAAGGAAACGGCGGGCACCGTATCGAAATCTACATCGACCGCTCTTTAGAGCAGTACGATACCGTCTACCCGGCGGCGGGAGACGACGCCTCCGGCGTACCGACGACGTTCCGGCAGCTTTTAGAGATGACCGGCGG
>CAZSGZ010000101.1:0-11879 GCA_964606455.1 uncultured Spirochaetales bacterium
GACTTTATCGTAGAAGAGCCGATGAAACGCGTCCGATTCAAGCTGGATAAAACTGTAGGCAAGGTAGTTGCCGAAAACTTAGCGTAGCAAATTTTGCCGTTGTGTTTATAAAAATTCACCGAAGAGATCGTCTAATAGTGACGCGAGCTGTTTCCGGAGGACGGCAAAAGAGAAAAATTGTTTCGCTATATTGAAGTTCGTATCGACCATTTTGTTCCGGGCCTGTTCATCCGTTAGAATATGTTTCACATGCGCAACTGTTTTTTCGGTTAAAAAACCGTCCATCTCGATAACGTCGAAACCCTTCGTTTCAATATCCACGATGTACACGGTATATCTGTTAACAAGGATCGGCTTTTTGAAATAGACGGCTTCCAGAAACGCGTTGCCGAACCCCTCGTAGAGGCTGGGATAGGTAACGAGGTCGACGTGGGGGTAAATCTCCCAGAGGGAATACATCCTGTTTCCGTTTTCGTCGTATTTTCTGGTTTCGTTCAGCCGGTTCGAGAGGATATGGATATCGATTTCCTGCTGCCTTGCGGTTTCGAGGACCCAGTTGAAATATTCCAGTCCTTCGTCACCGGCGGAATGGCTTATGAGGAGCTTCACGTTCGGTATATTCAGCCGCTTGACCAGATAAATTGCCTGTTCTATTCCTTTTCGGGCGACAATCCGGGTGGGCTGCAGAATGAGAATATCATCCTCGGAAAAACCAAAATCCTGCCGGAAATTTCCGCTTTCTTCGGCGAAGCGTTTATTGTCCGCGTCAAAGTCGAGAACATTGTAGATGACTGTCGATGAAAGGCCCCGCTTCGAAGCAAGATCCGACTGTATCATCGTGTTGATGACTGTATGCCGTATCGAATTGAGGTCGGGTGGAAACGCCTGCTGGATAATATCGGGAATGGCGTTTATCAGGAACCGCGGGCGTTCCCACCAGAAATCGTGATGATGGCCGATGCATGAAACTCCCGTCTCCGCGATTACCTCGGTTACGGCGATGCCTAAGGGAATATGCATGGGAATTGACAGGCAGTTTTCCGCAACCAGCAGGCCGATGGAAAACTGCCGGAGAAACCGGTAAAGGCTGTCTTTCAAATGTTCCTTTTGCCGGTAAATTATGTCGCTTAATTCCCTGCTTCGTACCTGCGGGCCGAATATCCGTTTATTGAGTTCGAGGTTGTCCGGGTGATTAAAAAAGGCCTCGGGAACGCACATGCCCTCGTTTTCATCTTTTTCAAGCACTCCGGCAAACCAGAAACACCGGTGTCCGAGTTCGTTAAAAATCAACGCCCACTTCCCGGCTTCCAGGGTTACACCGTCGGTACCGGCAAAGCGGGTGGATACAAACCCGATGTTTACCTGTTTCATCACGGCCAGGGTATGGGAATCGAGCGTAATTCCAGCACGTCGTCGATGTAATAAAATGCAATGTACAGCAGAGCGATTGATTCCGCGTTGGTCGCCGGTTTCCGGAAATAGACATCGGCCTGCATGGGGATACCAGGCGCGAAGGTGGTCCCTGTAGACAGTTTTCCGCTGCCGTCCGTATCGTTAAAAGTATATTCCACGCCGTTCCCGTCTATTATCCTGGTGGTATAGGAGTAAACCCGCAGGTTCAGCTCCTCGTCGCCGTGGTTTGTACCGGTAAACCGAAAGGTAAGCCTGTTTGAGTTTTTTTCCACGGCGGTAAGTTTCAATTCAACGTCTTCAATCCATACGGTGTATTCCGTCTGTCCCACGGGTTCGTCGGGTCCCGTTTCCACGGCCGACTCTTCATCTATTGCGGCAGTTTCCGTTGTTTCTCCTACGGTAAAGTCTACCCAGCCGCGGTATTCGGTTTGGGAATGATAATCGAGAACAATAAAACCCAGCTTGTATTCCCCTTCCGGCATACTGTTCGGTATGGTAATGTTCATAACCTGGAGAAAATCCCAAGCGTCTCCGGAAACATTTTGTTTATAAGGGATGACGTCGGAGGACCAAATCGTTTTTTCGTTTGCAGTCTCGTATTGATACCGCCATTGGACAAACCCTTCTCCCCACTTTGCCCGCAGATTATCCGCGGAAAGCAGGACATGGAGAACATCTCCGGGCTCGACGGAGGGATTTTTCAGCTGTTTCATCGTGGAAACGGAGCCGGTATTCCGTTCAATAATCCATGCCCTGTCTAAGGATTCTCCGAACACCGCCCCTGCCGCAAAAACGAGGGATAGAAGTACACATAGTATCGTTTTTTTCACGTGCTGCTCCTTCTTTTTTTAACAAAGTATAGTACGAATGTAAAAAAAAATCAAAATATGCTACAATTTACTTGATGAAAAAGAAGTTCTCCGGGCATCCTGCTTGCACGCTGCTCATTCTCAGCACTAGTATTCTTTCCGTCTGTTTTTCCGGCTGTACCGTGTCGGCCCCGTCGAAAGAGCCGGACCAGATCTACTCCGAAAAAAACCAGTGGGGGACCGTTTATTACGACCAGTTCGATGCGGCTCCCTTCCCGCATCCGGAACGGGAAAACGGTTACAGCTATCAGGGGACCTTTTTTCCCTTCCACCCTCATTATTCCAATTCCGCCGCGGGAATATTTGTGCCGGAAGGTTATAAGCCGGGAAAAAAAATCGACCTTGTATTCTACTTCCACGGCAACTTCGAGACGATTGCCACTGCCCCGGTGAAGTTCGATCTGTACCGCCAGTTTACCGAGAGCGGGGTCAACGCCCTGCTTATCCTGCCCGAAACGGCCTTCAACGCGCCGGATAATTTCGGCGGGAAGCTGGAGGAGGCAGGCGGATTTACGCGGCTGGTGGAAGAGGTTTTGGCATACATCAACGGCAGCGGTATCGGCGGGAACAGCGGACTCGGGTCAATCGTCCTGACAGGTCACAGCGGGGCCCATCGGGTTATGGCAAAAATTATCGACTTAGGTGAGTATCCCTGGAAAATTCGGGAAATAATTCTTTTCGACGCTTTGTTCGCGGAGGAAGAAACCTTCGCCGAGTGGGCGGGGCTTCTGAAAAGCAGGTTGGCGGTGGTGTATACGGAGAACGGAAGGACGGCGGAGAACACCGCGAAGCTTATCGACATGCGCGAACAAAAACTCATTAAGGCCCGGGAAGTAAAGGATAATGCCGACACGGGACCGGAAAAGCTGCAGCGGAAAATTCTCATTCTTGCAAGCCCCTACGATCACTACGGTGTCCAGTTCAAGGCGGATGAATTTAAACGCTTACTCGCCTCGAGCCGGGTGCTGCGGAAACGGTAGTGGCCCGGCAGTTATTCCATGGCCTTTACCATCCCTTTGGCGAAGACGTTGCCCGGATACACTTCAAGGGCCCGTAAAAACCACCGGCGGGCCTTGTCCTGTTCACCTAAAGCGGCACAGGCGTATCCGATGCCGCAGTAAATGTTAAACTGGTCCTCCCGGTCGCACTTATAGGAATTTTCGACTTCCAGGAGCTTTTCAATCCCTTCCTTCGGGTTTCCGCCGAAAAGCCTGGGAGTGTATATTTTCGCGCCGGCTTCCAGGATCCGGGCTTTTGTATTGGACGGGTCGAGTTCGATGGCTTTCTCGATATACCGCGGAATCTCCGGGCCCCTTTTGAGAAGGAAGCCGATGTCATTCAGCAGAATCATCTGACCTAAGACCTCCGCCCGAAGCCGGAAACCTCTGCTGTCGGGGGACCGCCGAAGATACTGCTCCGACAGGGACAGACTCTTTGAATAGAAGCGCAGCGCGGCTTCACGGGCTGTATAATGATTTTTAAGGGATTGAAAGTTACCCCGGACAGTATCGTTGTAGTGGGCAATTACCGTAGCGGGATTGTCGAAAGAATGATAGGCCCTCCCCACATAGTACGATGCTTCGGCGAGATTGAATATACGGTTGCTCGTTTCCTCCGCGGTTTCCCGCAGACGGTCAAGCAGCAAAAGATAGCGGCGGTGCAGTTGGTCATCATTCAGCTGCTGCAGATATACTTCATCCCTGAACGCTGCAATAATTTTGTCAGTGCCGGCTATGGCCGGGACCGGCCACAGAATTGCCGCGGGGAACACGAAGAAAGCGGGAACCAGGACCGATAGTAAACTGAAAGGTGCTTTTTTCACGATTCCGCTTCTTCAATGGTACGCTGCATCACCTTGCGTACATATTCGGCAAAGAACACGGAGTGTTTTGCATTCCGTTTGTTTAGTTTTTTAATCTGTTCAGGAAAAATAGGCCTGCCGATAACAAACGTCACTTTCGGCGGTAGAAAAGAAAAGAGTTTTCCGACCTTCCGGCCGTGAAGTACTTCGGTCAGCGGCAGGACCGGGGCATTGCAGCGGAGGGCAAAGAGAAAGGCGCCGGTATGAAACGGTTTGATGTGCTGGTTTCTATAAAAGAGCTTCCCCTCGGGATAAAAGTGGACAGCATCTCCCTGTTCGAGGATGTGCCGGACCGGCAGCGCGATTGCGTGGGGGCTTTTTTTCGGGATACCGACTGCACCGAGGAGCCTGTTCAGCCAACCAACGTCGCGTCTTAAAATATTCAATTCTTCCGCGATGTACCACACATTCCGGTACCAAAGGGCCAAACCGGTGAACACCGGCTCGATATACTGGCAATGATTCGATACGGTAATGATTCCGGTATTTTTAACTTTGCTAAGGTTCTCCCGTCCGGTAATCCGCAGACCGTAGATAATCTTCATCGGCAGCGGCAGGACCAGTTTTGCGAGTCCGGTCAGCAGGGTCCCCGCAGCCGGTTTTCGAAGCTTATTCATCGTTGTACCTTGTAGCGCGGATATGGCTTGCCGTGTACCGCCTGTACGGGGTATCTGTTCGCTGGTTTTCATTCACCCCCTCGGGGGATATAATGTATACCTTATGGGTAATATAAATAACGGAAATTCGGAGCCCCGGGGAACTCTCGCAGTCGGCTTGAGCGGCGGTGTCGATTCCAGTGTGGCGGCGTATCTGCTGGCAAAAGAATGGGACCGGCCGAAAGAGGGCAGGAACATGGTCGGGGTAAGCCATTTTATCTGGCCGGATTCCAAAAGCTGTAACGATGAAACGCTGTCCCGGGCGGAAGAAGTCTGCGGCAAGCTTGGGATACCTTATAAGCGGATCGATATGGTTGATGAGTTTACACGGCAGGTGGTTGATGATTTTGTGGATACCTACCTTGCCGGGAAGACGCCGAACCCCTGTGTCCGGTGTAATGAACGTGTCCGGTTCGGCTCGTTTTATTCCCGTCTCCGGCGGGAGCTGCCGGACCTTCACGGTGACGCAGGAGAGCTGTACTTTGCCACGGGACACTATGTCCGGAGAGTAAGGCGGGACGGTAAATGGTTTTTACGCCGGGGTATCGACGGCGTAAAAGACCAATCATATATGCTGTATAAAATCGACCCGAAGCTGCTGCCGTTCCTGCGCTTTCCTTTAGGTGAATATATGAAGACAGATATTGTTTCCACGGCACGGGAAGCCGGACTGCCGTCGGCTTCGGTTAAAGAGAGTCAGGATATCTGTTTCATCAAAGGGGATTACCCTGAATTTATCTGCAGCTATTCGGGATCCGCCTGCGGTGAGCCCGGTATCATCCGGGATATGTCCGGTGCCGTTCTCGGGACCCACCGGGGATATATCCACTACACAATCGGACAGCGGAAGGGACTGGGCCTGTCGGACGGCCCGTGGTACGTAGCGGGTATTGATCCGGACACAAACACCGTTGTCGCGGGGAGGCAGAACGAATGCGCTGTCCGCCGCTTTACGGTTGGAGAAGCGAACTGGTTTATTACGCCTCCCGAGCAGCCGCTGCGCTGCAGCGTGAAAATCCGCTATAACACTCCCGATGCTCCCTGTACCGTACGGCTTCTGCCGGGAGGTACGGGAGCGGCATCGGCCGAGGTAACGCTGGAAAACCCCGCGGCGCTTACTCCGGGTCAGTCCGCCGTGTTTTACGACGGCGATATCGTCCTGGGCGGGGGGATCATTCTGGGATGAGAACGGTATATGTACGGGAGCCTGCGGCAGTTTTGCAGTTAAGGATGATGCATGAGTCGAAGTATAAACAGAAATGAATACGAATTAGTGGAAGCCCTGAACAGTTTTTACGAAGCGCCGGTGCTCCATATTGAAAAAACCGGGACCACCATGGCAGATGCGGAACAGTTAACTGCGGGCAAAGGACTTCCGGGCTTACTTCCCCTGGAAGTGCTGGAATCGGGTACCGTCCTGTGGGCGGATTACCAGACAACCGGAAGAGGCAGGATGTCGGGGCGAACCTGGGAAAGCGCATGGGGGGAGAGTTGTCTTTTTACCCTTATCCTGCATGAAAAGGATGTGTCTTTTCCGCCGGGTTTCTTCCCTCTACTTGCCGGACTATCCCTGCAGCTGCTTGTTGAAAAAGATTACGGGTTACAGGCCGGCATAAAGTGGCCGAATGATATACTTCTCGAGCATGAAGGGTCACACAGAAAAGCTGCGGGCATTCTTTGTAGGAAATCAGGGGCTTGGTACCTGCTAGGGATGGGAATAAATTGCAACCAAATGGGCTTTGAGGGTGCCCTGTCGGACCGGGCGGTTTCACTACGGATGGCTGCGGGAAAGAAGATCGATATAGGGGAGCTCCTCTTCGGTGTTCTCGATGCATGTAAATGGGTGTTCGATGCAGCAGGACAGGGAGCTGGCGGTCCCGCCCTGAATGCTGAGTGGTTACAGCGGATTGAAAGAAAAATGTTCTTTATAAACGAAAGAGTAGTCATTATGCGAGGGCGCAAGCCGGAAGAGGAAAGAATAGAGGCCAGGATAGAAGGGATCGGCCCGGACGGAGAACTGCTCTACAAACCTTCCGATGAGGGTGAAGTAAAACGGCTGTACGCGGGAGAAATACGCAATTTCCCGGGCATGATCGAAGCGCTGCCGCTGTCCGGGAACAATAAAGGACATGGCGTTCATTAATACGATATTCGTCAGTTCAGCAGGGGCAGGACGTTGATATAAACGGCGACCGCGGAAAAAAGGAGCAGCAGGGCAAACATTTCGATATTCAAGTTGCGGAAAATATAGCGGCTGTCGAGGTTTGCCAGTTTCGAAACAGCCGGAAAAACCAGCCTTCCTAAAACAAGGGCAGCCGGGACCGCCGCGGCTTCGAGAATATAACCGAGAGGGTCCCCCGAAAACAGCCGGGACACCGGTTCCAGCTTCAGCAGCTGCCCGGCATACCCGGGGTAAATAACGAGAAGGTAAACTCCGGCCAGCAGCAGCGCCGAGACGGCGCAGGTATACCATGTAATCGTTGTACGGCCTTTGGAGCTGAACGTAAACTTGAAAAAACCCGCCAACAAGAAGGTGACCGATCCGTACAGCACAATGTATATAACCGGGCCGTGCAGGTCCATCCCCTTTTTCAAGAAGTGAGGTGCCGAGGGGAATATTCCCCCCGCGAAAAGAAGGGCGATACCCATGATAAGAAAAGTGAGTTTTCGCCCCTTCAGCTGCAGGGGCTGTTTTCCGAGATCGTCGGCTGCGTGAAATAAAATAGATTTATATACGGCATGGACAAAGATGTATATCCAGGCGGCATCCCCTTTGCCGGTTGCAAATAGATACCCGATAAACCCCGCGATAAAGGCGGTACTTCCCGCGATTGTCCGCTTAATGTCGGTATCGAAAAAAATAAAAATGGATGAGGTACACATCGTTACAAGGGAGATGATTTTAAACAGGATGAATATTTCCGTTCCGCCGACAGAGGAGGCGGGGACAAGGACCAGGTAGTACATGCCGAAAAAACCCGACACAACGGTAAAGGAGGAAAGAAACGAAGACACTGTTCCGTTCCCCGCGCTGTGACATGTCGGCAGCCAGGGGGACGCGGGAAACATTGCCGATTTTATGCAGAAAGCCATAAAAAAGAAGGAGAGAATAAGCCGGGTGTTTGCCGCCGGGAGGCGTGAAAGATCCGCAATAGCGGAAAAGGAGAAAGGAAGCCCGGAGGCATAGACAAAAATGATCCCGGTAAGAAAAAAAACCGCGCTCAATGCACCGACGAACATGTATTTAACGGACGCGTACACTTTGCCTTGGACCGAAATAAGCACGTAAGCGGACATAATCATCAGTTCGTAGAAAACAAAAAAATTAAAAATGTCCGCGGTTACCAGTACTCCAGAACAGGCTGCAAGATAAAACAAAAAGACGGTGCGGAGGGTTTCGCTGCCGAACTGCCGTACTTTTCCCGCCGCGAAAAGCGCCGGGACCATAAACGCGGCAAGGACCCATATCCGCTCCCTGGAAAAAGCGAACCGAACGGACGCGTCCAGCGGGCTGACGGATATTTCGGTATAGAGTTCCGGCCCCGCGATGATTATTGCAAGACCCGCCGCCGCCTGAAGGATAGTGAAAACCGGAACAACGATCCGGGCAATTTGTTTTTTCCCTACATATTTGGCAAAACTGATAATAATGATCCCGAGAACGGGAAGGAGGGGGAACAGCAGCAGGAGGCGCCCCGAGGACAGCAGCGGTTCAGCGTTCATACAGTTTCGAGCTCCGCACGGTGCCGTAGTTTTCGTTGATCCGAACGATAAATGCCAAAGCCAATGAGTTAAAGCAGACGGAAATAACAATTGCAGTCAGCATCAGTGCCTGTGGCAGAGGATCGACATAGGTAAAAATACCCTCTTCGAGGATGGGCGCGGAACCTTCACCGCTGTAGCCGAGCTGCAAAAACAGCAGGATAATGAGGCTTTCGAGTATATTCAGACACATGACCTTCCGGATAAGGTTGTCCGAGGCAATAAGACCGTAGAGGGAGAGCAGAATGGAAGGGATAAGTATCAATGGTCCCTCCGGATAAAGAGCATTCCGAATACGGTGGCTACCACGATAAGGACTTCCACCATCGTATCGATCAGCCGCGGTCCAAGATAGATGGCGGAAACGACGTTTCTAATATTCAGGTAGCGGGCGATCTCGATATATTTTTCAATTTGCGCGTCCGTTCTGAAAAAAACCGGGTCGCTGACGATGAAAACAAGGCTGCCTAATCCTGCAACCAGGACCGCGAGGATTATCTTGCCGGCGGTTTTCCAAGGGGCCTTCACTTTTTCTCCTCCTTCCGGAGAAAGGCCCTGACAATGAGAATAATAGAGGAGGCAACTTCGAGGTAGACCGCGAAATTCAGCACCCAATAGTATATGTTCGACAGGAGAAAGGTATCGGTGGTAAAACGGTACAGTCCGCCGAGGAAGTAACCGGTAGTTACAAGTCCGTACAGGACCGATCCGATAAGAATGCAGACGCCGAGCAGTTCCGTCCGCTGCAGAAAGCTATCGCCGAACAGCCGTTTGCCGAACCCTATTTCGGTTATTACAACAATGGTACCGAAAACAACGCCGGACTGAAACCCGCCGCCCGGGAGGTTTGCCCCGTAGGAAAAAATATAAAAGCTGAACACCATAATAAAGGGCAGGAGCTGGGTAATGCTGACCCGGAGGAGTACCGATTCTCTTATTTTCACCATGGTCCCGCCTCCGTTATGATATTATTTCCTCGCAGGGAATAACCATGACCGATCCGATGTCGGTGCCGTTAAAATCGATTCCCTCCTGTCTGCAGACCGAAAGAAATGAATCGAGGTCCTGTCTGCTTTGGATGGGGGTGATAATCGTTTTGTTGTACACGTAGGTTTCGGAAAATAAGCCGCGGAGCGCAGAGAACACCGGGTCCGTCTGTACGGCAAGGTTTTCAATGCCCTCTCCGTCGAGAACACTGGCATCGTACATTGCAAACTCGACGAGAATGGAGACGAGCTTTTTCAATAGCTCCTCTTTTCTCAAAACAATAATCAGTACATACATCCGCTTATCCCCGGCCCTCTTCAAATTCCGTTATGGCCTGCAGAAAGGTCTCCGACGCCGCCGAAGGCGGTACGGCCGGGGGGACAAAATTTTCTATCTCTTTGGTTTCGAGAAACCGGGTAAACTTGGCCATCATACTCAGGTATTCCCGGGATTTGGAATTGGGCAGCAGGACACACAGGACCATCTGTACCGGGGCCCCTTTTTGATAGCGGACCGGCTGCTTTAGAAGGCCGATGGAAACGTACAGTTCTTCTAATTCGTCGTAGCGTTCGTGGGCAAGGGCAATTCCTTTGCCGATATTGATTTCCTGTATCTGTTTCCGGTCCCGGATAATGTGTTCGACGGAGGCCCTGTCGTTTTCCGGTAGTTCCCGTAACGCGAGGTCCAGCAGCTCCCGGAGAATTTCGCCGCTCTCCGAGGATGTAAGCAGCCGGACGTTAGCGCCGGTAAAGTATCTCCGTAAATCCAGCATATGTTTTCTCTCCTTTACTTTGCGTATTGCGATAAGAAAAATGATAGTAGAAAGCCCCGCGCCCAGCGCCGCTTCCGTAATGGCAACGTCCGGGGCTTGCAGTAAAAAATAATATACTACCAACACCATACTAAAAATGCTCATGGCAATTAATGCGTTAATAAGCTGTTTTGTAAACACAACAAAGGCAGTGGCGCCAAGCATAAAAACAGAAAGGGCAATTGTAAAATTCATAGTTCCGAATCGTTAAATAATTTGTTCCTGCTGTATGAAAATGCAAGTCCGTGAGCGGCTATCGGACCGGTAAAGAACAAAAATGCGATAATAACGGCCATTTTCAGGGTAAACGAGAGTTCAACGGCATATACGATATAGCCGAAGAGCACGGTAATTGTGCCGGTAATCCCGCATTTCGTGGCGGCATGGGAGCGGGTCAGAAAATCGGGCAGAATAATCATCCCGTAAATGCCGAAAAAAATGATGGCAAGGCCTACACCGATAATAAGGTACGCGAGAACTGATAACATCATTCGATCCTCCCGGAAGCTTTCACCGGACTGTACAGCCGGATAAACGCGATGACCTCGGTAAAGGAGAGCAGGGCGTAGAGAATGGCCGCGTCGAGGTAGTAGCTTTTTCCGTAGATAATGCCGATGGTACAGAGGATGAGGATAAACAGAGAAGAAATCATATTAATGCTTAGCAGCCGGTCGTGTATTGTCGGCCCTTTAATAAGCCGGTACAGCGACGCCGCCGCAAAAAGAAAAAGTACGGCGAGAATGGCTTTCATCCGAAAATCCTCTTTGCAAGCTGTTCAAATCCGCCGGTAATCAGCCGTCTTGCTTTTATGCTGTTCATCGTTGTCTGATTGAACCAGTGGACGTAGATATAATCACCTTTCAGCCAGAGCGAAAGAGTGCCCGGGATAAGGGTAATGGTGTTAGCCAGGACTGTTTTCCCCAGCCGGGAATGTACCCGTGTTTTGATCCGGACAATTCCCGGTTTGTAATCTCCGGTGAGCATCATTTTTATCAATTCGAAGGTGGAAATATAACTTTGAACCAGCAGAAGAACAAAGTAGACAAAGAGTAAGTCAATCCGCAGAAAAATACCGCCCTCCTCCGGGGCCGCCGGATCAAAAAGAAAACTCAGCAGGAACACCCCCGTCATACAGGCGAAAAAGGCGCCGAAAAGCAGAGATACGGTACTTAGGTCCATGGAAAGTACAAGCCACGTTCCGAAGGCGAGGACCGCGAGAATGAAAAACCGGATTACCTTTTCCGCCCGTGTCATTTGTCAATAGTATAAAGGATTTCTTGTTTTTTTCAAATAATTTAAGATTAATTTTAGGTTGTCTTGTTATAATAGAGACGATGTGAAATTAGATGTATGAAACCATTGTTGTTGTAGAGGACGATCCGCTTCAGCTGAAGCAGCTGGAAAAGCTTCTGACCGAGTCGGGCTATTATGTACTGAAGGCGCCGGATTTCGATGCGGCCCGGCGGATTATCCTCCATGAAAAATACGATCTCCTCCTCTTAGACCTGCATCTCGGCGAA
>CAZSGZ010000102.1:0-11807 GCA_964606455.1 uncultured Spirochaetales bacterium
GAAGGAAAGTTTTTTGTGATGAAAACGGCGGGAGGTCGAAGAGATACCGGCCCGCGGATTCGGGCGGTAATTCCAGTTTGCTTTTTGCGTTTTGGGAAAAAACATGAACAATGAAATGTTCATCTAAAACAATGATATTGATAAGCAAACTTTGAAAGACCGCGTCGATATATGAATTTTTTAAAAGCAGTTCGGCATTTCGCCGTTCAAGGATGTTCCTGTTTTTTTTCAGGGCCACCACCATATCATTGAAATTGTGACGCAGTTTACCGAATTCATCATCCCGGATTATTTCCAATTGATATTCAAGGTCGCCTCTTGCCACCTTTGTCGTTGCTTTTAGCAACGAGCGGATATTATTCACAATTCTCGATCCCCAGAGCAGAAAAGTTATAACGGGAATCAGGATACATCCGAGAGTAATGATCAGAATATTTCTGATAACCGAAACTCTGCTGCCGTGAATATCTTCACCGCTTGTAAAGAGAAAAAGAGTACCGCTTACATTATTGTTTAATGAAAATTCATATCTGTGCCCATAGTAGATGACGGAGTCGTGTTCCAATTTAAAGCGGGGCTCATTCCCATCCGTCATAAGGCTCTGTAATTTTCCGCTCATAGCAGGAATCGAATTATGCAGGAAGACCCCCTTTGAAACAAGTGCGGCGTTGATGTTGAATCTGGCGGCAAAATCGGAAAAATAATTTCCCGTATATCCTTTCTGCAGGAGAACGGCCCCGACCGGCTTCCCTTCGTCGTATACCTCCCGAATTATCTGCATATAAATACCGTCAGCATAGCGGGAATATCTCGGTTTATTGAAATCCTGATTCTGGAGCTCGACAAATATTTTTTCCGGTATGTATTGGGAATTGCCGAAGGAAAGAATCTGAACATAACTGTCCATGGTTTTTCTGTACAATGCAATATGTTCTATCGTAGGATTCAAGCTGATCTGTTTCAATAAATCCGCTAAAGGGATTAAATCGAAATTACGGGTAGCGGGCGTAAGCTGGTCCCAATATTTATTATATACATAGAGTTTATCGATTACATACTCGAGCTCGGCAATCTTTTTCGATTCCTCGAGATACGTCGATTCAGATTCTACTATTTGTTTTTCAAGCTGAATTTGGATGGTTTCAAGATATTTCCACTGTGCCATCTCCGTATTGATACGAACCAGCCAGACGGAATAGAGTGCGATAATCGAAATCGGGATAATTAATGCGAGTATGATAAAAATCCAAAATTTTCGAGAAAGCTGCACCCTGATGTCTCCTGACTTGTCAGAATCAGAATACCATGAAAACGGAAATCATCCAAATAGAAGCCGCCCGAGGGCGGCCTGCCTTTACCCCAATGCCGAAATCAGTTTTTCCATTTCGGAATCGTCGATCCGATAGGTGTGTTCCGGCCCCGGGAATGCTCCGGATTCCACTTCCTGCCTGTAACTGCTCAATGCGGAAACGATCTGCTCCCCGATGTCGGCGTAGACTTTCAAGAATTTCGGCGCCATCGCTTTAAAGATGCCGAGCATATCCTCCGTTACCAGTGCCTGTCCGTCGCAGCCGCTTCCCGAGCCGATGCTGATTGTGGGAATATCGAGGGCACGGGTGATGATCGTTCCGATTCTGTCGGGAAGACATTCTAAAATCAAGCCGAAGGCCCCCTTCCGTTCCATTTCGAGAGCGTCGTCGAGCAGGGCTTGTGCCGAAGCGGCCGTTTTTCCGGGCAGTCTGATTGTACCGTCCCGGGATATGTTCTGCTTCGTTACGCCGATATGTCCGAGCACCGGAATCCCGCTGTATACAATTTCCGCGATGATCTCTCCGTCTTTTCTGGTCCCCTCGAGGTGAACGGCCTGTGCCCCCCCCTCTTTGACCAGCCTGGTAGCGTTTCTAACCGCCTCCTCCTTCGTACTGTAGGAACCGAAGGGGAGGGTGGTAATAACCAGGCATGTACCGGCTCCGTTCGCCACCGCCCGGGTGTGGTACACCATTTCGTCGACTGTAACCGAAAATGCCTCCGGCTTCCCGTTTCCAATCGTTCCCACCGCGTCGCTTACCAATACGGCGTCGACGCCGGCAGCTTCGATAAAGGAAGCCATCGGACTGTCATAGGCGGTGAGAAGCGTAATTTTCTGCCCCCGCCGTTTCTTTCTCTGTATTGATGATATTGTTGCCATCCTTGATCCTTGCTTATACTTCAATCTGTTCCGGGAGTATCGGTTCAATTTCAAGATGAGGACTTGGAAGGATTCGGACGGATATAACATCCCCGACTCTCCGCGCTGCTTTCCCGCCGGCCTCCAGGGCCGTCCGTACCGCGCCGACATCACCCCGGACCATTACGGTCATATAACCGCCTCCGATAGCACGTCGTTCCAGCAGTGTTACATTTGCCGATTTCATCATTGCATCGGCAGCTTCGATGCAGGCGACAAGCCCTTTCGTTTCTATCATTCCCAGTGCCCGCAGCGCGGGATCTTTTTCTTTAGCCATTATAGTTTCCTCCGTATTTAACTCTTTTGATAGGTGTTTTCCCCGCCATAATGGAGGGAATCAAGTATACCGACAACCGCGGCGTCGGCCGCAATCCTGTCGTCTTCAGCGGCAGCCCTGGCGCTTGAGCCCTGCGCGACAAAGACCAGTTCTCCTTCACCGGCCCCGATTACATCTACGGCCAATATCGGCTGTCCGGTCTTCTTTCCCGCCGGGTCCGTCGGGGTTACGAGGAGAAGCCTGTGGTTGGCCAGGGTGTCCTTCTTTACCGTTGAAACTGCCGTTCCTTCTACTATTCCAATAAGCATTTTCTTCTCCTTATTTCCGTTTTTTCAGTGCATCCACCGCCCGGTCGACAAATGAATCGGATGCCGGACCCGCGGATTCCGCCGGCCTGGTGCCGGAACTTCTTCCCGCAGTGCCGTTCCCGGACGCTCCGGGTCTGCCCCAGATCGACCAGATCGTGTCCCGCATCCTTTTTGCCGCCTCCCGGGGGTCCTTTGCCTGGTGGATACCGCGGCCGCAGATAAATACCGATACATCGAGGCCCGCAAAGAAGGGGAGGAGTTCCGGATTCAATCCTCCGGTTACCGTCACGTTGTACCCCATATTGATGAGTTCCTGGATCTGCCGACGGTCCTCGTCTTCCCACTCACGTCCGGCAGCCTGAGCGTCCCATTCCCGGTGGTAAACAAGACGCTGTACGCCGATTTCTTTCCATTCCTTTGCCATCCCGAGAATGTCACGAACGCCGGTACACTCCATGACGATTTCCTTGCCCGGCCGTTCGTTGGCCACTTTCAGGGCTTCTTTTACCGTCGCAATAGCCGCGCCTCCGATAATGGAAACGAAGTCGGCTCCCGCATCGAAGGCAAGCTGGGCCTCGAGTCCTCCGACATCGGGGGTTTTGAAATCCGCTAATACATATTTATCCGGACAAACTTCTCTAATTGCTTTTACCCCTTCTACACCCGCGACTTTAATCAGCGGGGTCCCGATTTCAATAATATCGACGAACTCCTGTACCCGGACCGCCATCGCTACGGCAGACGGAACGGATATGTAGTCTAGGGCCAGCTGCAGCATCGGTACTCTGCCGGTACGGGACACCGGTATATCCGACGGCGGGGCTTGCCGTACCTGTGCGGAAGTACTGCCGCGGGCGGGACTTGCTGTTTCCTGAATAAGGGGGATGTTGTGCTGCCGGAGAAGGTCCCTCGCCGGTCCCGTAATCGTGGTGTTTTCATCGATTACAAGCTGGGTAATCCCCTGCGAGATAAAATCTTCTATATCCTGTAAAGAATAAAATGTTCGCATATTCCCGCCCCCTTAATTCGAGCGGCCTTGAAGACTCTCTATTGCTGTTACAACGGCCTCCCTGGCAACTATGATATTGGATTCCGTCCCCGAGAGGAGAAGCCGGCCGTATCTTCCCGAGGGAGTGTAATTGACCAATGTGATATCCGCGGCTTTTTCGGCTTCATTAGCGGCAAGCATAACATAGGCCGACGGCGTTACTTCCACGACACACAGAGTCTGTCCCTTCAGAAGCAGGCCTCCCCGGGAGCTGCTGTTGATAAGCTGTACTTCATACGGATTCAAATTGGTTACAGTTTTTACTTCCACTACCGACGGTTTCATTCTGTCCGTCTCGGTCATGCCGAAGCGGGACAGTGCTTCTTTTCCGGCGGTAACGACGTCTTCCTGAATTTCTCCGTGAATTTCGAATGTGCCGAATTCCCGTTCAACACGAAGCAGGCCGGGCCGCACATTGGTTGTTTTCAACGCGGCATCTAAGACCTCATATACATCACTTGCGGGAGCGAGTTCCAGTATCAGCTCCGCGTTGCCCTCAACCGGAACATCTCCGGTCATGAGCGTGCCTGTTAGAGCGGCGAACTGCGGCTGCATCTGATCGATAAGAACAAACGTTCGTAAATCCATACCTCCCCCCTAATCCGCGAGGGCCCGGATAACAGCCGTCTCGCCGCGATGGATAATCTTTTCCACCGCTTTATGCGGCTTTGGAATTACATGGGTCGATACGAGTTCTCCCGCACGTTTCGCCGCCGAGACTCCCGCATCGATTGCCGAATTAACGGCGCCGACCTCGCCCCTGATCATGGTGGTTACATACCCCCCGCCTATCTCTTCCTGACAGAGCAGGCGTACATGGGCCACTTTCCGCATTGCATCCGCCGCTTCTATGGCGGCAACCAGGCCTCTGGTCTCGATCATGCCCAGGGCGCTTTCAGATTTTGTTTCGTTTGCCATTCCATTCTCCTTCTTATGGTCCTTACTTTTATGGTTCTTCACAAGGTTCACAAATGTGAATTCAATTCACATAATTGCATTATGTGGCAAAATAAACTTCTTGTCAAGCGTTATTTTTCATTCACGCTGCGGAAGAAAAACAATTGACAGCCGTGATATAGTAGGATAGGATGAAATTCACTAATGTGAATATGCTTCACATTAGTGAAAATAATGGAGGGACAGCATGGCCGAGGAAAGCGAAAACAGGCAGATGTTTCTGGCGCGGGTAGCGTCATTATATTATGAAGCCGGAAAAAATCAACAGCAGATTGCCGACACCCTCGGTGTATCCAGGTCGGCGGTTTCGCGCTTCCTTACCGAATCGAGGGAACGGGGTATTGTCGAGATAATTGTCCATTATCCCTGGCGGACAAATAATGAACTTGAAGAGACCATCCGTACAAAATTTAACCTCACCGGGATCCGTGTGCTGGTCAGCAAGGAGCGAGATTATGATGAAATGCTGCAGGGCCTCGGAACGCTCGCGGCCGAAGAGCTCGATAGAATTGTTGCTCCGGAAAGCGTTATCGGAATGGCCTGGGGAACGGCTTTGTATCAGGTGCTTCGATTCGTCCGCCCGCACCGCTTCCCGTCTCTCGAAGTGGTTCAGATGATCGGTGCGGTGGGTTCGGACCAAAAACTCGGTACCGACAGTCCGGTTTTGGTTCAGCTTCTTGCGGGAAGACTGGGCGGATTTTACCGGCATCTTCATGCCCCCCTCATTATTGAAACAGCGGAAGCTCATTCCGCATTGATGGCGGACAGAACGATTAAGGAAACTCTTGCAAGAGCGGAGGCGGCGGATATTGCGTTAATCGGTATCGGCTCGACCCGGCCGGAATTGTACAGCCTCCTGCGGTCGGGATACGTGGACAAAGAGGAGACAGTGCGAATTCGCGAAAAAGGCGCCGTCGGCGATATTTGCGGACAGCACTTCAATCAAAACGGAAAAGAAATCGATGTCGGCGTAAGCCGGCGTTCTATTGCCATCGGGCTGGAACATATAAAGAAAATTCCGACCGTTATCGCTGTTGCTGGCAGCGAAATGAAAGGGGACGCCATTCTCGCTGCGCTTCGGGGCGGGTATGTCGATGTGTTGATCACGGATGACGCGGCAGCGCGCTGGGTCGTCGAACATATGGAAATACAATAAGGAGCGGTATGTGAAGGATTACAGTGATTTTTCATTCGGACTGTACGAGAAAGCTTTACCCGATAAACTCGGCTGGCCGGATCGGCTGTCACAGGTAAAGGAAGCGGGTTACGATTTTGTAGAAATTTCGATCGACGAAAGCGACGAACGGATCGGACGGCTCGACTGGGACATGGAAAAAAAACGGGCCCTCCGGCGGGCGGTGGATGAATCCGGGGTGCGGATTACCACCATGTGTTTAAGCGGACTGCAGCGCTATCCTTTAGGCAGTACCTATCCCGACCTTCGGAAGAAGGGGATGGAAATGTTTATCAAAGCCATCGACTTTGCCGCCGATACCGGCATTAGGGTAGTGCAGGTCGCGGGTTACGACTCCGCTTACGACGAGGAGAGCACGGAAGAGACTGCCGCAAATTTTGTAAGGAATTTTGAAACGGGCTTGAAATACGCTTCGAAGCTGGGGATGCATCTGGCTATAGAAAACATCGGCTATTCTTTGATGAACTCTCTGGAAACGATCATGAAATACGTAAAGCGGTACCAAACTCCCTATTTTACAACCTATGCGGATGTGGGGAATATGCGGGCGGTGGGCCTCGATATCCGCCGGGAATTCGAAGCGGCAAAGGGGTATATTTCCGCCATCCATGTAAAGGATGTTAAGGAAAATGTTATCCGCCGCATACCCTTCGGGGAAGGAATTATGGATTTTCACGAAGTATTTCAAGTTATAAGAGATTCCGGTTTTACAGGACCGGTCCTGATCGAAATGTGGGCCGACGACCGAGAGGATGCCTTCGACGCGGCGGCGGCAGCGAAGAAATTCATTACCGACCGGATGGCCGAAGCGTGGAGAGAGTAATCGAGGTACATATGAAACTATTGGTATGCGGAGGAACGGTATGAGAACATTGAAAGCAGAAAACATGGCCCCCCTCGGGCTGGAATGCGGAGAGGTGCCGTTGTGGGTGCCCGAAGAGGGATTGATCTATTTTGTCGACACCGAAGCCCGGACGTTGTATACATACGATCCGGAAACCAATGCGGTCCGGATAATTCCGGTCCCGTATCAGCTGCAGTGCATTGCCAGGCGGGAAAAGGGGGGATGGATCGGGACCTCCGTGAGAGGGGTGGTGGTGTGGAATTCAGCCGACGGGGAAACCGAGTATATCGGCAACCCCGTTCAGGGGGAAACAGGCATGCTCCTCAACGACGGCACCGTAACACCGGAGGGCGACTTTATTTTCGGTGTCTACGATGTAGAGAATCTCTACGAACCGAACGGCAGCCTCTATCTCGTGGATTCGGATTTAAAAATCAGCCTTCTCGAATCCGGTTTCGCCATTCCGAATGGAATGGCGTTCAGTCCCGACGGTACCGTGCTGTATCTCTCGGAACAATTCGGCCGGCGGGTGCTCCGCTTCGATTGGGACTCGAAAAAAAAGAAGGTATCGAACCGGCAGGTATTTAAGGAGTTTTCGGAAGAGGAGGGAATGCCCGACGGTCTGATTATCGACAGCGACGGCTATATCTGGGTTGCCCACTGGTGGGGCGGCAAGGTATCCAGGTTTACTACGGAAGGGAGTACGGATATGGAAATTCCCTTACCGGTAAAAACCGCGACCTGTATGGTTTTTGCCGGTAAAAACCTGGATCAGCTCTTCATAACAACGGCGCGAAAAGCAGTAGATGAGGCTGATTTGAAGCGGGGTCCTGAAGGCGGCGATTTGTTTCTCTCCGTTCCGGGATGTACCGGAAGGCTTGAAAAAACATTTAAAGGATAATATATGGCTGATTATTTATTGGGAATTGATAACGGAGGTACCATTACCAAAGCCGCCCTTTACGACGGCAGGGGAAATGAGATTGCCTCGGCCGGCGAAAAATCTGAATTGGTTATGCCGAAACCCGGTTTTACGGAGCGTAACCTCGAAGAGTGGTGGAAGGCGAACTGCAGGTCAATACGAAGAGTTATCGAAAAATCGGGGTTGAAGAACAGCGATATAGCCGCGGTGGCATCTACGGGACACGGAAACGGAATGTATCTCGTTGATGAAAATCTCGATCCCGTCGGTAACGGAATCATATCCACCGATACCCGGGCGAAGGAATATGTTAAGAAATGGTATTCGGACGGCACGTTTCAGCGGGTCCTGCCGAAAACGATGCAGTCGATTTGGGCGGGACAGCCGGTGGCCCTGCTTGCATGGATGCGGGACCATACTCCCGAGGTCCTGGAAAAGACGAAGTGGATCTTAATGTGCAAAGATTATGTCCGCCTGCGCCTTACCGGGGAACCCTACGCGGAAATAACCGATATGACGGGCACGTCGTTTATGAATCTTGAAACGGTTGAATACGATGAGGAGGTTCTCGATGCCTTCGGGCTCTCCTCGGTTCGGTCGAAACTGCCTGATGTGCGGGGCGCCGCGGATATATGCGGAACGGTAACGAAGGGGGCTGCCCGTGAGACCGGACTGTGTGAAGGTACTCCCGTTGCCGGCGGACTGTTCGATATCAATGCCTGCGCCATTGCAACCGGCATTGTCGATGACAGCAAACTCTGCTGTATTGCCGGGACCTGGAGTATCAACGAATATATCAGCAAGGAACCTGTCGTAGCCGAGGACCACTTCATGACAACTCTTTACTGTATTCCCGGCTATTACCTCATTGGTGATTCGAGTCCCACATCCGCGAGCAACCTTGAATGGTTTGTTACCAATTTTGTCGACTGTCCATCTCCGGAAAACGGCAATGTGTACGAAGCATGTAATGTTTCGGTGGAGTCGGTAAAACCGGAAGACAGCAATATAATTTTCCTTCCGTTTCTCTACGGAAGCAATGCCGGGCCGGATGCCTCCGCCGGTTTTGTCGGTTTGAACGGGTATCACACGAAAGACCATCTGCTGCGGGCGGTATATGAGGGGGTGGCTTTCGGAACGAAAGTACATTTGGAAAGGCTTTCCCGCTTCAGGGAACTTCCCGATACGGCCCGAGTGTCGGGGGGGGCGGCAAAATCGAAAGTTTGGATGCAGATGTTCGCGGACGTGCTGCAGAAGCGGATAGAAATAACCGAAAACGAGGAGCTCGGGACATTAGGGGCCGCGTTGTGCGCTGGAGTCTCCGTGGGTATCTTTGACAGTTTCGAAGCGGGGACGGATACAATGGTCCGCATCAAGCGCTCCTATGAACCGGATAAAAGCCTGTCCGACATTTATAACACGAAGTTCGAGAAATACAAGGAAACGGTCGAGGCGCTGAAGGGTGTCTGGCCGTATTGAAGAAAAATCATTGAATAAAACTATGGAGGAAAAAATGTATTCGAAAGAAAAACGGGAAATTATCAATGCGGGATTGGCGCTGAAGGAATATAACCTGATCGCCCTTTCCGGCGGGAATGTCAGTATGAGAATGGCCGACGGCAATATTCTGGTAACGCCGTCGGGAATGGCCTACGACGGAATGGTCGAAGATGATGTCGTTGTCGTCGATCCGGCGGGAACGGTTATCGAAGGGGAGCGGCGGCCGTCGGTGGACAGTCTGGCCCTGCTTCATATTTACAAGAATATGGACAGAGTAAACGCCATTATCCATACACATCAGGTATATGCCACGGCAATCAGCCTGGTCTTCGATAAAGTGCCGAATGCGGTAACGACCCTGGCCAATGCATGTGCCGGCGAGGTCAATGTTGCGCCTTTCAGCTCCGCGGCCAGTCTGCAGATGGGCATAGAAACCGTCGACCATATCGGCAATTCAAACGCCGTCATTTTAAAAAACCACGGAGTCATTACCGTCGGCGGTACGCTCAAAGAGGCCTTGTACGCGGCGGTCTACTTAGAGGACGCGGTAAAAACCTACTTCGTGGCGAAATCGATGGGGGAACCGACGCTGTTGACCGACGCGCAGTTCCAAGAAGCGATAGATGTATTCAAGGACTACGGACAGAAGAAGAAATAATCATAATATAACATTCGAGGAGGAATGGTATGGAAAAAAGAACATTGGGAAAATCGGGTATCGATGCAACAAAGATATGTTTAGGGACCTGGGCGGTCGGGGGCGGCCCCTGGTGGGGCGATTCCGACGACGAGGAATCTATCAGGGCCATACGTGCCAGCGTTGATCAGGGAATCAACTTCATCGATACCGCCCCCGCCTACGGTTTCGGCCACAGCGAAGAAGTGGTGGGAAAGGCGGTAAAGGGAATGCGGGACAAAGTCCTTATCTCGACGAAATGCGGACTCTGGTGGAAGGGGGGCGAAGGGACCCACTTCTTCGACATGGACGGGTATTCCGTACGGCGCAGCCTTCGGCCGGCGACGATTAAAGTGGAAGTAGAAGACAGTCTGCGCCGTCTGGATACCGATTATATCGATTTGTACATAACCCACTGGCAGGAAGAGGGGGACAGTCCGACGCCGATAGCCGAAACCATGGGCTGTCTCGAAGACTTAAAAAAGGAAGGGAAAATTCGTGCCATCGGTGCGTCAAATACATCCCTTGAGAACATAAAAGAATATACCAAGCACGGCCGGCTCGACGCGATACAGGAGCGGTACACCATGCTCGACAGGACCCTGGAACCGGAATACATCGATCTTTGTGAGAACCTCGGTGTAAGTATCATGGCATATTCCACCCTGGAGCAGGGGCTTCTTACCGGAAAGATCGGCATGGACGCGGAATTCGGCGACGAAGAGTACCGGAGTCAGCTCGATTGGCTGAAGCCGGTCAACCGGAAAAAAGTCCTCGATATGCTTGCAACTTGGAGTGACCTTACGAAGAAATATGACTGCACCATGGCCCAGCTTGTCATCGCCTGGACAACGGCACAGCGCGGAATTACCTACACATTGGTAGGAGCCCGGAAGGAAAAACATGCCGCGGAAAACGGAAAGGCCGGCGGATTGTCCCTGGAAGATGCCGATCTTAAGCGCATGCGGAATGATGTGACTGATTTGGGACAGCCCGCGTAGCTGTCCGATTTGTTTAATCCTCCCGCCGGGAATGCTTGGCGGGAGGCAAATTTCCCCAATTCTCTTTCTGCCCTCTGTAACTCTATAAATCATTAACAAATAAGTAATAAAAACGAAGAAAATATAAATAATTATAATAATTAAAAAAAATATAAAAAAATTGATTGACGCAGATAATAACCTATGAAATAATAATCATTATCAAAAAAAGGAGGGTAATGTGAAATAGTTAACTAAATTCGTTAGGTAATTTTATTGTAAAAGTTGATGAAAGAATAAAAAATGGAGTGGAGGGTACAAATAGTGAAAAAAACAATACGTTTGTTGAATATTGTCTTGTTGGTTTTTGCAATTCTGATGATGTCGGTTTTTGCCGGATGCAAAAAAGGGGAAGAGGCTGCGACAGCGGAAGGCTCGGGAACAACGGAAGATACCGGTACGGCAAAAGCACCTGCTGAAAAGCGGGTCTATGATTGGATTGGCGCGGTGGTTGAAGTCCCGTACTTCATCGATCACAGGGTAGGTCTTGAAATTGCCGAAGATACCTTCGGGGTCGAGACCAAGTATCTTGGACCGCAAGGCTATGACATGGAAGGCCAGGCGAATACAATTGAGCAGCAGATAGGGGAAAATCCCGCCGGCATGGATATTATCGGATTTGTGGAAGAACTGGCGCCTGCAATAAATCAGGCAATTGACGCGGGAATCCCGGTTGTGACCCTTGATGCGGATACAGCTTCTTCAAACAGATACACATTTATCGGGACCGGAAACTACAACGCGGGGCGGCAGAGCGGAAAACTCTTAGGTGACGCGATAAACGGAAAAGGGAAAGTAGCCCTGATTACCGTT
>CAZSGZ010000103.1:0-11633 GCA_964606455.1 uncultured Spirochaetales bacterium
TTTCCTCCGAAAGCGGCACCGGCCTCGATGTAGGACCGCTTATCGACCTCGATGAACAATTTTTGCCGGTAAAAATAATCAATCAAAATCTCGATCTTGACCCTGCGGACGAGCAAATAATATTCGGAAAAATGAGAAACGATCCGGACGGAGAAATTATACTGAAGCTGGTAGATTTCGACGAGATTTCAAACGAGTATGTTCTTTCCTGGGAAACCGTTACCAATGCAACAAATGTCCGTACCTTCATTATCAGTTTTATCGATATTATCGGCGATCACAAGCTGGAAATCCTCTGTTCCGGAATCGATAAGCAGGGGTTGAGAAGTCTCGACATTTACCGCCAGACTTTTTCCCCCTCCGGTGTCGGACTCTACTACACCTCCATATGCGCCATTACCGCCGACGGAAGCATCGATATTCATGAGTATGAACGGAGCCAGGCGTACAAACAGGGGCAGCGAAACGGCCGCAGCTTCCCGATTATCACCTTCTCCCAAGACAGGGACACAGGCAACATCATGGACTTGGTGCGTGAAGAATATTACTGGAAATATCAGGAAAACAGGTACGTCAAAGGAAAGGTGGAGTATATTCCCGGGAAAAAAATCGAAGCGGCCCAGCTCCGTGAACTTTTTACACAAGACACGAATGCCTTTGAAGAATATTTAGCGGGACCGTGGATTAGCTCCGGTCCTGAAGACGAAAACCAGCAGACCACCATTTTTTTTAATCCGGATGAAGGGCAAATCATCTTCTTTTCCAGTGACATTCAGGAGTTGTATGAATGGGAAAGCTCTCACAGGACAAGAATTCCCAACAGTATCTATATATCCGTTACCAATGAAATGGTGCCTTTTATAAAGAAGTACGTTTCCATTTACGTCGAAAGCATGGATGTAATAAAAATTGAGATAAATGACAGAGATTTCACGAAAAGTAATTTTATGTGGGACGGTACTTTTACCCGGCTTCACGATTCCGCCCAAGAGGGTATTGTAACGGACGCAATGTATTCCCACACCGGAAACGACCTTTCTTCCGGCGAAGTACGCGGGGAGTATAAAAATTCATTCGGCGGAAGCATACTCTTCGCGCATCCTTTCATCGAAATGACAACCGGCACCGGTTCCTTCCGCGGCAAATATTCGATGTATAATTTCGAAGGCGATACCATCCTTGATATTATGGTCTTAAGTGAATCGAATACGGTTACAGAATCGAAACTCTATCTTTTAGAACAGACCATCGACTCCACGGAACAGATAACTATTTACAAACTTACGCTGACTCCCGGCAAAATCGGTGTGTCCGGCTTCAAGCCTTCCGGGGACACTTCCCGGTTGTATGTCCGGTATGAACGGAAGGATACTGAAGAAGAGCATGAGGCATCAGGGGAAGAGTAGAAAACCTTCGAATCCCTTTTCTTTTAACCGCAGAATATATTCCTGGGAACTTTCCGCCGGCAGGGAGGGAGAAACGACCCGGTACAGCGGCGAGCCTTCCCGGTCAATTTGCACCGTTTCCGCGGAAAATCCGTTTTTCTCGAGCGCATCGACCAGTGTTTCCGCGTTTTCCCGCTCCGCGAATATCCCGGTTTGAATGCGCACCATACCGCTGTCTTCCATACCCGGTTTTTCTTCTTCGCGTGTACCGGCGAATAATTGGAAATAATGGAGTGAGGGTCCTATAACGACGGTGCCCCCCTCGTCCGCCGCTGCAAACTCGATGCTGCCGCCGAATTTTGATGAAAGCAGTTCCCTCGCGGTATCGGAGAATTGCGTCCGCCCGTACTTTTCGGATAGAGTATAAAAAAGATATACGTCCGCCGCGGACATTTTTTCAATACCGGTGTGTGTCTCCGTAAGAAGCCGTTCCCCTTCCCGGAGCTTACCCGTTAGATAGTTAATATAGGACAGAAAGAGCTTCCCCCGGCTCCTGAGCACGCTGTCTCCTGCAGTGGTAATAATTGCTTTCGTCTGGGCTTCCGCCCTGCCGAACTCTCCCATCGATATGAGCAGTCTGATGGAATGAAAAAAAGTAGATATATCAGCGGCTTTCGTCGACCGCATATTGGCAAATTCAAACATCTGCTGCGCATCTGTAATTTCTCCCCGCATCTCTTGTAGGAAGGCGAGATAAAAAAGAATTGTTTTACTGTTTTCGCCGTCCGTGCATCCCTCCTGAACTTCCCGCAGGACCTGTTGTGCCCGCTTCAGGTCCCGGACGGAATCGAAATACAGAGAGAGGACTTGCGGAAGTCCTTCATGGTCGGGATGTTCGCTAAGCCAGTTTTCGAAATGCTCGGCAGCCCGGTAATGATTGCCCGCACGCTGCTCTTCCACGGCCGTTTCGAGTATGTCGGCCGAACAGATAGCGGGGAGAAGGGAAAAAAGGAAAATGCCTAATTTATTCAGCTTCATCCTTTTTTATATCGGAGTTTCCCCCCTCTTCTCTTATCTCATTTTCAACATCTTCTTTTTTCGGTTTCCCCGGTTTCGGTTTGCCCTTCGCCGCTTCTGCTTTTTCTTTCTTTCTTTTCCTGCCGAAGGCAAAAGGGAGCGTTAAAAACGCGCCGGCGAGAAACGCAATGAACAGGCTTAAAAATATCGGTACATCGTTAACGGTCGTAAACCCTACGGAAATATCGGACACATTTTTTATGTTGAATCCTGCAAAAATTACAAATATCGTCATCAGTATAAGAAATAAAACTAATTTCCAAGGTACCATTATATTTTCTCTCCTTTCAATGTGGAACCAGCCGCGGAGGTAAGCCGTACGGGTACGATGGTCCCGATATCATCCGCGATGCCGGAAAAAACAACCGACGCGCCGAATTCGGTCACACCGAGCAGTTCCGCGCTGTTCCGTTTCGAAACCTGTTTTACCAGTACATCCGTCACTTCCCCTACCCGTCTCTTTCTCCTATTGTTACTGATATCACGCTGAATTGCAATAATTTCTTCCAATCTATTTTGTTTTACATCCTCGGACACCTGTTTCGGGAACCCCGCCGCCGGTGTTCCCTCCCGGGTGTTATACTTGTAGGTGTAGGCGTCATCGAACTGTACCGTTTTCATCAAGTCAACGGTATCCCGAAAATCCGCCTCCTCCTCGCCGGGGAATCCGATAAGAATGTCCGTTGTAAGCGCGGCATCGGGGATTGCCCGCCGTATTTTCCCCACAAGGTCAAGATATGACTCCCGGGAGTACCGCCGATTCATTGCCGCTAAAACGGCGTTGGAACCGTGCTGCACGGGCAGGTGGATTTCCCTGCATAACCGCGGATTTTCCGCTATGCATTCAATTAACCCGTCGGAGAAGTCTTTCGGGTGGGACGTGAGGAAACGGAACCAAGGGACACGTCGGTTCTCCCCGAGTATAAGACGGAGGAGCGCGGGGAAATCGAGGGTACCGTTTTTATATGTTCCCCGGTATGAATTGACGTTCTGCCCGAGCAGGGTAATTTCCCGTACACCCGCTTCTTCGAGCACTTTACATTCATACAGTATTTTTTCTCCGGACCGGGATAGTTCCCTGCCTCTGACGAGGGGAACGATACAGTATGAACAGAAATTGTCGCAGCCGTGGAGAATCGGCACATAGGCCTGAAAGGATCCGGAATATCCGTAGGTAAGGGGAAAGCGGTAGTCCTGTTTCCCTTTCACCGGCTTTTCCCGCGGCTGCCCCGCTGCCCCCCGGGTCAGTACGCTGAAAATATCCATTTTTTCCGTATTTCCGAGAACATAATCCACTTCAGGCGACTTTTTTTGTATTTCCTCCCCCAGTCTGTCCGCCATACAGCCGGCAACGACAAGATTGAAGTCCCGCTTCTTCTTTAAGGCGGTATAACGTCCCAGCCTGCCCCAGATTCTGTTTTCCGCCGTCTGCCGTACCGAACATGTATGAATAATTACATTGTCCGCCTGTTCCGGGTCATCTGTTTCCTCCATTCCGTGCTGGACAAGATGGAGTGCCATGTAGCTGGATTCCGCCTTATTCATCTGGCAGCCGTATGTTTCTATGTAAAATGTTGCCATTAGTGTTTAAAACAGCGCTGACCCGTAAACATCATTGCCGCCCCGTATTCGTTGCACGCTTCGATACAGTCGGCGTCGCGGATTGCGCCTCCCGGCTGTATAACTGCCGAAACGCCCTCCCGAAGGCCGACTTCAACTCCGTCCCGAAACGGAAAAAAAGCGTCGGAAACCATGACGGACGTATCCAGACCGCCGTGCCCGCCTGCCGTCTCTTCCCAGACCTCTGTTTTTCGTACTTCATCCAAATCGGCATATGCCGATTGATGCCGAATCCAGCTGATTCTCTCGGCGGTTTTTTTATAGGCCTTGTCCCGTGCGATTTCAGCGACACCGACCCTGTCCTGCTCGCCGGTCCCGATACCGACCGTTACGCCGTCCTTGACATAAATGACCGAGTTGCTGGTTATTCCCGTTTCCACGAGCCAGCCGAACATCATGTCCCCGAGCTCTTCCGGAGTGGGCCGGCGGTCAACGGTGACCTCCCGCCCCTCTTTCTCCGCCGCGGCGGGAATGAGGTCTTCCGGCGACAGGGTCCGCGGCGAAAAGGAAGATTGGCAAATGATGCCGCCGTCGATGAGGCTTGTAAAATCGATGCACTGTTTTCCGATAAACGAGGCGAGGCGGTCGATTGCGCCGATTTTTATTACCCGAAGATTTTTCTTTTCGGCAAAAATATCGAGAACACCGTCGTCAAAATCGGGAGCAGCCACAACTTCAATATAGCTTTTTGTCATGAACCGGGCGGTCTCCCTGTCGATGCTTCTATTGCACGCGACGGCGCCGCCGAAGGCGGCAATTCTGTCGGCGTACAGGGCCTTTTCATACGCATCGCCGATGGCATCTCCTTTCGCGACGCCGCATGGATTGTTGTGTTTTACAATTACAGAACAGGGTGTGTCTCCGAAATACCGTAGAATGTTGAGGGCATTGTCAACATCGGTAATGTTCGTTTTCCCGGGGTGTTTCCCCGACTGCAGGAGGTCGATATCCGACACCAGGTATTCACCCGGCAGGACCATCTCGCATTCCGCGATAGAGACGTTTCCGTTCACCAGGCGGTACAAGGCGGCGGGCTGACCGGGGTTTTCCCCGTAGCGCAGACCTTTTGTAACTCCTTCGATGTTCCAGGTTACTTTTTCATATTTCAAGGTTGAAGTTTTGCCGCTGCCGGTGAAAGAAATGCTCATTTCCTCGGGAAAACTGTCCTCTTCCATCGTCTTGTACATTTGAGAAATCTTTTTGCTTTTCATCGTTTAGGTCCCGTCCGTAATGGTGTATGCGGCCTCGAGATCATCCGTGTCTATGTTCTCGAAATAGCCGTGAATCGCCCGGTCGTACTCTTCCGTATGGGCAAATGCCTTTTTCGCCAAACGGAGCCGCGCGGCAACGGAGAGTCTGCCGTCGCTTGCCTTCATTTCGGATAGAATACTCCCGTAATCCGCGGGATCACAGACACTTGCAACCCTGAGAAAATTTTTCGCTCCTCCCCGAAGCATGGAGGGGCCGCCGATATCGATGTGGGACCGGGCATCTTCCACCGTACTGTTTTCCTTCTCCGCCGCCTGACGAAAAGGATACAAATTTACAACGATCATATCGAAGGCCCTTCCGCCTATCTCCCGAATATGCCGCCGGTGCTCGGTATTTCCCGGTTCGCTGAGAATACCGGTATAAATTTTAAAATCAAGGGTCTTTACCAAGCCCCCCTGCATCTCCGGCTGGCCGGTAAAATCGGAAATATTGACAAGCCGGCCCTTCTTTTCCGGAGGCAGTGCTTTTTCAATAAGGGTAAATGTACCTCCGGTGGAAAATACGGAGAGGTCCGGCACAATCTCCAATAATTCCAAAACGAAATCGGCACAGCCTGTCTTGTCGGCCACACTGATGATGCAGTTTTGTATTTGTATTTTATCCTGAATTGTGGTAACTCTATTAATCATACCGTAATTCTATCAAAACATGAATGCAATGCCAACTATATTGAAAATTTGTTTTGGCGGTGATAGTATCTTTAGTTAGCTGAAGTGAGGTTTTTTGTGCGACATAAACGATTTTTTCTTTTCATGTGTATTTTCGTGCTGTTGTTTTCGATAAGCGGAGAAATCTTCGCTCAGGAGGAGGAACCGGAAGAAATCCCCGAAGTTTCCTACGCCTTAGGGGACCAGATATTTGCCGTCAACGCGGGCTTGTTTATTCCTCTTTTCTTTTTCGGGGGGGGCTCCGCTGTTTCCACCAATTTATCCTTAGGCGGTGTCGGGTCGCTGGAATGGAATGCCTTCGTAACCGAACATCTTACCTTAGGGGGCGAACTTGCCGGTTCATTTTCCTTCAGCCCCCTCGGCAGGGTCCTGGCGATCATACCGGTGACCTTCAAGCTTGGATATTTTTTCTTTGCCTACCCCTTCGAAATACCGATATATCTCGGCACGGGTCTCAATTTTGTTACGCTCGATGAATCGCTGTACGTCGGGCTTATTCTAAAACCCGGCGCTTCCCTGTACTGGAACATCAACGGCACCTGGGCGGCCGGCTTGAACGTGGTGTACTGGTTTTCACCTCAGTGGTATACCAATGATGCTCTGGTGTCCCAGAATCGTTACGGGAATTTTCTGGAAGTCTCGCTCTCCGCGCTCTACCATTTTTAAACGGAGTATTTACCATGAAAAAATTACATATCTTTGCATGTACCATAACAGTTGTTGTAGTCCTTTTTGCTGCCGGATGCACCCAGGAATCAATGGGCATTTTCTACAGCCTGGAGGTTGAAAAAGACCTCGAGGGGGACAAGGGCCTCGACGACTCGTTAAAAGTGTGGAAATTGACGAAAACCACCGACAGCTATTTTATAGCCGCCGGGAAAGTGTACCGCCGCGGTATCGAAACCGGAAACTGGGAGGAAATCCCGCCGCCCGCGGAAGGGATGCTCAGTTCCGACCTTGAATATTTCAACGGCACGCTGTACGCAATGTACCGGACAGGAGATGCCGCTACCTCGAAACTGTACACCTACGCGGAAGGAAGCGGTCCCTGGACCGAGACCGGAACGGTAAGCGGTGCCGCGTCCGAACGGATAACGGGACTGATGGCCGTCGGTTCGGGACTGTATGTATCGGTCCTCAGGGAAGACCTCGGCACCGCGTATAACCCCTACGCTCTTTACTACTCTTCCGACGGGAGCACGTTTTCTTTAGTCGACCTGCCCGGCGACAACGATTACTCGGTCCGCATGATTTTTGACGGCGATTTCGACGGAACAAATTATTGGTTTATCAGCGGCGACGCCGTTTTTGCCGGCACGGACCCCGCGGTCCTCACGACCAGCGTCAGTTTGACGAATACCGACGGTACGGTCATCACCCCTGACGATATGGGCGGTGTATACTACTGTCCGGAGCTTGAAAAGATCTTCATTTCCTCCAAAGACGGCGTCGTTTTTGCAAAAAACCAGCCCGCCCCGTCGGCCGACCTCTCTTCAGGCTGGTATTCCAGCATTACCAAATATACGGGTGAAACGGCTGAAGTGTTTTACGATCTGATAAAAGTACCCGGTTCCGGTTATGACGACACCGGGGCCGTAACCGTCATTGTCGGATCGGACAACGGCTATTATGAAATCGGTATTGCCGATAGTCCCGATGCAGATTCACTGTCAGTAACCGCTCCGAGCGGTCTGACCGAAACGACAACTATCAACTATCTCAATACAAAACTCGCTAATAATTCGATCCGCTCCTTTGCCTATGACCCGGCGGGTGCCGGCGGCGGAGACGATATCATTTTTGCCTGTACCACCAGCAGCGGTCTGTGGCGCAATACCTACAGTGCCGATGCGGGACAACGGATCTGGAGCCGTGAATAAGACCGGCGATTTGTTTTTTACAGCTTAAAACTCGTCCGCGCCGATATCGTATTCCGGTTTAAGTCCCTCGCCGGGGTTGGGACGGACATCACCCTCAAAATCAACGGGCAGACCGCCCATCTCCTCCACATCGACCCCTCCGTTCACACAGCGGGAGGACTGCTTTAGATAATAGGGTGCCTCCGTCTTTGTGATGAGAAAGGTGTTCGTAAAAGATTCGGAAATGTTTTTATGGTACCTACCTCCGCGCGGGTTACCGTCGGCGGTATTAAGATCTTCAGTGCCGCCATATTCCGCCTCGCCGACCTGAAGCGCCCGTTTCCATCCGTGAAGATTATTTGCAGTAATCCGTGCATCGTTTGTACCGTCTAGGACAATACAAGAGCCTTCGTTTTCTCCCGACGTGTTCATGATGATGTTGTTGACTACATGAAAAACGGTACATCTTTTACCCCAAACGGCGTCGGAATTCGGAGAACCGGAAGCAAACACCACCGTATTGTTGAACAGCCTGCCGGTCCCGCCGGTAATATCGAAACCGATAAAATCTCCGGCGGTGGAGATGGTTATATAATTGTTCTGCAGCAAAGCTTTTGTATGTTTCAGTTGAAAGGGATAGAGAAATTCATTGCCCTTTTCTCCCGTTACGAGACAGTTGTACATGTCCAATGCGGAGTCTTCAGCCTGTATTCCGATGCCGCCGGTCCCGCCGGTAATATACAAGGTAGTGTTTTTCAGCAAAACGGCTGAATCGGCCGAGGCGGTAACAAGGGTATTGATCCGGGAGGAACCGCTTGCGGTAATCGTCGATTTTTCCACGTGCAGTTCCGACCCTTCGGCCTGAATTCCGAAACTCCTGCTGTTCGCTATGCCGGCGCTGAAAATCGATTCAATGCATTCTACGGAAGTATCTTTCGCGTACAGGACGGTGCTTATCACGGCACTGCCGGCAAACAGCACTGAATTTTCAATCCTTACTTTATCGGCGTTTTCAGCGCGAAGTACCCGCAGCGTGCCGGCATGTTCCCCTTTGTTTTCCACGGCGGAGTTTTTCAGCAGAAGTTCGCCCGAGGTACACTTGATAATTTCCGCCGCGCTGCCGCTGTATGAAGTACATTTCGTATTCAGCAGTTCAGCCTTCCCTCCCTCCTGCAGGAAGAGCGGCATGGAATCGGTATGAAGGTTCATGATCGTAACCGCGGATGCCGACAGCTCCCCACCCGAAATATGAAGCACGACGGGGTCCTTTTTGTCGGTTACCAGCGTCAGGGACTTGAGGTGTATTGTCCCGGCGGAGATACTGAGCAACCTGCCGTTTTCCGGTATATGATCTCCCGCGGAAATAACCGTTTCCTCCGGGCCGTCCTGTTTCCATGCAAAAGGATCGTAGCCTCCCTGCAGGAAAATATCTTCATCCAGCTGCAGGGTATCATTTATGGTAAATTGCCCTCCGGAAACATAGACGATATTTCTGCCGGTCTCTTTCGCGTATTCAACCGCCGTTGACAGGGTTTTAAAGGGCCTGCTCCTCGACCCCGAGTATAGATCGTTACCCAGCCGTGAAACGTAAATAATCTTTTTATCGATAATAAGTTCGTCGAGGGTCACCGCTTTGCTTCTATTTCCAACTTCGTCGACCGCATAGGCGGACACGGCAAAGCTGCTGTATTCGCCTTTCGGCACATCCAGGGTAACAGGTCCTAAATAGCGTATATCTTCGTTTACTTCCAGGGGGTTCCCCAGGGCATCAAATTTCGTTACTGAATACAAAATTGTCCCCTCTTCGGCACTGATGGGAATGTGTATTGTGTCTTGAAAGTAGGTGTCCCCGGCAATATCAAACGCGGGCACAGGCGGTTTCGTTTTATCAATGGTGAAATGCAGTTTTTTCTGTTCGGAAACGGGAAGATTTGTCCCGCGGTCAAAGAGCTGCGCCGCCAGAAAAAAATGTACCGTTTCACCCGGCAGCACATCAAATTGTTTTTTCTCATCCATAATCGGGCTGAATTGAGAAATATCCTGCAGATGCTCCTCGGCGAAGGCCGTTTCATACCTGCACAGAAACTCTCCCGATTCGGTGGAAACGGTTACCGGTCCGTTATACCTGCCGCCGTTTTCGGCACCTGTAAGAAAGGAGTCGATGTCGGCGCTTATTGTATACGCGGGGATCTCAATTGAAGCGATTTCACTTGTATTTCCCGCTCGGTCCTTGAAATAGTACAAAAGTGTTTCCGCGCTTCTTCCGGAAATACTTAGCGGTGATTCATACTTTTTCCATTCCCCGCCTTCGAGAGCATAAAAAATATCTACTCCCCGCAGATGCTCCCAGCTGATGTCCACCGCGCCGGATTTATAGGAAATATAGACCGGTTCGCCTCCCGCTGCCGGTTTCTTTTTATCGATCCTGACGGAAAACACCGGTACTTCCCTGCTTCTGTTGCCGGCGGCATCTACGCTGATAAGCCTGATGTTGTACGTTACCTCCTCCCCTTCTTTTCCGCCGAGTACAAGAGGAGCGGCGGGATCGAAGAGGTCCGATTCCTCATTCGGAATGCCCGGGAGGGTGTTTCCTTCGCTTATCTCATAAAATACCGAAATCTCTTCACCGGTTTCAACGGACACTTCCGCCCGGGAAGCGTTCCCGTCAGGAAACCGGATACGCGCGGCCGGTGCTTCCGGCGCTTCTCTGTCGATGGTAAATACATACAGTTCTTCGGAATATGTTTTATTTCCCGCAGCGTCCACGGATCCGAAAAGGAGCGAATACGTTATTTTTTTGTTCGTTTCCCCCTTCATGTGCAGGGGCGAAACAAATTTCCTGCCCTCCCGTCCGAAACAATCCGGAGGGGCGGCCCCGTCGGTGCCGATGCTGTAGTACACCGTTTCACCTTCCACGGGATTACCATGGGTGATGGTAACGCCGTTTACATATTCAGCTTCATGCTCGATACCGTGAACGCGGGGGGCTTTCGGAAACTGCATGTCGATTGTAAATGAAAGCTGCCGCACATCTCCAATACTGCCGTTATCCTCCAAATACGGAGCATAGGCAACCGTATAGGTATGGAGTGCGTCTTCTTCCCCGGAAAACACGATTATGCCCTCTTCAGCGGTCTCTGAAGCGGCATCGATATGAAGTTCCGCACCTTCCGCAGCATCTGTTTCCGCTGAAAACAGGACCTTCTGGTCAGGGTACATGGAAGAAAACCGGATTGTTACCCCTTCGTTGTAGATACCGCCGTCTTCAACACCGCTTACGGTCAGCGGCGCGGGTTCCCGCTTATCAACTGAAAACCGCATTGCTTCCGTTTCACCGCTGTTGTTCCCCGCTCCGTCGACAGCATACGCACGGAGCTCATACTCCGTCTTTTTCCCTTCACTGCCGAAAACAAAAAACGGTTTTTCGTACAATTCTTCCCTATTTCGTACTTCCGCGGTCCCGTCAATTTCCCGCAAAAGGGTAAAGTATGCCGTACTGCCGCTCCGCGGGGTAATTTTGACAATTCCATCGAGAAACTTTATTACCGGCTTTGCCGGCGGCTGATTATCCACGTACAATTCGAAAATCTCGGAAGGTCCTGATATATTTCCCGTTTCGTCCCGAAGTGCGAGCTGCATGTATGTTTTTTGCTCCATGCCGTAGGGAAGTGTGAAAAGGATATCACCGTCTATTTCCGGCGAAGCGGCGCCGGGTACGGGCAGAGACAAGGGGTCGCTGCTTTTTTCGTAAA
>CAZSGZ010000104.1:0-11495 GCA_964606455.1 uncultured Spirochaetales bacterium
TCCGATCCACAAATCCCTAAGGCTGTTGTCCCATCGGAGGGTGATAAACACATCCATAAATCTTCGCATTCCGCCTCCTGCTGATAAGTATAACGGTTTTTTGTTTCGAAAAGTCAGACGATTTCCGTGTTCGCGAGCATTGCGTAAAAAGCGGAACAGATTTCCAGGTCGTCGATGCGGTTCGTTTCGTTCGGGGCGTGGGCCTGTTTTTCGTCCCCCGGACCGAAGCCTATGGAGGGAATTTTGTGCCTTCCGCAGACGGAAACGCCGTTGGTGGAGAAGGTCCACTTCGTGACCTCCGGCGCGGCCCCGTACAGCTCGGTATAGGCCTGAACGCCGCCGAGCACCAGGGGATGGTCCCCGGGGATTTTCCAGGTGGGAAAGTAAAGCTCCTGGCCGTAGTCGGTGTTTTTATAGCCCCGTTTCGTGTACATGGGCATTTCTACGCTTTCAACATCATCACCCATATACTCCTTCACCTGCCGGATTGCCAGCTCCTTGTCTTCCCCCCAGGTAAGGCGGCGGTCGAGATAGATCATCCCCGTATCGGGCACGGCACACTGACTGGGACCGCGTACATCGATTTGCGAAACGACAACGGAGCCTTTGCCGAGGAAGTTGTCCTCGTCCGGTTTCAATTCATCGTTCAGGCGCTCCATCGCCAGGGCCGCCCGGGAAGACTTGTACGCGGCGCTTTCCCCCCGTTCCGGTGCCGAGCCGTGGGCGGAAATCCCTTTAATGCGGCAGACCATTTCCATGCGGCCCCGCTGACCCCGGGTAACCCTGCAGCTTGTAGGCTCGGTGCTGACGAAAAAATCGGGCGTAAGCCCTTCTTCTTCCAGAAGATACTTCCAGCACATTCCGTCGCAGTCCTCCTCCATAACGGTGAAGGTGAAAAACAGCGTGTAGGGCCCTTGGTAATTCGTTTCCCGGAGAATTCGTCCCGCGGTTATCATGGACGCCGCACCCCCTTTTTGGTCGGTGGATCCCCGGCCGTGGACAAGGCCGTCTCTGATAATTCCCGAAAAGGGGTCCTCGTTCCACTGGCTTTCGTCACCCACTTCCACGGTATCGATGTGGGCGTCAAAGGCGAGTATTTTCGGCCCCGACCCCAGGCGGGCCACGACACTGCCGAGACCGTCGACCCTCACCTCGTCGAACCCCGCGGCACGGCAGAGTTCCACGATTTTCGTACAGACTGCTTCTTCTTTCCCGCTGTAGGAAGGGATTTTGACCAGCTGCGACAGTATCTGCGCGGTTTCCTCCCGATACGCCTTTGCATTGTTCAGTATTTCCGTTTTCATGATAGTGCATCCATCCTTTTCCAAAGTTCCGAAGCTGCTTTTCGGGCCCCGCTGTAAATTTCATCAACCTTGCCGGGGAAGGTCCTGTTTTCATACACAATATTTCCGTCGATAACAACGGTGTGGACGTCCCTGGAGGCCATACCGAAGGCGATATGTCCGCCGATATTTTCCGGCGTAAGCGGCGTCGGGCTTTGGTAATCCAGCACTACAAGATCGGCGGCATACCCAGCTTCAACGCGTCCGAATTTTCCGCCGAAGTGCCGCTCCATCAGCACGTTCCCGTTCTGCAGATACCGGAGAAAACTGTCCGGCCACAGCGGACCGGCGGCGTCCCGGTGCTTGAAAAACGCTGTTTTGAACTCCTCGAACATGTTGCTTCCGATACCGTCGGTCCCCAGGGCGTTATTGTTAATTGCCGGCAGATACCCGTTGTAGCCCACATTGTTATTCATGTTCGACCTGCAGTTATGGACCAGGAAGGCGTCCCGGCTGTTCAGTATTTCCCGGTCCCGGCCGGTAAAATAGAGTCCGTGGGCGAAAATCGATTTCTCGTTTACCAGTCCAAAATTATCGAGACGTTCTAAGAGGTCCTTTCTATAAACACCGTGGGAGTGGCTCTGGTCATACTTGTCCTCTCCCGCATGTATGTGAAACCCCCTGCCGGTTTTTTCCGCGGCGTCCGCGATTTTTTTCAAACCGGCATCCGGCACGGTAAAAGGCGCGTGCCCCCCGAACATTCCCCGGATTAGAGAATTTTCCGCCGCCGCTTCGGCAGCGCGAATAAAATCGATGTTTTCTTCTATCCCCTCCTCCATCTTTTCATCGCCGTTTCGGTCGGTAACTTCAAAACAGAGGACACCCCGCAGGCCCGCTTCCGTAAAGCCTTTCCCTAATACAGCGAGGGAACCGGCAATGCAGTTCTGGGAAGAGTGATGGTCGATGACCGACGTAGTTCCCGCTTTTATCGACTCGAGGGCGCAGACAATGCCGCTGTAGTAGAGGCTTTCCTCATCAAGGGCGCGGTCAAGTTTCCACCACAGGTTCTGCAGCTGCGACACAAAGTCGGTGCTCGGTTTGATGTCCGCGGTAATCCCCCGGGCGAGGCCGGAATAAAAATGATTGTGGCTGCAGACAAGACCGGGCATAACGATTTTGCCGCAAAGGTCCCGGACACAGTCCTCCGGATAATCAGCCGCTATTCCCTTCCCGACAGCCGCAATCGCTCCTCCGTCTATAACGATATCAACTCCCGGTTCCACCTTTAGCGGACCGAACTGCAGCAGTGCCGCGTTTGCAAAAACAATCATGCCTTTCCTTCTCCTTCGTTATCTTGTGCCGGATCAGTGTTCCACCCGTCCGAATAAATATGCATGGTCCCGGTACAGATAGTCGACAAACCGGATAAATTGCTTTATCCGGTTTTCATCCCCGGAAACACCGCCGCTGTCTTTCAGCAGGACCGTTTTGCCGCCGTCCGTCCCGAGTTCCCCCGAAACACCGTCAAACCTGAACATCCCCGAACCTTTACAAAGGTACACCCCGGAGTTCTCACTTCCCTCGAAATCTTCCGGCAGACTGAATACGGTAATTTTGTCGAGGTAGGGTTTACCGTCGTAAGGGCAGAAGGTCCCGCAGCTGCCGCACTCGTTACAGTAGGCATCGATATGGACAATTTGAAACATATTTTCAAGCCCGAGACCCTCCGGAGTTTCCACCGCTATATTCGCCCGGTTCGGACATACCTCGACACATTTGTTGCAGAGGAGGCCGCACTCGAGACAGCGTCGTTTCTCCTGTCCCTCCAGCTCACTTGCAGCGCCGTTTCCGCCGTTTTCCACCAGAGGCCCGCGGACAAGTACTTTCCGCGAAGCGAGTTCGTCCCTCAGCTCCCGCGGCCCCCCGTACGCGGCGGCCCGCCCCGTGCTGTCGGCAGCCGATTCCAACGGAACCGCCGGACCGGCTTTCATCCCCGCCGCCGCGGCGTCCGCCGCTTTCCGTGCATCCGCAATGCATTCGACCACGGTAGAAGGCCCGGTCCGAGCATCGCCGATGATATATACTCCCGAATCTACTTCGCGATTCCCTGTCCCGTCGGAGGGGACGCCGAAGCCGCGGAGGAATTCAGCGTCCGCGTGCTCCCCTACGGCGGATATCACCGTATCCGCCTGAAGCTCACGGACCTCATCCGTTGCGGCGGGTCTTCTTCTTCCGGACGCGTCCGGTTCCCCGAGCTCCATCACCCTGCAGCGGAGCGTCCCCTTCGGAGAAAACTCCTTCGGCTGCAGCAGAAATTGAAATACCACACCGTCGTCAAGGGCGTTTTCATACTCCTCCCTGTCCGCGGGCATTTCCGCCTCACTCCTGCGGTAACAGACGAATACCTCCGCAACCCCCGGCTGCCGGACCGCGGCCCGGGCACTGTCCATGGCGGTATTCCCGCCGCCGATAACGGCCACCCGTTTCCCCAAAGGAATACGCTTGTCCCCTGCCCTGAGAGAACGGAGAAACTCCAACGATTCCAGGACCCGTCCGCCTCCGGGAAGGTCCAGTTCGTTTGCCTTCTCCGCGCCCACCGCGAGAATAACCGTTTCGAAACCCCGCTCTTTCAGTTCGGACAGGCTGATGTTCGGGTCGATACCGAACTCGAACCGTACCCCCAGGGACTGAATGAAGCCGATGTCCTGCTCTACCGCCTCTTCGGGAAGGCGGAACTTCGGCAGAATATTCCGGACAACCCCGCCGGCCGACTGCTCCTTATCCATCACCGTTACGGCAAAGCCGTAACGGGACAGAAAAAACGCCGCGGCCAGTCCCGCGGGACCCGCGCCGACGACGGCGGCCTTCACCCGCTTCTTCCCGCCTTCACCGGCGGGCGGAACGGAAGCCGCGAAATCCTTATATCCCTTGACAGCCGCCCGCCGCTTCATCTCCCGTATCCGTATCGCCCCCTCGTAATCGAGGCGGGTACAGCGGTACATACACTGATGGTCGCAGATCGTTCCCGTAATCGCGGGCAGCGGATTCTTCTCGTAAATAAGCCGCAGTGCCTCCGTGTATTTTCCATCCCCCACAAGCCGGATGTACGCGGGAACGTCCTGACCGATAGGGCAGGCCTCCACGCAGGGCGCCGCGTAGCAGTCGAACAGGGGCAGCGGGCGGGGAATACTCGCCTTGTCGGTTCCGCGCCAACTCTTCCGTACAAACGGTTCCCCCGGTGCACGCTCCGCTAATTCGGCCAGCGCGCCCGGGTCCGGCCCGCCGGAATTCCATGTCTCAAGTCCTTCCATAAGGTCGGCCGCCGCCTTCATCCTGAGATATCCCCCGGGCTTCAGCAGGTCCGTTGCCATGGTAAGGGGGTGTACTCCCGCCTGAAAAACAGAAGCAATATTGAGAGAAGAAAGCCCCCCGCAAAAAGAAATGGGAAGGCTTCCGTTCAAGTCCTCCGCCAAATCCGCCGCCAAATTGACCGTCAGCGGATAGAGAGCGCGGCCGGACATGTACATCTCCTCTCCCGGGAGAATACCTTTTTCATTCACCGACGGAAGGGTATTCGACAGTTTTACCCCGAAAAAAACGCCGTTTTTCTCCGCCGTCTGCTGAAGAGACTTGAGCATCGGCAGAGCGTCGCCGTATAACAAATCGTTACGGAAGGTCTCCTCCTTTATCTTGATGTGAAAAAACCCCGCCGCGTCCAGCAATTCCCGGGCCCGTTCAAACCCGAGCAGTGTCGGATTGAGCTTGACCAGCGTATCCAGTTGTTTTTCCCGGATGATGTATTCCGCAATCGACTGGATCTCCTCGGGAGGACAGCCGTGGAGAGTGGAAATGGTGAGGGAGGAGCATACCCGCCGGGGGACCCTGCCGGGAAGTCCGTCGAGGACAGACTCCCGGACACGTCCGGGAACATCGAAGAGGCCCCCGCTTCCGGCTTCGTTTTCCGTAATAAGCGTCTCGAGATCTTCCAGACACTGATTGAAATACTTGCTCTTCGAAGCGTCGATTAAATCGTTTATAAAGGTGTCCATCTTCGGAAGCTGAATTCCCGCCAGATCGTAGCCCACACTCATGTTAAAGGCTGCAAGAAGATGCTGACCTCCCGCGGCACCGTTTAAGGAGAAAAGTTCCTCCAGCAGATGCATGGCAATCCAGGCTTTTACATACTCATGATAGGCTTTCCGTACCGTCAGTTCGGTTGACCATTCGGTATTGTACGCCTCATCTTCCGCTTCGATGCAGGGCTTTTCCAGTTCAAGCTTGTCCAGTTTCTGTACCGTTTTCAACTCGAAAAACCTGCCTCCGGCAAGATACGCGGTAATGAGGTTTCCGGCCAGCTGTGTGTGGGGGCCCGCGGCGGGGCCGACGGGGGTCGCGCAGGTTTCCCGAGCGAAGGTTATCGTTTTGTTTCCCTTTTTCCGGAAGAACAGCGCTTCCGGAATGCCGAAGATCGAGCCGCTTGCTTTGTATTCTCCGAAAATTCTCTCAATCAGTTCCCGAAAGGGAACGGGCCGCATTATATCACCCATCGCATTTCCTCCTGTTTTCACTAACGCCGGTCAGCCCTGCCGCATCCGTTCCGCCGCCAATTCCACCGCGTCCACAATCTGCTGATACCCGGTACAGCGGCAGAGATTGTTCCGCAACGCATGACGGATCTCCCTCCTTCCGGGGGTACTGTTTTCCCGCAACAGCGCGTAGGCGGTCAAAATCATTCCCGGCGTACAAAAACCGCACTGTACCGCGCCGGCATCGATAAACGCCTGCTGCAAAGGATGCAGCGTACCGTCGCTGTTCTCGAGCCCTTCGATCGTCACTACCGATTTTCCCGAGGCCTGCCGGAGTTTCGTAACGCAGGAACGCTTCGGTTTTCCATCCACGAGGACCGTACAGGCGCCGCAGACCCCGATGCCGCAGCCGTTTTTCGTTCCCGTCAGACCCAAATCCTCCCGGATAAAATCGAGAAGCTTCCGATCCTCCTGCCCCGGCGCCAGGGGATAGCGTGTTCCGTTTACTTCGATGTAATTTCCGCCGGTACTGCCGGCTTGCCGCCGGTCTTTATGCTGCCGCTCCATCATTCGGTCCTTTCCGGGGGTGTCAGCTTGTAGCCCCGCAGCGGGAGGGTAAACTGCCGCTTTCCCGTTGCCTGATAGAGGGCGTTTGCAATTGCCGGCGCGGTTATCTCCAGTGCCGGCTCCCCGATTCCCTTACAGCCCATGGGCGAAGTCGGATCGTCGTTTTCGATAATAATCGCGTCGATGTCCGGAAAATCGACTGCCGTTGGAATTGAATAACCGTTGTAATTGAGGGACTTCACCCTCCCCTTTTCGACGCGGAAATCCTCCGTTAACGCCATTCCCGCTCCCTGCAGGAGTCCGCCGTGAATCTGCCCATGCAGGTAGAGCGGATTGACTGCCTTCCCGATATCATGGCCCGCCGCGATGTTCGTTACCGCTAGTTCTTTTTTTACACTGTTCACCCTCAGCTCGACCGCCTGACAGCTGTAAACAAAGGTAAAATAGGGCACGCCGCAGCCTTTTTCTTCGTCCCACCAAATGTCGGGGGTCTGGAAATTACCGAAAGCATAGGGAAACACCCGGGCCTCATACATCCTCCCCATCGCCTCTTCCCAGCCGAGGCGGTTTCCCCCTCCCCAGAGGGCGTCATCGTGAAAAGCAACCTCCCAGGGTTCGCAGCCCAGCTCCGGGGCAAGGGTATCGCTTAAGAGTTCCTTTAAATTTTCCGCCGCCTTATAGACCGCGCCGGTCCCCAGCAGTGTTCCGCGGGAAGCAACGGTGGTCCCCGAATCGGGGATCCGCGAGGTGGAAGACTCCGCGTATCTAATCCTCTGCAAAGGTATTCCCAGCGCCCCCGCGAGGGCAAGCATCATCGTTCCCTGCGCCCCCTGGCCGTTTTCCCATATCCCCGTTTCCAAAAGCACCGAACCGTCGAACTGGCAGTTGACCACCGCGGAACAGAAGTCCTTCCCCTCCGCCCCCAGGCTCGCCCCGCGGTAGGAGACGGCAAATCCGATACCGTACAGATTGGACGGGTCCCCCGTTCCCCGTGAACAGCGCTGAAACTTTTCATCGTAACCGATGCTGTCGAGGACCCGGTCCATCACCTCCCCGAGGCTGACGGTATGATTGTCCAGCACCTGCCCGGTAATGGTGGTGCAGTCCTGGGTTACCATATTCTTCCGCCGGATTTCCCGGGGGGTTACACCGCAGGCCTCCGCCGCCATGTCTACAAGCTGTTCGACGCTGAAATTGACCTGGGGAGAACCGAAGCCCCGGAAGGCGCCGGTAAAGATGTTATTCGTGGCAACTCCGTAGGTGTCCCCTCGGACATGCTCTACCTGATAGGGCCCGCAGCACTGGACGGCGGCCCGCCAGGTGGACCAGGGCACCGTGGAGGTATACGCCCCGGAGTCTGCCAGGTTCCGGCAGATGACAGCCTCTATTTTCCCTCCTTTGGAAACCCCCATGGTATAGTCGAGTTTGTAGGCCGGGCGCTTGTAGCTTTCCCGCATCGACCACTCCCGGTTATATATCAGTTTGACCGGCCGGCCCGTCAGACGCGCGGCAAGGGCCGCCCGGGCGGCGACCAGCGACGCGGTGTCGTCTTTGCCGCCGAAGGACCCGCCGGTGGGATGGGAGATAATTTCTACGTCGGCCAGCTGAAGACCAAGATAGGCGGCAATAAACCGGCGGGTGCTGACGGGGTGCTGGATACTGCCGTGCACTTCCAATACGCCGTCCGGGCGGGGTTCACAGACCGCCCCTTCCGGTTCCAGATACGCGTGTTCGAAAAACCCGGTTGCGAATTTTTGGCGGATGACCGTATCGGCATTTTCCATGGCCGTGTCCGGGTCCCCCCGCCGGGTTTTGTGATGGTTGACGATGTTTGTTTTCCGCTCTTCGAAAAGAAGGGGCGCCTCTTCCCGCAGGGCCTCCTCCGGGTCGAATACCCCGGGCAGTTCCATCCCGCCGAATTTAACTTTTTCCGCCGCCGCGAGGGCCTCGGGGCGCGATTCGGCCACCACGAGGGCAATAACGTCCCCGTAGGAACGGACCTTGTCCGAAACAAACAGGGGCAGGTCTTTTTCTATCTGGCCGAAATACAATTCGCCGGGAACGTCCTTCCAGGTAAGGACACGGACTACGCCGGACATCGCCTCCGCTTCCTCCGTAGCGATGACCTTTATTTCGGCATGTACGTATTCGGTGTACACCGGAACGGCGTAAAGCATTTTCGGCAGCACGATATCATCGGCATACCGGGCCCGGCCGGTCACCTTGGAAAACGCGTCGTTCCGAAATCCTTTCAGGTCCTTCATCGGACGGGGACTCCCGCCTGCAGCAGCGACAAGAGGGTGTCCGCGGGCTGCCGTATCCTGCTTAAAAAAATCATTGCAGCGATAATATACGGTTTATAGCCGGCCTGCTTGTACAGCGGGACCCGGAAACGTTCAAAAACCGACGCGGCCACTTCCCCCTGTTCACAGCTGACCCCGGTAATGTCCGCGGGAAGACAGTGAAGATAGAGCCCCCGGCCGTCCCGGGTCTTGTCCATCAACCCTTCGCTACACTCCCAGGAGGTAAACTCCCGGTTCTGTTCGAGGAGTTCCTTTTCCAGTGCATCGATCCCTTCGAAATCACCCCGTCCGTACAGCTCGGTCCGTTCTTCCATCGCCTTGAAAGGCGCCCAGCTTTTCGGATACACCGCGTCGGCCCCTTCGAAGGCCTCCTCCATGCTGCCGGTTGTCATAAACCCGCCCCCTTCCCGTTCGGCGTTCCGGCGGGCGACTGCCTCTACCTCCGGCATTATTTCATACCCCTTCGGGTGGGCAAGGGCAACATCCATGCCGAAGCGGGTCATTAATCCGATTACCCCCTGGGGCACGGAGAGCGGCTTCCCGTACGAGGGGGAGTAGGCCCAGGTCATGGCAATTTTCTTCCCGCGCAGGTTTTCGATGCCGCCGAAGTAATGGACAAGGTGGAGGGCGTCCGCCATGGTTTGGGTTGGATGGTCGATATCGCACTGCAGATTGACGATGGTCGGCCGCTGCTCCAGGACTCCGTCGCGGAAGCCCTCTTCCAGACAGGAGGCGACGTTTTTCATGTAGGTATGTCCCTTCCCGATATACATATCGTCACGGATACCCATCACCTCGGTCATAAAGGAAATCATAGTTGCCGTTTCCCGCACCGTCTCTCCGTGGGCTATCTGCGATTTACTCTCTTCGAAATCCTGGACTTCCAGCCCCAGGAGGTTACAGGCACTGACAAAGCTGAAGCGCGTTCTAGTGGAATTGTCCCGAAAAAGGGAAATGCCCAAGCCGCTGTCGAATATGCGGGGAGAGAGATTGTTCTCCCGGAGTCCCCGCAGAATGTCCGCCGTTATAAAAACCGCCTCCAATTCCCGCAGCGATTTGTCCCAGGTATGGAAAAAATCCCGGGCGTAGAGCCCGCCCATATCCATCGATGCGAGACGGTGTATTTCCTGTTCCAGTCCTGTTTTATCCATTCCGGTCCCCTCCGTTAAAATCCGGATACAGCAGGGTAAGCACGTGCTCCGGTGTCATTGGCGATGAACAAATATCGGCCCCCGCCGGCCAGTTGTCTTCCGGCGACCGTTCCTTCCGGTAGGCCCGCACCGCCCCGGCAAGGGCGAAAAAACCGGCAAGTCCGTACATAAAAGGGGGCTCTCCGATAGCTTTCGAATTGAACACTCCCATGGGGTTTTTCGAGTCCCCGAGAAACTCTATATCCATTACTTCGGGAATGCTGTAGATATCGGGAATTTTATAGTTTGCAAGCATGTCCGTAAGCAGACGGCCCCCGGAGTCAAACATCACTTCTTCCATGGTAAGCCAGCCTAGGCCCTGTACTACGGCCCCTTCGGTCTGCCCGATGTCGATTGCATAATTCAGGCTGATGCCCGCGTCATGTACGAGCCGCACCGCGTCGAAGGTGTAGGTCCCCCGGATACAGTCGAGGGTAGCTTCGGCAATTGCCGTACCGTAAACGTGGTACGCAAAGGGGGTCCCCGTTTCGGTGGCCTTGTCGAAATGGATCCCCGGTGTTGCAACGTGGGCGTGGCAGGACAGGTTGATCCGCTTCAGATAGGCGGCTTCCACCGCCGCTTTCCAGCTTACTTCCGTCGGCTCGCCGCGGCCTACAAGGCGCTTTTTTATTTCCAGGCAGGCCTGTTCGGTCGCCTTGCCGTTGAGATCGGTCCCCACGGATGCGGCGGTCGGCGAAGTATTGGCGCAGGTGGCGGTGCTCGTCTCTTCCACGTTTACCTGTTCTTCGGGAATGGAAAAAGTCCGGGCGGCCACCCGGGTAAGTTTTTGCCGGACCCCCTGCCCCATCTCCACCGCGCCGGTTGCCACGCTGACACTGCCGTCTACATATACATGGACGAGGGCCTGGGCCTGGTTCATGGGAATATTGGTAAAGGAAATACCGAAACAAACCGGCATTGCCGCGAGTCCCTTTTTCGAATACCGGTTTTTCCCGTTGTACTCCTCCACCCGCTGCTGCCACTCCGCGAGACGGTATTTTTCCTCCGCCCTGGTAAAGCAGCGGCGGGCTTCACATCCCCGGACCTTCATTCCGTAATGGAAGGTGTCCCCTTCCGAAAGCAGGTTTTTTTTCTGAATTTCCCAGGGCCGCAGCCCCGTTACCGCCGCCGCCTTGACGATGGCGCTTTCAATGACAAGCATCGCCTGGGGGCCGCCGAAGCCCCGGTACGCGGTGTTCGGCGGCAGGTTCGTCCTGCAGCTTGCCCCGACGGCCTCGATGTTTTCGATATAGTAGCTGCCGGCGGCGTGAAAGAGGGAGCGTTCCAAAACAGCCGGAGAGAGGTCTGCCGCCGCGCCGGCGTTCTGATACAGCATCACCTGGTAGGCCAGGATCTTCCCGTCCTTCGTCAATCCGATTTTGTAATCGGAACTGTAGGGATGCCGTTTCCCCGTAAAACGCATGTCATCCCGGCGGGAGAGGACAATTTTTACCGGACGGCGGCAGACAACGGCACCTAAGGCTGCCATTGCCGCCCATGTGGAAGCCTGGTCCTCCTTTCCGCCGAAAGCGCCGCCTAAGCGGCGGACATCGACCTCCACGTTGTGCATATCCACCCCCAAAATCCGTGCCGCCGTCTTTTGCACGTGGGTCGGGTTCTGGGTGG
>CAZSGZ010000105.1:0-11090 GCA_964606455.1 uncultured Spirochaetales bacterium
CGCAAAAATCGTAGAACCGACATCCGCCGGAATGGAAAGGTACTCGATCAGCCTCTTCTTTTCCCAGACTGGTTTCCCGTGGTACAGTACCACCGGCAAAACGACCGGCGGCTTCCTGCCGTTTCCAACGCAGTATTTCCAGATATTCAGCTTATACTGCAGCAGCTGAAAATGGGGATAGTCCGGTACAAAGCTCTTGTGTTCGAACAGCAGGACCAGTTTCACCGGGCTGCTGCGGTACGTACAGGCATACACGATATCCATGAAAAACTCCGAAAGCTCATTGTCGATATAGCTTTCCTTCTCCAGCCGAAGCGTTTTAAGGTCGATAAGCTCCTGTATTTCAGGCGGCAGCACCCCGTGAAAGAAATCCTTCGCGTTTTCAATTTTATTCATTACCGTTTTCGCAAATGCATCATGCGGATTTGTAGTGCCCATACTAGATATAACAGGCTTTTCTCAAATGCTGATTTTACATTTCGGGAAAAAAACGGAAAAAAGATAAAAAAATCGCAGTGGTAGCGAGATGGTCTGTCAATAAACCGATCAGTACTCCCGTCAATTACAATGAGCTTATGGGTTATTGTCGCTATTCTTTCTTTCAGAAGGTCACGGTCAAGAAAGAAAACCGACACAGAACCGTACAATTTTTTCTGAATTATCGATTGCATTATCCGCATCACCTTTCGTCACGCAAGGTTATAATAATAAATAAAAGTAAAGAATGTTCCCTCCCGGTTAAAATGGTTATTCCCCTCGGGCTTAAAAACGGGTTTACATCGGTGGATAAGCCCCGGTTCACAATCAACCTCAAGCGGGAGCCGCATCCGGTTTCCGGCGGGGGACGTCTCCCCCTAAACTCAGAGCTGCTTTATCCGCCGGACTATTCCTGCTTGCTTACGCGCCGCAGGGTCCGCCGGGCATCTCTTCGTTTACCCCCTCTACGCTGGCTTGTAAGCGGTGCAGTACCCCTGCCGATACATATACGCGGAACCGGTTATCAGCTCTCCATTATCGTAATTCGAGAAAGCTGTAAGGGCACTTGCGGAGGCAGGCTGCCCTCGTAACAATCGGCAAAGTTATTGCCGCTTCCACATAACTCTGCTCTTTTTAGGTTATTGTGGAATCCGCAATAACTACCCTTTTTTTACTAGGCGCGGACCGAAGTTTCCGGCGGGCAAGGTGATGCGTTAATATTATTACGGTTCCCAGCGTTCGATCCCGCGGCGGGCCGCGGTTGTTTCTACTGCTTCGGAAAAGGACCAGTACAGCGGATTTTTCCAGTTGTCGGCAGGCAGTGCGGGCAGGCCGGTAAACCGTGTAAAATCCGATGCAAAAATGTCGTGCAGCCTTTCATTTAAAAATTCCCAGTAGTGTATCAGTTTCTCTTTGCTTTTTTCCACAAGATTCTGCGTTGGGAGTTTGTCTCGTTTCTGATTGTTTATTTTTGAATCAGCAGGAAATAAATTCCAGAGTGAATTGTCATGCCGGAGAGAAAACGGGATAGCATGATCCACATCGAAATTGCGGGACAGAGTTCTTCCGGACCAAACGCATTCGAGATCGTTTATCCCCGAGTAAAGTTCCCGTACGGCGCTGACGTTCCGCCCAGCGAATATTTATACTGTCTTCGATCCAGTGGCCGAGAAGTACAAGCTCTCTCCAAATATCGGAATGGAAAACAATCGACTTCGATGTAGGATTATAGTCAAAAGGTTTGGCTTCGTTATTGCCGCCTCCTGCATAGAAAACGGGACCGTTGATTACGGCGGTGCGTATTTTTTGCCGAACAATTTTTACAATTTTTTCCGCACCGCTGCTGATTTTGTTGTTATTACGGTCAAAAACAAACTGCTGAAGACCTCCCATGCCTTTGTAGTGTTCTGCAAGTTCGGTTAAACTCCGTCTGAATGCTATTGGTTTTATAAAACCTGCGTGTTCACCTCTCGTCTGAGGAATAAACTTGTCCGCCGAAACAATAGGCCAATAATATTCAGTCCATTTCCGAACAACGGCATTAACGGGAACCTGAACGTTCCCATGTCCGTCCCAGGACACGGTATTCGTTTCTCTTTGTGCTATGTCGCAAAGTGCTTTTAAAAGAGCAAGTTTGTAAGTGGCGGTTTTCCGGTCCCTGTTAATGATGCTTTCAATTTTATCGACTGATTCGGAAACCGATCCGCCGCGATAAGAAAATACGATGGTTGCCCAGCGGAATCCTTCCCTTCCGAGGGCATCGACGCTTTCCCAGGTTCCGGTTACTTCGAAGCCGAGACGTTCAAACAACAGTTTTATCCGGCTTACCGGGCGCAAAATCATCAGTCTGCCGGCGTTGTCGCGGTCTTCACCTTTCTGTATGTCGGAACGTTCGGTAGGGACGGATATTACCAACCGGCCGTTTGTTTTTTAAAAAAGAAAGATCACGCCCCGAGCCAAAACCGATTTCCAGTATAGTAGTTTCAGACACAAATATGTGCGGTAAAAGTGATGATACGACGGCTGATGTTTGCTCCCATTTATCCACATATTTTTCGAAATTTTGGTTATAAATTTCAACCGTTTGTTCATCCATCTGGTTGTATTATAACTGAAAGTTTAAAATTATGGTATATAATAGCTGAAGCTGTTACCCTGTACCACGAATATTTTGGTCCCGGGTATGCCGATGAGCGGCCGTTAGACGGCAGTTACGGGATTCCGAATTGTATTATCGATCTGGAGCATTATCGGCTGCGGGGCGAAAAGAAACATGTCTATTCCGGCCGAAGTGGATGCGGCGACAAACTGATGCAGGACGTTGTTTTCTTTTTCAAGATCGTCGACATAGATGTATAAATTCTGGCCGACCCTTTTCCCGAAGGAGAGACTGTTGACGTTGACCTTGTAGGAAGGGAAATGACATGCGCCCGGTATCAGTTCTGTGGTATATAGTGCGATGATGAATATTGGCATGCACAGTCTCCGCTTGAAAGACTGAAGTTATTAGACGATAACAAAGTTGATTGACGATTGTTTATAAACTTACTACACTATAAACAAAAGGAGAATATGAAGTGAGTACATCCTTTAATGAAATAGTTGAAGAAATTTTAAATTTACCTATAGATGAAAAAGAAGAAATAAAAAACATAATTGATCGATCTTTGATAGAAGATGCGCGGGATGATATTTATAAAAATTATAAAAACAGCAAAAAGGAAGAGAAAAACGGGAAGTTTTCCTTTTCCGCAGATCTTAATACTTTAAAGCAGCAGTTATAGATGATGGTTGAGATTTCTTTTTCATCTTCCTTCAAGAAATCTTTTAAAAAGAAAGTAAAGCAAAATAAAGAATTGGTAGATTTGTTTTGGAATACAGTTGAAATTTTTATAAATAATCCGTTTGAACGAAAACTAAAAACACATAAATTATCAGGAAAATTAAAAGATCTGTGGAGTTTCAGTGTGCAGTACGATCTACGTGTTGTTTTCTATTTTATTGACGATGGACATAAAGCTGTATTCGTAGATATTGGCAAGCACGATGAAGTATATTAAGTTTTCTAATTCGCTGGGAAATGAACCTGATGCCGTCCGTTCCGCGTCACCGTCTATAAAGCGGGAGATAGATACGCTTCCTGATATTCTCTCGGGGTGCAGTTGTATTTGGAACGGAATACCGTGGCGAAATATTGGCTCGAGTTGAAGCCGCATTCGAATGCAATATCGATTACTTTCTTCTCCGGTTCTTTCAGCAGCAGGTCGATGGCTTTTTCAAGACGAAGCCGGGTTACATACTGGAGGGGGGTCATGTTTTTTAGATGTTTACAATAGTGGATGAAACTGGTTACCCCTACCTGGCAGTATTTTGCCATCGATTCCGTGGTCCATTGCTCCGATACATTGGAAGAAACTTCGGATAAAAAGAGATCGACGTTTCTTTCCGTACTGGTAAGGGTTTTATCGCCGATGTCCCGATGGCAGGTAAGAAGATTCAGGATTTCAACGAGTAATTCGTTTATGTAAATCTGCAGCATTGAATAACTATCGCCGCGCAGTGCGCCGAGCACCGATTTTTTTAATTCCGCAATTCTCCGCCGCATTTTTTCATTTGTCGCCCACACGGGCTGTTCGTTTTCGCGCAGCAGATTTGTCAGGACATCGAGATCTTTTTTTGTCAGGATAATCCAATCCGGCCATTTCCACTCCTGGTGGGGTCTCCGTACCTCGACGTCGATTATCATCCAGAATAAGCAGCTGTTCGATATATTCGGATTGCCGATTCTGTGCGGCTGCCACGGCCGTGTTATGGTAAGATCATTTGCCTTTAAATGATATCCGCTGCCGCCGAATACCTCGAAGGGAAGCGAGCCGTTTTCGAGAAATGAAATTTCTATGCCTTCATTTCTGTGCCACGGAAGTCCCCATTCCTGGGGTTTCGTTATATCCCAGTACCCGATACTTTGTATTCCTTGTATTTCCTCCCCCGTTATCTGCGTGCCCGGGTAATTGCCGCGTTTTAACGCAAATACGGAAATTTTACCTTCCAGTACCGCTTTTTTTATGGGCTTGCACGTATCCGCGTAATACATTTTTTCATCATCGGTGTAAACCGGAATGCTGTTTTTCATGTATAAACTTTTTTAAACTCCCGTACGATGGTATTTTCTAATCCGTTATACTACGGTGATAATTTCAAAAAGTCAAATGGAATGGTGATGATTTGTTATTTGTTTTCATGGCAACGAGATAGCTATGAAATGCATGTTTAAATTACTTCAGCGGCGGAGGACACAGACAGTAACAGATGTTTAAATTATTTCATTAAAAAAATTTAAACGACATGCGGAGCATTCTGTCGTATATATCGAAAGAAGATAATTTTAAAGGAGTTCATTATGAAAGTAGGTTGTTTCGCGCTTATCGAAGCATGGCAGGACCTCGAGGCCCAATTGAAGATAATACAGGATTTAGGATTTTCCTGTGCCGATATTACGGACAGCCATTCAGGCGGTTCCCTCTTAGGCATGATCCATGCAAATGCTTCCATGAGTCTCGACGGCAATCCGGTCGAAGTAAAGAAATTGTTCGACAAGTATAATCTGGAAATAACGACGGTATGCGCCCACGGCAACCTGCTTGATCCTTCCATTCCCTCACGATACGGAACGGTGGAAATCATGAAAGCCGTGAAAATAGCGGCACTTATTGATGTTCCCTATGTCGTAACGACCGAAGGGAGTCCCGACACGGAATGGGGAGTAAACTTGTCGTTTAACGAAAAGGTATTGGTAATGGCGGATAAACTATATGAACCGGTGAAAATGGCCGGGGATGTAGGTGTAACCGTTCTTCTCGAGCCGCATGGTCCGATAACCGATACGATTAACGGGTTGGAAGCTGTTTTGGACAAAATGGGAAACCCGGACAGTCTGGGGATCAATATGGATACCGGTAATTCCTGGTTAGGCGGTTCCGATCCCGTCGAGATGGCGAAAGTGTTTAAAGACAAGATAAAACACATCCACTGGAAGGACCTGCCCGCGGATTGGGAAGAACGGCGGGGAAAAGAATTCGGTGCCGGAATGAGTCCAATCGCGCTTGGGGAAGGGGTAATTGATATTGCATCGGTTTTTACTATCCTGAAAGATGTAAAGCACTCGACCCTTGAAGTCGGCGGTCAGGATAATGTTCTTAACAGCTATACATATCTCAAGACCCTTGGAGCGGAATAGAGAAGGAACGTAACTTCTGGACAGTGGATTTTTTGTATGTTATGATTGTTGACTGCTCAGGCCGGTTATTGGATGAAATTCCAATAACCGGCTGACTATAAAGCACGGGAGGTGGAACGTTTGCCCGCAAATTTGATTCTTGAAATGAAAAATATCAGTAAGTCGTTTCCCGGCGTGAATGTTTTCGACCGTTTCGATTTTGATTTACGGCAGGCGGAAATTCATTGTATTGTCGGCGAGAACGGTGCCGGAAAATCAACCTTAATTAAGATGTTTTCAGGAGCGTATACACCGGATAAAGGCGAAATCTATCTCGACGGGAGCCGCGTAAAAATCCCGAACCCCCGCGCGGCAATGCAGCTTGGAATTCAGACAATCTACCAGGAACATACCCTCTTTCCGTATTTAGACGTGGTAACAAACCTGTTTGCGGGGAACGAAATCGTCAACGGTGTTACCCTGAACAGGAAAGAAATGACGAAAAAGACCGAAGAAATCCTCAGCTATCTGCATTCGAATATAGACCCGGAGGATATTGTCGGCAAACTCGGAAGCGGCGCGCAAAAAACGGTGGAGATCGCGCGGGGACTTCTTCAGGAATCTAGAATAATCATCCTCGACGAGCCTACCGCGTCTTTTTCTCAAACCGAGATCGATCTTCTTCTGAACATAATAAAAAAACTGAGCGAAGACGGAATTAGTATCATTTATATTTCCCACCACTTAGAAGAGGTGTTTAAAATCGCGGACCGGGTTACGGTAATCAGGGACGGGATGAGAATCAGCACCTATAATTCCGATGAAATTAAAGAACAGCAGCTGATACACGACATGGTCGGCAGAGATGTTTCCCTCTTCTACAAAAGACCGAAGGTGCCCGTCGGCGATGTACAATTCGAAGTAAAAAATTTATGCGGGAACGGCGTTGACCGGGTCTCCTTTTCCGTACGCGCGGGCGAACTCCTTGGAATTGCCGGCATGGTGGGGTCCGGGAGGACGGAACTTGCCGAGCTCCTGTTCGGTGCCGCGAAAGCAGATTCCGGTGAGATTGTCATCAACGGCAAAAAAGTAAACTTAAAAGCGCCCCTTTCGGCCATTGAAAACAAAATGTGCTTTATAACCGAGGACCGGCAGGATACCGGTTTGTTTCTCCAGCATTCCCTCGATAAAAATATCCCTATTGCCAGTTACACCCAGACTTCCACGCCCTTCGCCATGCCGAAACATGATATGCAGCTTGCGCAAAAATATGTGGATACATTGATGATAAAAACCCCGAGCGTTACCCAAAAAGCTATGTTTTTATCCGGCGGTAATCAGCAAAAGGTGGTCCTGGCGAAATGGTTCGCCATCAATGCCGATATTTTTATTTTCGATGAACCGACACGGGGTATTGACGTCGGATCGAAGGAAGAAATTTATAAAATAATCGTAGAACTTCTTCAGAATGAAAAGGCGGTTATCATGATTTCTTCGGATATGCCGGAACTCATTGCCTTAAGTGATAAGGTAGTAGTCATGCGTGAGGGGACCATGGTTGCGGAAATCGAAAAAGGTGAAATTAGCGAAGAAAATATTCTGAAACACTCTATTGGAGGCAGCATATAATGCGTTCGTCAAAATTTTTAAGAAAAATTTCCAAAAGTGAGAATCTGTCTGTTTTTCTTGTTCTTATTTTTATTATTATAGCGGTCATCCTGGTTGAATTATTTGCCGTTCGGGGTTTGAATCTTTCAGAAGTAGCGTTTATCAAGCCGATGAATATATCGAACGTACTTCTTCAGGTATCGGTAACGGGAATTATGGCTTTGTCGATGACATTCATTATGATTTCCGGAGGCATTGACCTTTCAATAGGGCAGATGATGTGTTTTGTCGGCACCGGAACGGCATTTTTAATACGAACGGTCAGCATCGGCGGCTTCCCCGCCGCGCTGATAGCAATTGCCGTAACGGTGATATTCCAGCTTATTATGGGACTGATCATATCCCGTACTACCCTTGAATCGTTTATCGTTTCCCTCGGGTTTATGACGATTTACCGGGGCTTTACCTATTTGATAACCAACGGCAGGGAAATTACCATTGCGGGAAAGTTTAAATTCCTTGGAAGAACATATCTCGATGTAACGGAAAACTTTCGACTGGCCATGCCCGTCATCATCTTTCTCGCCCTTACCTTTCTCGTGTGGTTTTTACTGCGCTACACGAAATTCGGAAGGAAAGTATATGCCGTCGGAGGAAATCCGGCCGCGGCGTATCTTGCCGGTATCGACGTAAAGAATTTCAGATTGCTGCTCTATGGGTTAAACGGCGTATTTATTGCAATTGCCAGTCTGATCCAGCTTTCCAGGCTGGGTACGGGAAACCCGCTGATGGGAGAAGGGAAGGAAATTGAAGTTATTGCCGCCGTAGTTGTCGGCGGGGCCGCGTTAATGGGAGGAAAAGGAAATGCCTGGGGTACTTTTATCGGTGTACTGCTGCTTGGAATTATCTCTAACGGCCTTAATATTCTCGGTGTAAACCCCCATTGGCAGTATGTAATGAGAGGACTGCTGATTATACTTGCCGTATCACTTGCGTATGTAAGCGATTTACGGTCATCTTGGAAGGAAAAAGAAAAAAAAGAGGAGGTAAAAGAAGAGGTTCGGGAACTGCATCAGACGGAATGATGCAAATGGTAATTGAAAGTTAATTAAAAAGACGGTATACGAAAAATTCGTATACAAGGAGGAACAAATGTCAAAATTTCTAAAAATTATCGGAGTTGTTTTTTTACTGGTATGTATGTCGTCCGCGTTTGTCTTTGCGGGAGGCGAACAGGAAAAAGCAGCGGCCGGCGGCGAGCTTGCCGGAGTGAAAATAGGATTTGTAAATGCGGGACCGGATGACTACTATGCCCAGTTCGGCGATACCTTCAAGGCTATCGCGAATACATACGGCATGGAGGTTACCGAACTCAACTCAGACTATAAGCCGGAAAAAGAATTAGCGAATGTACAGGACCTGATTGCTAAAGGCGTAGAAGCCATTGCGGTTATTACAGCAGGCGCCGCGGGAAGTGCCGCAACTGTTGAAGCCGCGAACAAGGCCGGAGTACCAATATTCTTTATTGCCGGAAAACCGGAGCTTCGACCGGGGACCGAGCTGACAGGGCATGTAACGGACAACTTTGTTATTATGGGCTATCAAGTCGGCAAATGGGTGGTAGATAACGTGAAGAATCCGAAAGTCGTCAATATCCCCGGTTTCTTAGGCCAGGGTACCGCGGAAGGTGAAATTGTAGGCTTTAATCTGGCCTTCGATGAAGCCGGACTGCCCGAACCGTTTCTTACCAAAAGTTCGGAATGGCAGAGAACTCTTGCTATTCCTATCGTCCAGGACCTTGTAGCGTCGGGCAGAGACTTTAACGTACTGTTTGCCTGTAATGAAGAAACCGCCGCCGGGGCCCTTACGGTATTCGATGAACTGAATGTAAAAGACGTAACTATAGTCTCGTGTAACGGGAAAGAAGAGGGCTGGGCATGGCTGGAAGACGGCTCAATGGCCGCTACATCGCCGAATCCTCCCTCCTTAAACGCCGACCTTTGCGTACAGCAGATTGTACGGCATCTGAAAGGCGAACCGTTCGAACAGTACCTGCAGATAATGCCGTGGGACGTCTTGACAAAAGACAACCTCGATCAGGCCATACCCTGGATAACCGCTGATTACCTGAAAGGCCGTGCCGCGAACCAGTTCCAGTGGAGCCTTGACTACTATGAAGAACAATACAAAGAAAATAAAGCATTGTTTGAAGATTTCGATAAAAAATTGAACGAGTATATGGCAAACAGATAGAACCTGCCGTAAACGCATTTTATAACAGCCCGCGGACACTCCGCGGGCTGTTTGTTTTTTGGTGCGTCCTGCATGAAAACCGGGAATCCGTTACTTCCAAAAACTCTCGAGGTCTTTAAGGTCTTTCTCCGGAAGCCTTTTTATTTCTCCCAGCTGCTCCGCCCAGATGAGAGAATGCGCGATATATTCGGTAATTTCCAGCCTGTCGAAACAGCCGACCAAGTCACCGCCGGTAACGATAATGCAGTCATTCGCAATTAAAATAACCGGGTGTTCTTTGAACAGCGCGGCGGTTGCGGTATAGTCGGTCCGCTGCGCTTTGAAAGGAAGGATGGGGACTTCTTTTAAAAACACATAGGCTTCCGGCATTACTTTCGTATCGAAGGTTTTTCCCGTTACGCTGTATGCCATAACGTGGGGCGGATGGGCTATCATAACGGCGTTGATATTGCCGTCCCCGCTGTATACCGCCTCATGAAGGCGCACCGATCTGCTCGGATATTTCCCCGCTTCCCGCTTCCCTCCGGATATACGCACGATGTCTTCGGGGGAAATGTATTTCCTGTCCATGCCGTAAGGCGTGATGAGAAAAGACTCTTCGTCTAAGCGCGCCGAAAACGTTCCCTGGGTGCTGGTAAAAAGCATTTGATCATAGGCCCGGTGGATGAGGTTGCACATGTCCCTCCGCAGCGCGGTCTCCTTCGGGGGCGGCGTTCCGAGTGCCTTCTGTCCCGGAGTTGTCTCCGGAAGTTCGTCCTGCGGTCCGTTTACAAGAAGCTCCGGAGGCAGCACAACCGCCTTGCCTAAGGAGGATGCATGAATATGGGTCCTGGCGCAGAAATCGAGAGTTTCGAACCGGTGGAATGCGTTCAGGATATCCACCCCTCCGCATACGATGCTGTGGTTTTCCATAAGGACCGTATCGTGCCCATTCGCGAACTCCGCCGCTATGTTGTCGGCGAGCTCGTCGCTTCCCGGTATCGCGTAGGCGGCATATCCGACCTCGCCGCATACCGCCATGGTCTGGGGGAGAATTGCCGTATCCGGTACGCGGCCGGTAAGGCTGAAAGATACTAGGGCCGGCGGATGCGCGTGAATGACCGCCCGCAGGTCCGGCCGGGCACGGTAAACCGCCTGGTGAAAAGGGAACTCGGATGAGGGCGGATGGGGACCTTGCAGGGTCCCGTCCGGGGCCGCGCATACCACGTGATGGCGCTTCAGATTTCCTTTATCGATACTGCCGGGTGTTATCCAGATGTTGCCCTCGCAGTCCTTCACCGAGATGTTCCCGCCCGAAGTGGTTGTCATCCCGTATCCGTAAATTCGCTCCATTATCATAATTATTTGGTCAGCCGGATGGATCATGTCGATATTAATTGCCATATCACATAGTTTCCCTGTCTTGCCCGGGGATGTCAATGATGCTGGAGCTATGTTCTGGGCGATGGCAGATTTGAACTGCCGACTTCTACCGTGTGAAGGCTTATGTTATTACTTTCTGTGTTACGTTGATTTTTTTATGCAGGGAATCAGCTTT
>CAZSGZ010000106.1:0-7892 GCA_964606455.1 uncultured Spirochaetales bacterium
TGGTGGAAGAGTTCAAACTCGCGGGCGCCGGGGAAGAGATAAAACTGATAGAAGCCGACGCCTAACAACCCCTCTTTCGATAACTTAAGGCCGCATGCCCCGCCCCGCTTTCCGGTTTATCCGGAGCGGGGCTATTTTTTTTCCACCCGGTCTATTCGGCGGGGAAATAGCCCTCGAGTATCTGTAGCACAGCTTCCGCGGTCAGCGGTTTTGCAATGTAATCGTCCATCCCGGCCTGCCTGCTTTGTTCCGCTTCCGCGGATTCTTCCGACGCGGATAATGCAATAATCGGTATTGTTCTGTTTTCTTCTCCGGCTTCCCCGGCCCGTATTCTTTGCGCAGCCTCCCGTCCCCCCATATCGGGCATTTGCAGATCCATCAGTACAGCGTCGAATTGTTCTCGCTGCAGAGCAGTTAAAACCTCGGTACCGCTCGAAACAAGTGTCACCCGGATGTCCAAATTTTTCAGTATCCGCTCGGCAACCTTCCTGTTAATGGCATTGTCGTCGGCAACCAAGAAGTTCAGGTCCCTCCCCGCCGGCAGGTCCGCTGAAATTGATGCGGGCCCCGCACTGCCTTCAGCTCCGGCGGAATCCTTTCCTCCCGGTTCGGCAGGCAGGGTAAAAGAGAAAACACTTCCCGCGCCGGGACTGCTTTCGAGGAAAATCTCCCCCCCCATGAGGGCAATCAGCTCTTTGCTGATGGTAAGCCCCAGGCCGCTGCCGCCGAATTTTCGGGTTGTCGACGTGTCCGCCTGGGAGAAGCTTTCGAAAATGATTTTCTGTTTATCCTCCGCTATCCCGGTCCCTGTATCCCGCACGGAAATAACAAGGGGAACACAGTTCGGGCCGTTACAGCCGGAAAAATCCCGCCCGACCCTGACCTCCAGCACTATTTCTCCCTGTTCCGTAAACTTTAACGCGTTCCCCAGTAAGTTCATTAAAACCTGCTGAATACGAAGCGGATCTAAACACAGGAGCCGCGGCACCCCAGGGTCGACGACCGAGGACAATGTGATATTTTTAAGATGAGCGCTTCCCTGAAACAGCCGGATAAGCCCGCCGATTATCCTGCGGATGTCCGTATCCACCTTTTCAATTGTCAATTTTCCCGCCTCGATTTTGGAAAGGTCTAATATATTGTTCAGAATTCCCAAAAGCACTTCCGAGGATTCCCGGATTGTCTCAATGTCGTCCCTGGAGCTTTCATCGAGGTTTTCATGCTCTAAAAGGATATCCACCATGCCTTTAATTGCCGTAATCGGCGTGCGGATATCATGACTCATATTTGCCAGAAAGCGTGATTTTGCCCGGTTCGCAGCATCGGCCTTATTTTTTTCTTCCCTCAAATCGGAAAAGGCCCGCTTTAAAGATCCGGTCATGTTTTGAAAGTTTGAAATGAGATTTGAAATTTCCGCGGCCATGCTTTTCGGCCACTCCGGACGTTCCATGTTATGGATTTTTTTCGGTAAATCGGTTGTTATTTTTTGCAGCGCTTTAATTGGTTTTACATAACGGACCGCGATAACGCGGGAAAGAATGGCGGTAAGAAATATCAGCGCCATAAGAATGAGCAGCTTGTTCAAAGAGGCCGTGTAAATCCGCTCCTGATACGGGGCAACCGAAGCAAAACTGTACAATCTCCACCCTTCCGCCTGGGTGAGGTCCGTATCTAAAATGTGTATCGCGTCTTTCCAGCGCTCCATAACCGAAGTATTTTCTTCGGTCGCAGGCAGCCAGCGTGTTATACCCTCCTCCTGCTTTTGCTCAATTGCTTCGAGAAACCTATAGTACTTTTCCGCGGTGTCTACCGTCTTCGCCAGCACCGTTTCTTCTCCGCAAGTTATAATGAAATCCACCCGCCGGTCCATTGAAAAATCCTGTAAATAGGACTGTAATATCCGTGTGTATTTTCGTAAGAAAATATTCCCGGCGGAAGTGCCCTCCGGGCCGGAAATAGGGGCCCGTATCAGGATGCTCCGCTCAGTATCCGGTACCAGCATATCGATTTTCGTGAATATTTCCATATCCTCTTCCGGTATCGGCAGAAGATTGTACTCCTCCTCGCTAAGTTCTTTTCCTTCGCTGTTTCCATAGGCAAATACTTCACCCTGCCCGTCTACTGCATAGACTTCCATCAGTTCCGGCCTGCCGGAAAGCATTTGCCGTAAATTACCGCTTATTACAGCGGAGCCGTTTCGGGCCGATAAAGCATCTTCCACAATATAGGAAAAAGAAGCTGCTTCCTGCTTACCGGCTTCCAGCCAGGTGTTCACCAGGTGTGATGCCGACTGCACTTTTAGTTCAAGGAGGGTGGCTAATTCTCTATCAATTTCCCGCAATTCCAGCCAGCCGGAAATCGCGGTAAAGCTGATAACAGGCAGCAGAACGAAGCCGATAATCGTATTTGAAAGCACATTGGTAAACCGCCATCGGCCGTTCCAAAAATCAGCGTACAGCCGCGTCCCCCGTTTTCCCAGGACCATTAAGATAAGCCGTGCAAGCAGGGCGTTTAATATTCCATTTACCGCCTGCTTCAGCATAATAAGGACCGAAGCGGTGTTGTCCATCCCCATAACGGCGTGATAAAAGAGATATACCAGGGGCATCCCGAGAATAAACCAATAGATAATATCGATGTATACTAAATTGTCTTTTCTCCTTTGGAAAATAATGCCTACAAAGAGTGCTTCGCAGGTGAAAATGATAATGGCATACGGATGGTTCCATAGGACATAGGTATACGAAGCGGCGATAACACCCGCAATACCCCCCCAGACAGGCCCGTAGAGGGATATTATCAGCATGACGAAAAAACTGCCGAAGATCAAATCGACATTGTAAAAAAGGGTCACTTTAAAAATATTTCCCGCGAACCCAAGACCGGTGAGGAGGACTAAAATAAGCCAATAGAGAACGTTTTTGCGTTTCACAGTACGTGTACTGTAATACGCAAACGGCTAAATGACAACAGTTGATTTTCTTTTCGTTTTCCGTACAATAGGGCCATGCTGCAGTTACGCCTTTTTCCTGACAAAAAGAAGAAAAAAATGCTCTTGAAAAAGACCTATTCCCACGCAAGGCGGCTGCAGGAGATTGTTTCTATCCTTGTTGCTTATCACCTTACCGAATATGTGAAGGTTTTACGCCTCGACAAGAGTATCAAAATACTGCAGAACATTGTGGCCCGGAAAAAAACACTTGCAGTAAATAAAATGTCTGAATGGGAACGGATACGCCTCGCGTTAGAGGAACTGGGCCCTACATTCATTAAATTCGGACAGCTGTTAAGCAACCGGACCGACCTTCTGCCGGAAAAATTAATTATCGAACTTGTGAAGCTGCAGGACCGGGTCCCGCCTATTTCCGAAAAGGGGGTCCGGAAGGTCATTCGGCGGGAGTTTCATAAGAATGCGGATGATGTTTTCAGCAACTTCCAGATGAAACCCGTTGCCTCGGCTTCTATCGCGCAAGTGCACCAGGCCGAACTGGCAGACGGCAAAAAGGTGGCGGTAAAAGTCCAGCGTCCGGGAATAGAACGGATTATCGATATCGACCTCGAGATATTGGCCGGTCTGGCCGCGCGGGTCGAGCGGTATCTTCCTGAAACCCGGTTTTTCAATATCTCCGGACTTATCGAGGAGTTTCGGGTCCAGCTGAAAATTGAACTCAACTTCCGCCGGGAACTGCTGCATCTCCAGAAATTCGATAATATTTTTAAAGGAAGACAAAATAAGATTTTTGTTCCCCAAGTATATGCCGATTATTCCACCCGGCGTATTTTAACAATGGATTTTGTCGACGGCGTGAAAGTTTCCATCCTGAAAGAACAGACCAAACTTCAGTACAATGAAAAAATCCTTGCCCAGCGGGTTGCCGACCTGATGATGGAACAGATATTCATTCACGGTTTTTTTCATGCCGACCCGCATCCCGGCAATATTCTTATCCAGAACAACAATGTCGTCTGCTTTCTCGACTTCGGGATGATGGGGCGGATCCGTCCGAAAGAGAAAGAAGCCTTGAGCTTTATGCTGTTAGGCCTGGTAAACCGGGATGCCGCGAAAGTAACCAAGGCGCTCCTGCAGATGACCAAACGGACCGGTCCGGTCAATATTGAAGAACTCGAGATTCGGGTTTATGACCTGCTCGAAGAGTACATTGACCTGTCTCTTGAAGATTTCGACATTGCCGCGTTATTTATGGACTTGATCACATTGATGCGCAACTACGGACTTGTTATTCCGTCGAACCTGCTTCTCATGTCCAAGGCAATAATCGCGGTAGAAGGGATCGGCCTGTACCTGTATCCGAAATTCAATTTAATACGTCTGTTCAAACCCTTTTCAAAAAAACTGATTACGGAACAATTTCAGCCGAAACGGCTGGCGAATGAAATATACGAGTCGAGCCTCAACTACAAATCGCTGCTGCAGGATTTTCCCGTCGATCTCAGGACCCTGATGAAGCAGGCAAAAACCGGCAAACTGACCATGTCCTTCCGCATTGTCGGGCTTCGCGCCTTCAGGCACACAATCGACAGAGTGGGATACCGGCTGATTTTCGGCATCGTTTTAGCCGCCCTGCTCATCAGTTCATCCCTCATCATACAGTCGAATACGCCGCCGCGAATCCACGGCATACCCCTTATCGGCCTCGCCGGCTTCGGTATCGCCGGCATCTTGGGCATCGGGTTTCTTATTTCTCTGCTTATTTCGTTTATGAGAAGGTTAAAGTAAACAAACCAGACAATAAAATTTTCATTGACTATGTTTAAAAACTCCTATATTATATATACGTAAATTATGTTTATTTTATGCACACAATGAAAAAGTTTGCAATACTTGGTATTTTTGTTTTTCTCCTTGCCGGAAGCGCGGCAGGACAGGAAAAAACATTTACCATCAGTACGTCCTACAGGAATTTACTCTCGAACCCGGATGAAGCCGGTATGCTCGACAGGATACTCATCGAGGCATTTCGGCGTATCGGAATGAAAGCGGAAATTGTATACACGCCGACGGAAAAATCCCTCGTGGATGTCAATGCCGGCCTGCTCGACGCTGAAATTAACAGAATTGCCGGGATGGAACAGAATTTTCCGAATCTCGTTCAGGTCCCAGAGTCGAACATGACCATGCACTTCGTGGCGTTTTCCAATAACGAATTTGTAATCGACGGATGGGAAAGTATCCGGGACCTGCACATCGGCATTGTCAAGGGTTGGAAAATTTTGGAAAACAATACTCGCGGCTTTCCGCACGTTGTGTATGTGCCTACTGAACGGGAACTGTTTCGGATGCTCTCTAAAAACCGGATCGACATTGCCCTGTATTCGAAACTAACGGGGTACGCGCTGCTGCATGAATTAGGATACTCCGGGATCCGTCATCTCGAACCGCCCCTCGAGAGCAGGGAAATGTATTTGTATGTGCATAAACAGCACAGTGCCTTAGCGGAACGGATAGCAGGCGCCCTGAAAGAAATGAAAGACGACGGCACCTACCGGGAAATAGTTGAAAAAACTACCGGGGCAGTTATGTATGTCGATCGCTAGAAAGTTCACTATCTACACTTTTTTTCTGGTTTTTCTGTTATCCGCTGTTTTTACTCCTATTAAGATTATTTCCTCTTATCGCAGGGAAACACAGCGGATATCCGGAGAAATCCACCAGATTGAGCAAAGCCATCTTCCCTTTCTTGTTTCAAGCCTCTGGCTTACCAATTATCAGCTGCTGCAGCAGCAGGTCGACAGCATAGCAAAATTCCCATATATCGACAGGGTTGAGGTAATTGATGACGAAGGGACGTTGTTTATTGGTCCCGCCGGCACGGTTTCCGAAGGTACGGCGGCGGATTTGCTTCCACACCGGGAAGTCCTTACATACGAGTATAAAGATGTGCAGCTGGAACTCGGCAGCATGACGCTTTACATTAACTTAAGCCGGCTGAAGGCTGACGTTTTGGCAAACGAAATTTCTTTTCTGCTCTTTCAACTTATTTCGGCAGTGCTTATTGCCGCCGCCATTTCGGTGCTGTTCCACGCTCTTGTGGGTAGACATTTGCACGGTTTTGCCGAGTTTCTAAAAAACGATGATTCATCCTCGCTTTCCACCCCGTTTTCATTTTCACGGAAACGTTCCGGTAACGATGAACTCGAATACCTGTCGCGGGCCGTTAACGTGATGCGGGAAAAACTGCACAATCAATTTCATGAAAAAGAGCTGATGCTGCGGGAGGTCCATCACCGGATAAAAAACAACATGGCTTCCATCGAAGGTCTGCTGCGGCTTCAGGCCGCTGAAATTGACAATCCGGAGGCTTCCCGGGTCTTACTCGATGCAAAAAACAGACTGCACAGCATGCACTTTCTCTATGAAAAACTCTACCGGCAGGGGCCCGAAAATGCGATGGCCGCTGAAGATTTTCTAGGGCCCCTTATGCGGGAAATTATCCGAATAAACACCGGAAATCAAACTCTCAATCTTACAACCGAATTTGATACCCTCATACTCAATCCGAAACTGCTTTCAACCATCGGGATTATCGTGAATGAACTGCTGACCAATTCGCTGAAACATGCCTTTACGGAAAATACTTCCGGCTCAATTAAGGTTACACTTACCAAATCCGCCGAGACAGCCATACTGCTTCACTACACGGACAACGGTATCGGTATACCGGAAACGGTTATAGCGGGAAACGGTTCAGGCTTAGGAATGCTGCTCATACGTTCACTTACCGACCAGCTGCGAGGCTCTCTCGAGATTAAGCGAAACGGCGGAACCGAATTCCGCATTGTTATCCCCTACTCCGCGTCCGCTCATTCGGTATAGCCGTTTTTTTCTTCCTTGACGGTACAGCTGAAGCAGGGTACAATTTTATTGTAAAAGATTCTCATTATCACAAAAAGGAGTATAGTATGGCGAAAAAAGTTGTTATTGTTGGGGGGTCCGCCGCCGGGCCGAAGACCGCTTCGAAAATTCGAAGGCTCGATCCGGACGCGGACATCACCATCATTCAAAAAGGGAAATACTTAAGTATGGCATCCTGCGGCTACCCGTATTTTGTTGGGGGTGTTTTCGACGACCGGAACATGCTGATTGCAACGCCCACCGGTGCCGTGCGGGATTCAAGCTTTTTCTCGAACGTAAAGGACATCAAGGCAATCGTCAATACCGAAGTTACGAAAATCAACAGGGAGGAGAAGACGGTAACCGCGGTTAATCTGGAAACGGGAAAAGAAATGACCGCCCCGTACGACAAGCTGGTCCTGACAACCGGAGCAAGCCCGATCTTCCCCAATTTCCCGGGAAAAGACCTGGAAAATATCAGTACACTGCAGAGTATGGAAGACGCTGATTTTTTAAAGCAGTTTGCCGTTGAGAAAAAAATATCGAAGGCCGTTGTTATCGGCGGCGGACTTATCGGTATTGAAACCTGCGAAGCCCTTCAGCTCGCGGGCATCGATATTACCATTGTTGACATGCTCGACCAGGTGCTCCCCTTCCTTGACTGGGACATGGCGAAACTGGTGGAAAACCATCTCGTGTCGAAAGGCGTTAAGGTCATGACCGGTACCGAAGTGTGCGGATTTACCGGCAAAGACGGGAAAGTTACCGGGGTCGATCTGGCAACCGGCGAAACACTGGAATGCGAACTTGCCGTCGTTTCCATCGGGGTGCGGCCGAATGCTCATTTGGCAAAAGACGCCGGCCTTCGAATCGGCTTGGCAGGCGGAATCAGCGTTAACCGTTTTATGCAGACCGATGATCCCGATATTTACGCCGCGGGAGACTGTGTCGAAGTTACCAACTTAATAACGCAGAATAAACAGCATTGGCCGATGGGCGACGCGGCGAACCTGCAGGGGAGAGTTGTCGCCCAAAATGT
>CAZSGZ010000106.1:7902-10986 GCA_964606455.1 uncultured Spirochaetales bacterium
ATGTCGCATTCGGCAATATTCAGGAATACGAAGGATTTGTAGGCACCGGTATCTGCAAGGTTTTCGATTACTGCGCGGGCAGCTCCGGGCTTTCCGAGAAAATGGCCATGAAAGAAGGATATGCCAACCTCATTACGGCAGTTCACGCGGCACCGGACAAACCCGGATTTATGGGGGGAAAACCGATTATCATGAAACTGCTTGCCGATAAAACCACGGGCAAGTTTTTAGGGCTGCAGGCAGTTGGTCCCGGAGATGTATCGAAACGGATCAGTATCGGCGCGATGGCCCTTCACGGCCGCCTGTGCATTTCCCACCTCGTTAATTTAGACCTCCCGTACGCGCCTCCCTTCTCCCCGGCAATCGACAATTTTATCGCGGGTATTCACGTACTGGAAAACAAGTGGCGGGGCTACATGACGGGTATTTCAACCGTGGACGTAAAGAAAAAAATCGACGCGGGAGATGACCTGCTCCTCTTAGATGTTCGCGGACAGGATGAATACGACGAAATGCGCTTAGGACTCGGAGAAACCCTTATTCCTCTTGGGAAACTCCGCACAAGTTTGGACAAACTTCCAAAAGACAAGAACAAAGAAATAATCGTGTACTGTAAAATATCCCTCCGGGGATACGAGGCTTCCTGCTTTCTTCTAGGACAGGGCTACACAAATGTAAAGGTCATGGAAGGCGGATTGTGTGCATGGCCCTTCGGACTGCAGAAGTAGCCATAGGTATAAGAATTTACACGGCCGGCAGTCTGTCCCCCGGCAGCTGCCGGCATTTTTTATAAGCGTCAGCCGGGTCAAAAGTTAAAAAAAAAAATCACATTGACAATCCACTGGTAGTTGAGTAAAATAGTCGCTAATGCCAAAGCTGGTGAAACTAATGGTATATGGTCTCTTTTTCACCTGCACCGGTTTTATAAGCGCTCAAAATGGCCAGCAATTGTATCCGGTAGGCGATGGGGTATACAGTGCACTCAGTGCCTTGTTTCTCGAACAGGGCTTTGCCCCGCCTTCCGGTTCGAGGCCATTTTCCGGTAATGAACTACAGAAAGCTTTCGATTTGATAGATAAACGGAAACTTTCCGCCGCCGGCATGAATACATATGCCTATCTGGAAAACAGACTGAATCCGCGGACACTTTACGGCGAAGATGAAGGTTTTGCCGCGGACATTTCCCTGGAAGCAAACCTGGAAACATACCTGCACAGCAACCAAAATTATATGGACTGGGAGTACGGTTACAGCAGCCGGCTGCCCTTATTCAGGGTCCGGCTTGAAATGTGGACGGCCGATTTCCTCTACGGGATTATGGATTTTCCCTTTCGGAAAGATCCTTTTGTAGTTGAAATGAAAGCGGACAATTATTCAAACATTTTTTCCAATTTAGGAGAGCTGGATGCTAATTTCCCATACCGTGCATTCCTGTCTGCCGGAGGCAATCATTGGAATTTTCGGTTCGGCCGCGACCTCTATTCCTGGGGTAACGGAATTACCGGCAATTTCCTCCTTTCGGACAATATGGACTTTCATGAAGGCCTCGGGTTCTCAACATACTGGAAGGCGTTTAAATTTTCTACGGTCTATTTGGACCTGGAACATTGGGAAAACGAGACTGAGTTGGCGGAATTGTCAAAAGCATTCATTGCTCATCGTTTGGAATTCCGCTTCTTCAGGAGATTCACCCTTGCAATATCGGAAGGGCTTATATACGAGGGAAAAGGCAGTGATATAAAATTCCTCAACCCCTTTATGGTTTATCATAATTATTTTTTAGACGACCGTTACGGTAATATTGTTTTTTCTGCCGAGCTAAATATCAACCCCTACCGCTGGGTCAACTTATACGGTCAGCTCCTTTTAGACACCCTCACCGCGAAATATGAAAAGGATGAATATGGTGAAAACATTCCTCAGGCAAACGGATACCTTCTCGGCCTTGAAGGAAAAATTCCCGCGGGTCCCGGCTATATCTCCGGAGGTTTCGAATGGGCCCTCGCGGACCCTTGGCTGTATCTTATGGAAGGCCAGCCGGATTTAATTGTGGAACGGCGTTTTATGTCCAACTACATCGGTTCGAGGAAACTCATCTATGACACCATCGGGTATCAATATGCCCCCGATGCGAATGTCTTTTTCTTTCATGCAGGATACGAAATGTTCGGTTTTTTTCAGGCGGGCTCGGATGTGGCAATTATTGATAAAGGTGAAATTAGTATTGACACACCGTACCGGTCGGACTGGGATGCAGCTGCAATGACGGCCCCGAGCGGTTTAGCGGAAAAGAAAATTATTACCCACTTTTACGGTAAGGTTTCATCTTTTTTTCTTCCGGGAAAACTTCTTTCCGAAATGTTCAGCATCGGCACGCATCTGTACTGGATTCACATCGAGAATTTTGATCATATTGCCGGGAACACGGTAAACGACTTTCAGTGGGTTTTCTCTTTTTCCGTCAAGCTGTGACACCGCACTATTCTCCTTCTGTAGTTTCCCGTGCTTCATCGTCGCCGGTTTCCGGCGTCTCGTCTGCTTTCTGCCGTTTTTTTTCCAGCTTTGCTTCTTTCTTTTTCTTCTTTTTTAATTCTTTTTTCCGTTTTTCCTGTGAATAAAAATTTTTTGACAAATTAACTCCTAAAAAAGCAGCCGATATAACCGGCTGCTTTCCATAGTTCTTCTATAATGCCGACGCGGGCTTCGCGCGGCACTAGGGAAGGCAGTCTTATCTCGACCGCGCTTCGTTTACTTTCATCTGCCGGCTTTTCCATTCTTTGCCGTTTAAGGCGGAAATAGCGTTGTCCGCGGCGGAACCGTCGGGCATTTCTACAAAACCAAAGCCCTTCGACCGGTTTGTGTCACGGTCGGTAATAATCCTCACACTGCTTACTTCACCGTATTCGGTAAACATGCTTTCCAGTTCCTGCTCATTTGCCTCGTAGCTGAGGTTTCCAACATAAATGTTCTTAGACATAATAGCTCCTTGTTCCGGGTCCATTCCGGAAATTGTTAATGTAACGTCGTAGCAATATCGTTCTTGATCGTATATTGCTGAAAAAGCGGTAATTGTAAATAAAGGGA
>CAZSGZ010000107.1:0-10974 GCA_964606455.1 uncultured Spirochaetales bacterium
AGGATGTGTTTAAACGCTTAAAGGAGAGGGATTGAGCAGCACCGTTTATATTACCGCCCAAAATGCTCTCGAAGTATACCATAAAACTATAGAAGTAAAATGATAAGGAGCTCCTGCGGGATATTATTCAGGCTGTTATTGACGATATTATGGATGACGAGGAGATAAAACTGAGAATATTCGAGGCCATAGATAGTTTTTCAAAAGCACTGGGAGAATGAAAATGAACCCTAAAATCAGTTTAATAACAATCTGGACCGAAAACATCGAAGGGATGAAAGTTTTCTACGATGAAATCCTCGGCTTTCCGATTATCAATGACCTCGGTGAATATGTTGAATTTGAGAATGAGGGGGTCCGCTCTGTTTGCCGACCCTGACGGGAATATACACGAACTGTTTACGGAACTCTGATCTTAGATCTATGAGCGCGAAAGAGGGTAAGAGTGACCATAGAAAAGATGAAGATAGAAGATTATGAGGACGTGTATAGAGATAAAATGATATAGGCTGAACCGCGGCGACGGTTTCCGTCTATTCACTTTCAGGATTAGCGTTCAACCTTCTTTTCGATTTTCCCGCCAGCAGCAGAAAGCCGATCAGCGCCGCGGCTGATATGAATCCGGAAATATACCAGAGCAGATTTGGATTGTAGTTGTCCATGATAAGTCCCGCCAGGTAGGGCCCGGCCATGGCGGGAAGACTCCAGGAAAGCTCGAACACCCCCATGTATCGGCCCCGCATCTCCACCGGCGACAGCCGGGCCACCAGGGCCTGTCCGACGGGAACGATGATCATCTCGCCGAATGTGATCAAGAGAACTATCGCAATAAAAAAGAGGAAACCCTGTATGAAACCGAACGCTGTGTAGCCGATGAGGAAACACAGCGTACCTAAGGCCATCATTTTCATCGGGTCTTTCTTTGAGATCCATTTCGTCATACGGAACTGAAAGATAACAACCACTAGGGCATTGATGCTCATGATGATCCCGTAATGGCGTTCCGAAATGCCGTGAACGTCCCGCAGGTAGACGGGAAAGGCACCGTAGAGCTGCTGATAGACGAGGAGCATAATGATGGAAATAAGAATATATGCTATGTAGATTTTATCTTTCAGTACCCGAAAATATCCGCGGAGTGTTTGTATAAACGATTCGCTCTTCGCTGCTTCGGACTGCTCCGGTCTTGTTTCGGGCAGTTTGATGATGACGATGACTGCCGTTATGATGCTCGATACAGCATCGGCCAAAAAAATATAAAAGTAGGACCTGAGGGCCAACAGTCCTCCTATAGAGGGACCGATTACCCAGGCGAGGTTCCCGGCCACCCGCATCAGCCCGTATCCGGATGCCTGCTTTTCTTCGGGAAGCAGGTCCGCCACCATCACCATCCGGGCGGGCCCGCCGATGTGCCCTAAAAATCCGGCCACCGCCGCGAACATATAAAATTGGTACAACTCACCGGCTAAGCCCATGGCAATGCTGCTCAGACCGCTTGCCGTGAGTCCGAACAGCAGGATGATTTTTCGCCCGAATTTATCGCTTAAGGCGCCGCCTAAAACACCTCCGAGCATTTCGGCGATTGCGAAAACACCTAAGAGCAGACCCGCCTCGGTCATTCCGACATTGAATTTTTTGGTAACGTAGAGGGTGAAAAAGGGGTACATCATGGTCCCCCCGAGCCTGTCCACAAAGGTGGACGCAATAAGCACCCAGTAAGGGCCGGGAAATGTTACGTATACTTTTTTAATGCGGTTACGTATAAATTGAAACATAAGCAGCTGCCGATTAGAACCGCTCCCGAAGCAAGGCCGCTAACTCGTCTACCATCTCGTCCGGAGAATCGGTTTTCGACGGCGAACTGACGGCGTCCACGCTTCCGGTATCGCCTCGTGCCCCGTCGGGAATAGAACCTTTCCCGCCCGTCGTCAGCAGGAGGATTGTTTTCGAATTGTCGGGTTGCTCATTAATGAATGTCCTCGTCCGCGTTTCCACCCGGCCGCCGGTCATCTTGCAGATCAGTAGAACGGCACCGTACTGCCCGATGTCCGTTTCCGGCAAGCTGTCGGTACCAAGGACCTTGAAATACCAATCGTCAGTCCCGAGGGTTTCAATCAGCTGCTCGACAACGTTCCGCTTGAATGCGCTGTCTTCCGCTGCAATGAGAACCTTCCGCGGATTACTTTTATCTCCTCGCTCGAAAGCAGGCATGTTCGATTTGCAGCCGATGAGCGGGAAAACGCACAGCATGATGATAACAGCGGTATGTTTCATTATTTAACCTCCTGCTATACGGCGAGTATAGCCGCGGTTTGAGAAAATCGCAATGTAGTAAGATGTATTCAGTGCCGCCTGCTGCGATCAAAGGATTGAGTTGTATTAGTTATCATAATTATGATAAGATTTAACTATAAAATTGGGGAGGTAATTACAAATGCGGCACATCAGACCGATATCGGATCTTCGGAACAATTTTGCGGAAATATCAAAAATTGTCCATGAAAGCTCCGAACCTGTATTCCTGACGAAAAACGGGTACGGCGAAATGGTTGTTATGAGTTTTGAAGCCTACGAACGTTTGAATTTTGAGAGTGAAGTGTACTATAAACTGAAAGAAGCGGAGTTGGAGGCTGCGGAAAATAGGGAACGCTTTTCCCACAAGGAGGTCTTCGACGAATTACGGAAAACACTGGAATCGAAAATAAAAGAAAAAAATGTATGAAATCCTCTATCTTCCTTTGGCGCAAAAAGATCTAAACGGTATTATTTCGTACATATTAGATAATCTGTACTCTCCGTATGCCGCAATGAAGCTGCTGGATGAGATTGAAAAATCAATCGTATCCTTAAAGCAGTTTCCCTATTCCCATCCACTTTATCATGCAATCAAGCCGCTTAAGGAAGAATACAGATTCTTCCCGGTAAATAATTATGCCGTTTTCTATATAGTACGGGAACCGGAAAAAAAAGTTGAAATTTATCGGGTGCTCTATGCAAAGAGAGACATAATGAATTTGATAACCTGATGGAAGAGGCTGTTACGCCGCGGGTCACTCTTTCATTAGATGAAACAGCTCGTACCGGTTTATCTCGTCTTCTTTTCCGAGGCTCTCAGTCCAGTATATTTCTATTCTGAAGACGTCATTTCACGAAGTTGTATCCTAATCATACTTGCTTCCGGCAATACTTCAACCCACTCCGGATGGATCAGCAGTTCTTTTAGTTTTTTTCCGACCGCCTCCGGATTACGCAGGGATTTGCCTGCATGAAAAAGCACCTGATCCCGCTGTGACAGATCGGCGGTCACCGCTTCGGTGTCCGGGAAGACGGATATAAGGTCGCTGAAAGTAACCGCGAGTTCGGGGGCTTGTTCCGGTGAGATCCGCAGATCGCTTCCGGCTTCGATCTTGTCGATTCCCGGGCGGATAAGGGCCTGCAGCAGTTCATGTAACAATACCGCGGGGTCGGAGGGGTTTGAGAGGATCAGATTGTTTGCCGCCGATATAGCCGCTACCCTTCTCGATAGCCGGCTGTCGTCCCGCTCCTGTTCCAGCGCTATCAGGCTTTCGACTGTCTGCATGTTGTTTCTGACCCGATGGTGCAGAAGCTGAAGCAGCCCTTCCTTCGATTCCAGTTCCTCCGCTATGGATTGAAGGAGACGGTGGATGATGAGGGAGAGGGCGATGGAGATGACGAGCAGGTTAGAGGAGATGGCGATCAAGCTGATGACAGTCGTGGAGGATTCAATTATTCCGAAGTAGACGGCTAATCCGTAGATCAGCATCGTTATTTCGGAAAGGGCTATCGTGAAAATTACAATCTTTAAACTTCCGAAGAGGGAGGAGATGACCACGCTGCAGATAAGCCAAAGATGTCCGGCGCCGTCGTTGCCGGTGGTAAACAGCACTGCCCCGCCTATAAAGAGGGTTACAATAACCGAAATCCAAAGACGGACATGATGGGGCATCCCCCGATGAAACGCGACCACCGCAACCACCACAAACGCAAAGGTATCGATTACAGCCAGCAGGTACAGACTGTCTTTTATGCATGCAATAACACTGGGCACATACGCAACCCCCCCTAACAGAAGGAGAAAGCGCAGAAAGGAGGACAGAATCTGCTTCTGTTTTTCCGAAAGTTCCGTCACAACTGCAAGTATAGTGTTTTTACCGTGAAATAGTAACAAATTCCCGTAAATTCGAATGCAGAATGTTTTCCAGCTCTCTCTCGGCGGATGCAGGTGTTTCAACAAAGAGGAAACCGAATACGGGGTACTCTTTCCAGTCGATCTTCCGAAGCTCTATAGGATGTTCAAAAGATGAACAAAGTGTTTCGTAATCGAACGAGACAATGTCCCGTTCATGTATCCCGGTAGAGTTATCCAGGACGATGATGCTGAACCGGTTTCCGTCCTTTCCGCGGAGAAGCTCCGGCCAGTCCGGTTTCAGGCCGCGGTAGTAATAGACATAGGGGTTGAAGCCGAAGGCGTGAAAAGTGCAGTCCGCGGTGGTGCACCAGCCGCCGAAGCGCATGGGATTTACCTCGATCGGCAGAAGGCTGCCGCTGCTGTCCCGCCGCAGTTCGATATGGACGGGAAAATTCCGCACACCCGCGGCCCTTCCGATTTCCCCGGTGAAGGATATAAACTCTTCCAGGTTGTTCCGGACGATTTCCGCCGATGTCGAATAGACCCGGTCGCCTACATCCTGTTCCGAGGAAAAGATATGTTTGTAAATCCCTACAATAACCGGTTCGCCGTCGCCGTCAAAGTAGGCGTCAACGGCAAACTCCTCGCCGAAGATGCACTGTTCGACAAGAAAGGTCCCCGTGTCGAGTACACTGTCCGGGTATATCCCTTTCAGTGCATTAATTTCCCGATTAATCGATTGCACAATGCCGTTCCACTCGCCGCAGCCGGAAACCTGATACACTCCCATGCTGAAAAATCCAACCGCCGGTTTGACGATAAAGGGCAGGGGGAAATCGGAGCAGGGGAAATCTCGAAGCCCTTCGAGTGCGACTTCTCTGAATGCGAAACCGGGAAACAGCGGCCTCGTCAGCTTCCGGAATTCCGCTTTGTTTTTAAACAGCTGAATTTTTTCCGGAAGCCCTCCGGAATCCAGGTGCCGCGCCGCCCACTCGATGGCATTTTCCGATGTCATGTAGACACGGGAATTTTCATTATTTCTGATTTTCGCGGCCGCTTCCTTCTCGCCGACGAGATTCGTTCCTTCATATATCCCGAACCCGGAAGCTGTTTCGGTGTGAACGACGGGAATGCCCTCCTCCTGCAGTGTTTTCTTGAGGAAGTCCGATACGTAGGGTTTTTCTAGGAGAAACATGCTTATTCCGTTACCGCTGTGATATCGCCAGTCCTTCGTCGAGCGCGGACAGGATATCGTCGATGTGTTCGAGCCCCACGGAAAGGCGGACGAGCTCCGGGGTAAGGCCGCCGGCTTTCTGCTGTTCTTCGTTCAGCTGGGAATGGGATGTGGATGAGGGATGGAGAATAAGGCTTTTCGCGTCCCCGACATTGGCTAGGTGGGAGAACAGGGTGATGTTGTCGATAAGCTTGACCGCGGCCTCAAAGCCGCCTTTGATACCGAAGACCACCATGCCTCCGGCGCCTTTGTCCAGATACTTCGACGCGGTTTCGTACGCCGGGTCCCCCTTCAGGCCCGGATAACGCACCCACGCCGTCCTGCCGTCGTTTGCAAGAAACTCGGCAACACGCAGGGCGTTTTCCGAATGCTTTGCCATCCGCAGGGGCAGTGTTTCCGAACCCTGTAAAAAGATCCACGCGTTGTCCGGGGAAATTGCCGCTCCCAAGTTCCGAAGGGGCACCGTACGGAGGCGAAGGGCGAAGGAAACGGGGCTGAGCTCCGGTGGGAGATCATGCGCCCACCGCAGCCCGTGGTAATTCGGGTCCGGGTCGTTGAATAACGGGAAATTACCCTTGTCCCACCGGAAATTTCCGGAATCCGTTACAATGCCCCCGATGGCAGTGCCGTGCCCGCCGATCCATTTGGTAAGGGAATTGATTACGATGTCGGCACCGTAGTCGATTGTACGGAGCAGATACGGTGTCGTAAACGTACCGTCTACAACAAGAGGAACGGCATGGGCGTGGGCAATGTCCGCTGCTTCCTTGATATCGGTAAAGTCGAGGACGGGATTTCCGATAGTTTCGATGTAGACCAGTTTCGTTTTCTCGGTAATCGCTTCTTTAAAATTGAGCGGCCGTTTCGGATCGACGAATGTGGTCGTTATTCCGAAATTGGGAAGGATGGCGTCGAACATCGTGTATGTTCCGCCGTACAGGTTGTTTGCGGAAACAATTTCATCGCCCTGTTTCGTAATCGTTACGATGGTGTTGTAAATCGCGCTCGTACCCGAAGCGAAGGCGACGGACGCCGCGCCCCCTTCCAAGGCGCTTATCCGCCGTTCGAGTACATCCTGCGTCGGCCCCCCGAGGCGCGTGTAGATGTTTCCCGGTTCCTTCAGAGCGAAAAGGGCGGCGGCGTGGTCGGTGCTTTTAAACAAATATGAACTACTCCGGTGAACGGGAACCCCCCTGGCAAGGGTCGCCGCGTCCGCTTCTTCTTGTCCCGCGTGCAGCGATAGGGTCTCGAAATGATAGTTTTTTTGTGCCATTCTATTCTCCTTCGACATCTTCGAAAAGCCAGGTGCTTAAATAGCGTTCCGCCGCGCTGGGGCTTATGGTAACGATTAGCTTCCCGCTGTTTTCCTTCCGTTTCGCAACTTCCACTGCAGCCCATACCGCCGCGCCGGAGGATATTCCTACGGGCAGCCCCTCCTCTTTCGCGAGGCGGCGGGCGGTATCTCCGGCGGCGGCTTCTTCCACCTGGATAACTTCACCGATGACGTCCCTGTTCAGCACATCGGGGATGAATCCCGCGCCGATACCCTGGATCTTATGCGGGCCCGCTTTGCCTCCCGACAGGACCGGCGAAGCGGCGGGTTCCACGGCGATAATTTGAACATCCGGTTTGCGGCTTGTAAGCAGCTCTCCGACACCGGTTATCGTCCCTCCGGTCCCCACTCCGCATACAAAAATATCGACGCCGCCGCCGGTATCGCGCCAGATTTCTTCCGCGGTGGTCCTTCGATGAATTTCCGGGTTCGCCGGATTTGTAAATTGCTGCGGTATAAAAGCGTCCGGCAGTTCCGCAGCGATTTCCTCCGCCTTCGCTATCGCCCCTTTCATTCCTTTTGCCCCCTCGGTCAGTACCAGTTCCGCTCCGAGCGCTTTCAGGAGTTTTCGCCGTTCCATGCTCATCGTATCCGGCATGGTCAGGAACAGCCGGTACCCTTTTGCCGCGGCCACGAAAGCGAGGCCTATCCCGGTATTGCCGCTCGTCGGCTCCACAATTACCGTTCCCTGCTTCACGCGCCCCGATTGCTCCCCGGCTTCGATCATGGCCGCGGCGATACGGTCTTTTACGCTCGACAGGGGATTGAACCATTCGAGTTTAACCGCCACTTCCGCGAAAGCCCCGGCGGTAATTTTATTCAGACGGACAAGCGGTGTATTTCCTATCAGCCCAATGACGTTTTCCGATATGTTCATATGTTTCCTCCCGGCATACATACTATCAAATATTGAAGGAATCCTATACGCTAAACAGCTCGGCCTGCTGTCCCCCTTGTCTTTTTTTTTCGGATTGTATGGAAGGTAATCGGAACCCGCCGTCGTACGTGCCGTAGGAACAGCGAATTGCGGTGCCCTCGATAGACATTGTTTGCAGGGTTTCTAATTTTAACTTTGTTTCTTGATTAGTAACTACGGGAAAATGATGATGCACATTGGTGTATTTGGGAGGTCCTTTCTTTACACTGTAATTTTCCATGAACCGAAGATGCGCTTGGTATCTGTCTTCGATAAAGCTGTTTATTGTTTTTGAAAAGGACGCGGCATTCTCTAAAATGATGTCTGCAAGGGAAGCGTCAATTTCATACCCCCTGCACTGCCGTTTATTTAACATGCAAGCATTCAAGGTCGTTCCGGTGCCGAGAAAAGGGTCTACAACAACATCATCTTTCAGCGAGTACATATTGATAATTCTGTGCGCCAGCTCAACGGGGTACGCGGCACTCCGCTTCCTTGTTTTTGGCGAAAGAATAGTTTGCTGTGTCCCTTTGAAATCCCAAACATCCGAGAACCAGTTGTTGCGTTCTTCCCAAAAAAACGCGCTTTCCTGCCGTTTTTCTTTTTCAGCTTCTTTCCATTTTCTTTTCCGCCCTTTCCGGAAAATTAAGATATATTCATGTTCAAGGGTAACATACGCGCCGGAGGGCAGCATGCCCGATCCCATAAATTTGTTAGGAGCGTTTGTCTGCTTCCGCCATAAAACAAGCGGTAAGCAGTCAAATCCAAGCTCGATGAATTTTCGGGTAATCCTGCTGTGATTGGAATATAGTTTAAATTGATCTCCGATTTTTCTGGTGGCATCTCCAATATTGATGCATGCAAAGGCACCTTGTTTGAGGACCCTCGCGCATTCTTCCCATACAGCGTCTAACTTTGTATGCATACGTTCAAAGGATTTGTTTCCGTCCTGTTCTGAAAGCGATTGTTCTATCGACGCGTCCCAGCTCGAGAAACATTCATCCCACATTTCTATCATCGGATACGGCGGCGAGGTCACGACCAAATCGACGCTTTCATCCCGAAGTTCGGGTAACTCTTCGGAATTGGAAAAACGTATTGTATTTTCGGTATCCATGCCGCATCCTATCGGATGTATAGCCTGCCGGTCAATAATTATCTTTTAGATGCCGATATACTAGACGGAAATGGGAAAACACAATGTATTCGACGGCAGTTTCGACCTCTTTTACCGAAAAGGCTGGGCCTATCTCGCGGTATATCCTCCGGCGGAGAAGGGGAAACCGGTCTATTTTGAAGAGATCGAGGGGCGGATGCGGATGCTCGGTGTGCCGAAGATCAGTTCGAAACGTCTCCGGGAACTGATTGCATCGGCCGACGGGACCGCGATGCCCTTAGTGGAGTGGCCCGAGGGGAAGCGGTTGGCATCGGAGATCGAAGTGGAGATTGCGGAAGATGAAATGTCCGCGTCGGTTACGGTGCACCCGCCGAGAAAAGGGGCCGCTCCGCCCTCGGCGGAAGATGTGGAGGAGGCGGCCGCGGATTTCGGTATTACCGGGGGGATTGACCGGGAACGGATCGAAAAACTGCTGCTGCGCCGGGAGTTCGATACACCGGTGGTAATAGCCCGGGGGAAGGGGCCGGTACACGGGGAATCGGGACGGGTATTGTATCACTTCAATACAAACCGGGGAAGGCCGTACCTGGAGATGGATTTCGGCAGGATTAACCTAAAAGAGCTGAACTTTATCGAAAACGTCGATGAAGGATCGCTGTTAGCGGAGCTTTTACCGCCGATCCGGCCGGAAAACGGGTTTACGGTAACGGGGCGGACCCTCCCCGCGGAAAGCGAAACCGAAGGAGTCCGCCTCGAGGCGGGAGAAAACACCCGGTTCAATGACGAGAAAGACCGGCTATACGCGGCCTGCGAAGGGAACGTAAAAATTGATAAGGGAAAAGTGACGGTCGAGCCGGTGGTAACGGTGGAGAACGTCAATTATGAAACCGGCAACATCGACTTCGAAGGGTCGGTTGTCATCAACGGATCGGTGGCCGACGGCTTTACGGTAAAGGCCGGGGGTGAAATTCAGGTCGGGAAGGGCGTGGGCCGTGCCCGCCTGGCAGCCGGCGGCAATGTGCTGCTGAAGACGGGTATCAACGGGAACGGGTCCGGATTCATCGAATGCGGCGGAGACCTTTTTTCCAAGTATATCGAAAGTTCCACGGTGCGCTGCGGCGGGCATGCCTTTTTAGAGGAGGCGGTAATGCATTCCCATGTGTCAGTCCGGAAGCATTTGGTATTGAACGGGAAGCGGTCGGAAATTATCGCCGGCGACATGGTCGTCGGCGGGAGTCTCTGGTGCAAGAAGCTCGGGAGCATCTACGAGGCCCACACCCATGTCGATATCGGTATTCCTCCCGACCGCCTGGGCGCATACCGGGAGGCGAAGCAGCGGCTGGAAGATAAACGGCAGGAACAGAACAAAACGGAGGAGCAGTTAGACCAGTTGACGGCGGCTATCGGGGAAGGACATAGCGAAGACCGGATCCTGCGGGCGAAGGAGCAGCTTTCGGAGAAGGCCGCGGAACTGCAGCAAGAAATTCCGGAACTGGCCCGAGCGGTATCGGAGGAGCGGCAGAAGCTGCGCGCCTCGGGGTCGAGCATGGTCGTGGTGGAGGACACCATCTTCAAAGGGGTTACCGTCAGTTTCGGCCGCCTCGAATACCGGGCCCCGGACAACGGCGCGCGGAAGACCATTTTACAGGCGGGAGAAAAGGGGATCCGGGAATCGGGCTTCAATTTTCACGACAAACCGAAACTCGATTTCGGCTGGTAAATATTATTAGCAATTTGTAAACAAGAAACATACCGTAAAAATAAACTTGATTTTTGAAGGCCGCACTATTATTATGTATATGGAGCCATATATGGAGCTTACAAAGAAAACCACCATTTTATTTACCGAGCATCAATTTAAACTGCTAAAGCAAATAGCAGCTCTTCGGAAAACGAGTATCGGTGATCTGATCCGGCGTGCCTGCGAGACTGAGTATGGCCTTGTAAGCGGACAGGAAGCGGTGGAAGCAGTAAAAAGGCTTTCAAGCATGGCTTTACCGGCGTCTGATATAGAACAGATGAAGGCAGAAATAATGCACATAAAACCGGGACCGGTTTGACAGATGGTATTTGTTGATTCTAATATTTTTATGTATGCCGCCGGTTCGGCCCACAAGTGTAAAATTGCTTCCGTCGCTTTTCTGCATAGAGTCGCGGCAAAAAAAATTGAATGCTGCATCAACCGCTAAAACACAATAGAAATTTCTCCAGAATACTCAGAAAA